>CAZYKI010000084.1:0-7114 GCA_964648035.1 uncultured Candidatus Puniceispirillum sp. | reverse complement strand
AAACCGACTGGCGCAGCTGCTGCCACATCACCGCGCACGCCCACCAAAAAGCCGACCACCCGCCACGGCAAGCTGGCAAGCCGTCAAATTGCCTATGACATTCTGGTGGCGATTGAGGACGGGGCCCAGCTTGACAAGGCCTTGGCCGCCAATCAGGATTTGCCACAGCTTGACGAGCGTGACCGCAAATTTGTCCGGCTATTGGTAAGCACCAGTCTCCGGCATCGCGGCCAATTGGAAAAAGTCATGGCGCCGATGATTAGTCGCCGTCCGTTTGGCGCGCAGGCCCATGCCAATCTTGTGCTGTTGCTTGGGGCTGTGCAGCTATTGATCTTGAAAACAGGCCCCCATGCCGCGGTTGACAACACCGTTGAATTGATGCGCGCAACCGGGTTTGAACGGCTATGCGGCCTTGCCAACGCGGTGATGCGCCGTTTGACCCGTGAAGGTGACGCCCGCTGGCAAACCACCAGCCATTTGGACAATTTGCCTGACTGGTTGCGACAAAGCTGGCTTCATTATTGGGGCGAGACGGCCACTGCCGAAATCGCCAATCTTGCGATGACACCTCCACCGCTGGATATTTCGGTCCGCACAGCCCCGGCTGACTGGGCATCAAAACTGGACGCGACATTGATCGAGGGCAGCAGCCTACGGCGCGCTTTTGATGGTGACCCGACCCAACTGCCCGGATTTGAGTCCGGCGATTGGTGGGTGCAGGATATCAGTGCGGCAATGCCAGCGCGCCTGCTTGGTGTCAGCCCCGGCCAGTCGGTTATCGATCTGTGTGCCGCCCCGGGTGGTAAAACCGCACAGCTGATTGCCGCCGGCGCCCGCGTGACCGCGATTGACCAAAACCGCAAACGGCTGGATCGCTTGCGGCGCAACCTGAAACGGTTGAAGATGACCGCTGATTTGCGATTGGCTGACGGACGCGATTTCACCCCCGACACGCCGGTTGATGCGGTGCTTCTCGACGCCCCATGTTCAGCAACCGGCACGATCAGGCGGCGCCCCGATATTCTGGCGCGCCGACAGCCCGAGGACATTGCCGCCCTGCAACAAATCCAATGGCAACTGGCGACCACCGCCCTTGGCTGGCTTCGGCCGGGTGGCAAATTTGTCTATGCGACCTGCTCGCTGCAACCTGAAGAAGGGGAAGATGTCGTCAGTGCGATCATCGACGGCGCCGCCGGGCGGTTTGGCATCGACCCGATCACCGCTGACGAGGCCGGCCTGTTTGCCGGATCGATTGATGGGCGCGGCTGCTTACGCATTCTGCCCGGCGATTATACGAAAATCGGCGGAGCTGACGGGTTTTTTATCGCTCGGTTAACCTGTTTAGGATAAACTTGTGCCAGTCACGCCACGCGACCAGATTGTGACGGACGAAATGGCCTATAGCAAGGACACATCTCCGGTATGGCAGATTGGTAAAGCCGAACGGCTTTTCCGGCGCACATGGTTGTTCCAATGGACATTGCGCGGGCGCAGCGAAACCCCGCTTTTGGTGGGGTTTCCCGATCACTGGCGCGGATCGGCAAGCCGCGGGTCAGCCATCATGACAAGTGGGGCCGCATGGCGCATCACCGAACCCGGCTTTGAACGGTTTGATTGGTTGCGTGACTTGCGGAGTTTTGGCGGCAGCCAAGCGCGGAGCCGCGCCCGAGCCCTGATTTCCAACTGGATTAACCGCAATGCGCGCTGGGACCTGATTGGGTGGCGCCCTGATATTATCGCCACCCGCCTTGCCAACCTGATTTTCTGTTACGACTGGTATGCCGGATCGGCCGAGGAATCTTTTCAACAATTTCTTGCCAAATCGGTCCAACAGCAGGCGCGCTGTCTGGCCTTGGACTGGCAACGGCTGGCCCGCGCAGATGACCGGATCACCGCGCTCAAGGGGCTGTTTATTGCCGAGGCAGCGCTTGGCGCACCGCTCGAAGATCTCGATAAATTGATGGATCTGCTGATCGATTTGATTGACAGCCGTCTTTACGATGATGGTGGTCACAAAAGCCGGATGCCGGATCAGCATCTGGCGATCATGCGTGACTTGATCGAGATTCGCAATGCACGACCGGTAAAAGAACTCAGCACGATCAAATGGCTCGATAATACCATCGCTAGGATGGGCGCTGTTTGCCGCATGTGGCGCCATGGTGACGGACAGTTTGCCCGCTTTAACGGTGCCGGATTGAAAGACCCCGATATCATCGAGGAAACATTGGCCCGCGGCGGGCAAAAGGGTAAATTGCTGCAACTGGCACCGCAGACCGGGTTTGTCCGTTTCTCATCGGGCCGGTCAACCATCATCATGGATACCGGATCGCCGGTTAGCGAGGCCGATATCACCGGTCTAAGCACATTGGGATTTGAATTTTCGGTCGGACAAAATCTGCTGGTGGTCAACCCGGGACAAATCATCTCGGAAACAAATTTCCAGCGGCTTTTGGAATCAACCAATGCCCACTCGACATTGACCATTGACGGCATTAGTTCCAGCGATTTTGCGAGTGGCCGCGTTGCCAGCATCGCCGACCTGAACATCGGCCCGGCCGAAGGTGGTTTCTTGGCGGTGGCCAGCCATAATGGCTATGCGCCGTCACACGGAATCATTCATCAACGCAAACTATATCTGACCACAGGCGGGGGAAATTTGCGCGGCGCCGATCGGCTGGAATATACCGGCGCGCCGGGCCAGATCGGTCGCCTTGCCACAGTGCGATTTCATTTGCATCCCCGCGTCACCGCGGCGATCTTGAACGACCAGCGCATTTTGATAAAAATTCGCGGCAACCGCACCGGGTGGACATTTCGTGCCAACGGCACAGTATCGCTTGACACCTCTTTGTTTTTTGACATAAGCGGGCGCATGAGTTGTCAGCAAATCGTTGTGGCGATGCCGCTTGACGCGATACGGTCGGTCGGCGCGGTCGATATAAAATGGGCGTTCCAGCGCAACGACAGCGGATCATGACGGCCGGTTTGCATGGCGCGGTTTGCATGGCCCGGTTTGCATAGCTAGGATTTCGTTTTGGGTAATTTATTTGCGGGCTATTCAAGCCTGACGGTTTGTTGATCATCGCGATTTTGATCGGCATATCACATGAAGGGCCGTCACAGCATGCACCATATCTCCTCTGAAGACATCGGGGCGAACCCGCCAGTTACCACGCCTGACCTCGCCGCGGCAACGGCAGTATGGGCCCGCATCGGCGCGCTGTCATTTGGCGGGCCAGCCGCCCAGATCGGCTTGATGCACCGGATAATTGTTGCAGAAAAACGCTGGCTTGACGAAACGCAGTTCCTGAATGCGTTAAGTTTTTGCATGTTGTTGCCTGGCCCCGAAGCGATGCAGCTGGCGACCTATGTCGGCTGGCGGCTTCATGGCGTTATTGGCGGGTTGATTGCCGGGTTGCTATTCGTGCTTCCTGGCGCTCTGGTTATTTTGGGACTTAGCCTTGTCTATATGCTGTTTGGCGCGGTTGATATTGTTGGCGCCTTGTTTTTCGGGATCAAGGCAGCGGTCATTGTGATTGTCATGCAAGCGCTTCTCAGGCTGGCCGGCAAAACCCTGAAACGCAACGCACAATGGGTGATGGCAGGGTTAGGATTTCTGGGTATTTATCTCGTCAATCTGCCATTTCCATTGATTATTGCGATGGCCGCTTTAGCCGGATTTTTGCAGCCACAAGCCGCCGCAGCCCCGCCTTCATCCGGCACCGACCTGCCAAGCTGGCGACAAACCGCGGAACGGGTCGGCCTGTGGCTGGCGGTTTGGTGGCTGCCCCTGCTGGCCATTGATCTTGTCGCCGGACCAACAATCTTTGCCGATATTGGCTATTTCTTCAGCAAACTGGCAATCGTGACCTTTGGCGGTGCCTATGCGGTTTTGGCTTATATGGCCCAAGATGTTGTCGCGCATCTTGGCTGGTTATCGCCGGCCGAGATGATGGACGGATTGGGACTGGCGGAAACCACGCCGGGCCCATTGATTCTGGTCACCGAATTTGTGGGGTTTGTGACCGGTTTCAAGGCAGGCGGTGTCTGGTATGGCATCGCGGCGGCGATGGTGGCGCTGTGGGCGACATTTGCCCCGTGCTTTTTATGGATTTTCGCCGGCGCACCTTATCTTGACTGGCTGACCAGCCAGCCGCGCCTTCGTGCCGCCCTAGACCATATCCTTGCCGCTGTTGTCGGGGTAATCGCCAATTTGTTTTTGTGGTTTTCGCTGCATGTGTTTTTCCGTGACACCCTGTTTTTAGAGGCCGGGCCGTTGCGCTGGCTGGCGCCGGTGGTCGGGTCACTTGACTGGCGCGTGCTGCCCATTGTGGTCATTTGCGGCTGGATGTGTTTTGTCAACAAAGCCAGCCTGTTCCGCATTTTGGCCACCGCCGCCGGCACCGGCGTGGTGGTCACCCAGCTTTTTACAGGCTAGGGCTGCATCCGGCCAAACCATAAGGTTCTGTTTGCGTTTCGTCCCAAGCTCGGCCATAACAGCGCCGTGACAGGACAACCCGATAACGAGCAGACATTGCCCATGGCCCACGATACCGTATTTCCTATTCGCCGCGCCCTTATTTCGGTTTCCGATAAAACCGGCCTTGTCGAGTTTGTCGGCGTTTTGGCGGCGGCCGGCATTGATATTTTATCAACCGGTGGCACCGCCAGCCTGCTACGCGATGCCGGCTTTACCGTGACCGATGTGGCTACAGTAACCGGATTTCCGGAAATCATGGACGGACGGGTCAAAACCCTGCACCCAAAAATTCATGGCGGTCTTTTGGCCCGGCGCGACCGTGACACACATCTTGCCGCGATGGACAGCGCGGGCATTGAGGCCATCGACCTTCTGGTGGTCAATCTGTACCCGTTTGAGGAAACGCTGGCCAAAACCGATGATCGGCCAACGCTTGTTGAAAAAATCGACATTGGCGGGCCGGCAATGTTGCGGGCAGCGGCTAAAAACCATGATTTTCTGACGGTGTTATGCGATCCGGCCGATTATGCTGAAGCCGCCGATGCGATCCGGCAAACCGGTGGCACCGATCTTGGGTTGCGGCGCCGTCTGGCGGCAAAATGCTTTGCCCGAACCGCTGCTTATGACAGCGCCATTGCCAGCTGGATGGCGCGTGATCTTGGCCAAGACACACCGGCCATCACCGCATTTGCCGGGCGCAAGGTGATTGACCTGCGTTATGGCGAAAATCCCCACCAGCACGCCGCGCTTTATCAAAGCGGCAGCCCCCGGCCCGGCGTGGTCAGCGCCAAGCAGATTCAAGGCAAGCCGCTGTCCTATAATAACATCAATGATACCGACGCCGCCTTTGAACTGGTCGGTGAATTCGATGCACCGACAATAGCTATCATCAAACATGCCAATCCATGTGGCGTGGCCAGCGCCGATGATTTACCAACCGCTTGGACGCAAGCGCTGGCGGCCGACCCGGTCAGTGCCTTTGGTGGCATTGTCGCGATGAACCGCCCGCTGGATGCGGAAACAGCCACTGCCGTTTCCGGAATTTTTACCGAGGTTGTGATCGCGCCTGACGCCAGTGACGAGGCCCGGGCGATCATGGCCAAAAAGCCGAATTTGCGGCTTTTGCTGACCGGTGCTATGCCGCCGCGCGGTGCCAGCGATGTGAAAATAAAATCGGTGGCGGGGGGATTTTTGGCGCAATCTCGTGACAGTGGCACCATCACCGCCAAGTCGCTGCAAGTCGTCACCAAGCGCGCCCCAACCGCCGCAGAAATCAACGATATGCTATTCGCCTGGCGCGTGACCAAGCATGTCAAGTCAAACGCCATCGTCTTTGTCAAAGACCGCATCACCGCCGGTATCGGGGCCGGCCAGATGAGCCGTGTCGACTCGGCCCGGATCGCCGTACAAAAGGCGCAAGACACCGCCACCAAACAAGGATGGGCACAGCCCCGCACGATTGGGTCAGTCGCCGCATCGGATGCGTTCTTTCCTTTCGCCGACGGGCTGGAAGCGTTGATTGCCGCCGGCGCCAGCGCAGTGATCCAACCGGGCGGATCGATCAAGGACGACGCGGTCATTGCCGCCGCCGATAAAGCCGGAATCGCCATGGTCTTTACCGGCATGCGGCATTTCAACCACTGATCGCCTAGCGGGGGCAGCCACGCCCTGTCACCTGTCAGCGCCCGAAAGGTGCGGTTGCGCCGCTGTCCAGATTTTCCGCATCAGGCTTGGCAAGGCGGTGGGGCGCGGCATGTGCCAGCCCCCGTCCAGTGGCGTTACCGGCAGCGGCCGCCCGTCGAGCCGCGCCACCCGCACCTGCATTTCAACGGCAAAATGCGTAAACAAATGGGTGACCGGTGCTGGCACTATTTGCCATGCCGCAGCAAAGGGCGGGGTGACCGCATCGTCAACCCCGATCGCGGTATCCGTTTTGGCCCGGCTTAGCCCCTGTTCGGGAAACCCCAGCATACCGCCAAAAAGACCTTGTTCCGGTCGTGTTTGCAAAAACACCTCACCCGCGTTATTGACCGCGACAAAAGCAATCGCCTGCCGCGTTGGCTTGGCCAATTTGGCGGGTTTGACCGGCAAGGACTCAGCCATATCATAGGCCAGACCGCGGCAGCTTGCCGCCAGAGGGCAACGGCTACAAAGCGGGGATTTCGGTAAACATACCGCATTCGCAAAATCCATCATTGCTTGCGGCACATCAGAGGGGCGCGGCAGCGGTAATAGCGTCTGATACGCCGCTGCCACTTGTTTCTTCGCCGCTGGCAATGGCGTATCAATGGCAAAAAACCGGCAAAAAAGCCGTTCGATATTACCGTCGACAACCACCGTCTGTCGTCCATAGGCCAGTGCCGCAATCGCACCGGCAGTATAGGGGCCGATGCCCGGCAATCGCTGCAACGCCACCGGATCTTCGGGGAACTGCCCGTCACTATATTCGACCAGCTGCCGGGCGGCCTTGTGAAGATTGCGTGCCCGCGCGTAATAGCCAAGGCCGGCCCAGGCCGCCAATACATCGTCCAGCGGTGCGGCCGCCAATGACCCGACATCCGGCCAGCGGCGGGTGAATTCAAGAAAATAGGGAATAACCGTTGCCACCACGGTTTGTTGCAGCATCATCTC
>CAZYKI010000083.1:4598-7129 GCA_964648035.1 uncultured Candidatus Puniceispirillum sp. | reverse complement strand
CTTGCCGCGCTTGCCGACAAGGATGTGGTCCATAATTATCAGGCGGTTTTGCGGTTTCGCGATTTTTTGGCCGCATATGATGGGTTGGAGTCGGCCTATCTGGCACTGGCCCATGGCACCAACCCCTCTATTCCGCCATTGTTTGTTGAACAGATGACCCAGATCATCTTGCGCAATATTCTGGATGGCGCGAGTGATCCCATGCAGGTCCGGGCGGCCGAACTGCTGTTTCGGACCCAAGCTGTTACGCTAGATGAGGGGCGGATTATGGTGGCCGACCATGCGACGGTTCAGTTGCAGGCCGGCATGCAGCGCCTGATTGACCCAAAAGACGACAAAAACGAGGTGCAGATAGATATTCTGGCGAGTGAAACAGCCGATGAATATTGGGCGCGCACGGATATGTTCAACACCTCGGTCGATATCGCCTTTACCCAGCCGGCATTAGACGGTTTGGCGCGGGTGATGGAAAAATGGATTGCCCATTTTCTTGCGGTGACAGTCCGCATCGCGCCGGTTGTTAAAATCGAGGATGATGCATGGTCATGGCATGTTGGTCTTGATGCTGATTCGACCGCGCTGTTGAATGATCTCTATCATGGTGACGCTGTTGCCGAATCACGGCTCAAGCAGATTTTGTGTCTTTTTGAATTGCGGGCCGAGGATGGTTTCACAGCGGAGATGGCCGGTCGGCCGGTTTATTTGGGCCTCGCCATGGACAGCCATAATCTGGTGCGGATGAAGCCGCAAAATCTGTTGGTCAATCTGCCCCTGCTGCGGGCCAGTTAGGGCGGCCCTTATCTGCTGCAGGGCGACCAACCGGTTTGCCTAATTCATGTAATCATCGGTTGTGCGGGGCTTTGGTCGATCGCCGACATCCAGCATTTTGTCATTTTGGTTGAACATCGCCTCAACCCGGCAATCCTCGCACATTTTCAGCATATCGGTGCGGGCGCTGTCTTGAAACATGCTGTGACCGGCAAGACGGTCGATAATCCGCTCGATCGATTTGGTGCTACCAAAAGCCTTTCCGCATGCTGTGCAATGAAACGGGGTGTCCTCGATCACAAGCTCGGCCGCCATGGCCGTGTCAGCCAAGTTGAACTGCGGCACCAATGTCACCACTTTTTCCGGACAGGTCGCCACACAGATACCGCATTGCAAGCACGCATCTTCACGGAACAGTAACTGCGGTGCATCGGGATTGTCTTGTAAGGCACCAGCCGGACAAGCGCCAACGCAAGACAGGCAAATTGTGCATCTGTCAGTGTCGATTGTAACCCGGCCATAGGGCGCTGGTTCTGGTAAAGGGATCACCGAGTCTTTGATGTTGTTGGCTTTGGCAAGGCCGCGCATCGCCAGCCGTGTCATCGCCCGTGGTGCGCCAACCGGGCTGAACGGGGCTGGTTTTGATGTGGCGTTGACCGGGCTGTTATAGAACCGCTCAGCCACATGATCAGGATCAGTGTCATCGATTAAAATGATCCGATTGTCGGCGTCGGCGCCAACCCCGGCAAGAAGCGCCCGGGCCAGTGTCGCCTCGGTTTCAAGCGGTGCATTTTCGGCCGCTTTTTGTGGGTCAAGCAACAGTATAACCTGTTCATACCCCAAGGCGATGGCGGCAACCATCATATCATGGCCAGCGCGCCCGGTCGCATGCATCGAAACCGGCAGCAAATCGGCGGGTAGGCCGCGCCCATAGCGCGCAATCATGCTGATCATATCGCGTCCATAGGTGTCGTCATGCAGCAAAAGACGCGGCTTTTTCCCACCGGCCTCGGTGTAATAGGCCAGTAAGTTTTGCATCGCCAGCAAGTGCCGGTCCAGCGGCGGATAGGTCGTTTGGGTCGCGCCAGATGGGCATACCGCGGCGCAAAGGCCACAGCCACCGCAAATACCGGGGTCGATATCGACATGGTCGCCATGGCTGTGGATAGCGCCCGCCGGACACACATCAAGACAGCGCGAACACCCGCTGATCTTGTTGCGGGAATGGGCGCACAGATTGTCATCAAATTTGACATAGATCGGCTTTTCAAAGTCACCGATCATCTGGCCTGCGTCACGCTCAACCGCGGTGATTGCGGCACTATCGTCACCGGCCACCCGGAAATAGCCGTCGCGTTTTTCCCAGCCGGTAAAAAGCGCGGTGCCGCCAGACAAATCAATCAAAATATCACAGCTTGTTTCCACATTGTCGGCTAGCGGCTCAAAAAGCATCACATCGCGGCTGTGGGGCAACGCCCGGGCAAACCGGTCGATAACCAGATCAAAGGCGGTAAAATGACCGCGTGCCGTCCTGATGGTGCCGGTGGCGAGGAGGCCACAATCATCGTCGGCCAGCATGTCATTATCGGCATTGGCAATCATGACGGTGACGCCAAGCTGGCCGTTCAGCCGTTTGCCAAGCGCTACCGCTGCCGTAGCACCGCCATTCGGTTTGCCCGCATCGGCGTAAATCAAACAGCGGCCTGTTGAGTGCAAAGTCAGGCTTGGCGTGGGGTGAATGGCATCGCCCGCTTGCCGGATCA
>CAZYKI010000083.1:3209-4498 GCA_964648035.1 uncultured Candidatus Puniceispirillum sp. | reverse complement strand
CATGCCGTGGCCAACTTGTCGCCATCAAGCGGCATGCTGCCGCCACAATCACAAATCAGAATATCGGTTTGCCCGCGTTTCACTTGTTTATCTCTTGCCCTGCATTCTTGGCATCACGCCTTGTGTCGGTGAAAATGCCCTGTTGCCCCCCGGTTGCGCCTTCCAAGGTTAGACAAGATCGGGTCAAACACAAGCCGCTTTGTTGACATGCCTGCAAATATCCCCCACCTATTGAAAGCCATAGATGACTGGAGCCGTGCCGTGAGTCAGGAGATTTTGCCCACCACCCCGCATGTTCTTTATGCTGTGCGTCTGATCATTGAACGTCAGACACTGGACAATATTTGGCAATCGCATCGTTGGGTGATTCACGATCTTGTGCCGCTTGAGCTGAGTGCTGGCACTGGTCTGCCACCAAGCAATGATGTGCAGTTTCAGCGATTGCGACAATCCGAGGGTGGTGATGGCGATGAGGCGTTGTTTACCGCCGAGGCATCGCTTGACCTGCATCGTGCCGAGGCAGAAGCCTATGCCGAAAATCTGGCATCGTCCGAACCGGCAATTTATGCCGTTTTACGGGCGAACGACCCGGACGAGCCGCATGATGATCCGGATGTTGATGTGCATCTAGCCGAAATTAGCCTGTCGCCCTATAATATCCAAGATATCGAGGATTGCGGCGAAGATCAGGTTGAAAAGCTGGCCTTGCACGGACCAATTGCCGATTTTGTGCGGGCCTTTGTCGCGGTGCATTTCAAGCCGGAACCCTTCAAGAAACGGAAACGTGACAAAGCGCGGGGCGCCCGGACCGACACGGCATCGGGTCCGCGTGTCGCACAAGGTGACGCGTTTCGGGCGCCGACATCGCGCCGCAAAGGGCAGAACTACCACTAAAACGCCGATCAGACGGATGTGTATGAAATGACAATCGACAACAAGACCGGCAAGCCGACCACCGAAAGCGGATTTCTGGCGCGCTGGTCGGCCCGAAAATCAGCGGTGGTGCAAGGCGAGGCCCCGGACGAGCAGCCGGATGATCTGCAAGCCGTCGATGATGCTGGCCCAGCGGATGAAGATGCCGGGTTGAGCGATGCCGCCTTGTTGGAAAAATATGACCTTCCTGACCCGGACACCATTGACGAAGAAACTGGTCTTGATCGATTTTTGAACGGGGACATGCCGGAACGGTTGCGGCAGATGGCGTTGCGGCGCCTGTGGCGGCTCAACCCGCTGTTTGCCGTCGTTGATGATATGGTCGAATATGGTGAAGATTACACCGATGCTGCGAC
>CAZYKI010000083.1:0-3109 GCA_964648035.1 uncultured Candidatus Puniceispirillum sp. | reverse complement strand
CAACAGCGCAAGATGCCCCCGCACAAAAGGACCAGCCACAAAAAGACCAGCCACAACAAGACAACGCCGAACAGGATGATCCAAAACAAGCACGCGGTGACGCAACGGCCGAACAGCCGGCGGCCGTCGCTGACGCCAAGCCAATCGATACCGGCCTAGCGGCAGATGCTGGCACCGATCCGTTGGCCGGTCCTGCGGTCACGTCTGCAACCACAACCACAATCAAGGATGCGCCGCGGCCCGTGCGCCCCCAACGGATGCACTTCACCCCTAAACCATCGTAACGCCAACGCTGTGGTGACCGGCGCGGTAAATCGCCATCGCGTGGATTGCGGTGTCTGGGCGTTCACATGCCTGTGGAAGCATATTAGAAAAATATCCTAAGATCGCGATTGGGTGTTTGCGCGCTGGTCAAAGCTGTGATAGCGTTTCTTGGATAAGCTTTGGGGGAAGCACAGCAAATCGAAGGTAGGGCATGGCAGGGCAGGTCGCATCGCACCAAGACATCGCGGAAGAAGATCTGCTGCGCGCCGACATGTATGGCTTTCTTGCATCGATCTTCCGAAAAGAACCCAGTGATCAATTGATCGATATGGTGGCGTCGCTTGATGGTGACAATACGCCGATCGGAAGCGCTTGTCTGACACTGGCGCATTTGGCCAAAACCCTCGATAATGATCTAATCCGAAACGAATATGTCAGCGTCTTTATCGGCGTGGGCCGTGGCGAGATTTTGCCCTTTGCCTCATATTACCTGACTGGCTTTTTGAATGATAAGCCGCTTGCCAATCTGCGTGGCGATATGGCCGAGATTGGCGTTGTGCGGGCAGACGGGGTCAAGGAGCCAGAGGACCATATCGCCAGCCTGTTTGACATGATGGCGGGGCTGATTCGGGGTGATTTTGGTCGCCATTACACGATTGCTGAGCAGGCGCGTTTTTATCGCCAGCACATTGAGCCATGGGCCGGCTTGCTGATGCGTGATATTGAAGCGGCGAAATCGGCGGTGTTTTTCGCGCCGGCGGGTACCGTCGGCCGATTGTTTTTAGACATTGAAAGCCAGGCTTTCAGTATGGATGGAACGGGATAGCGTGACGCTCCCGTTGCTGTTGGCCGTGCGTGGTGTGCGGCTCATTTTGGAGGGAAAAATGACGAATAAAAAGGATCAGGATACGGTTGCAGACCGCCGCGATTTCCTCAAGCGTTCTGCTGTTTCAGTGGCCGCTGCCGGTGTTGTGGCTGTGGCTGGAAAGACCGCATCAGCGACTGAATCTGAAGCGCCGTCAGGGGCCGGTTATCGCGAAACCGCCCATGTCAAAGCGTTTTATGAAACGGCACGGTTTTAATCAGTTTTTCTTACAGTTTCTAGGAGGAAGATATGCTTAGAAAGAAGACGTCAGGGGTAGCGGGAAGCCCCCGGTCATCATCTTTCATCGGCAAGGCCGCCGAAACGGTGGTTGACCGCCGCGCCTTTTTGCGCGGATCGGGACTTGCTATTGGAGGTGTGGCCACTGCCGCAGCGCTCGTCGGCTCGAATGTGACGCCGGCGAAAGCCGCGGGATCGGCCGCCGCATCGGAAATCAAAAAGTCAGTTTGTACCCATTGCTCGGTTGGCTGTACGGTCATTGCTGAGGTGCAAAATGGTGTATGGACCGGCCAAGAGCCAGGCTGGGACAGCCCGATCAACCTTGGGGCGCATTGCGCTAAAGGGGCATCGGTGCGGGAAACAGCCAGCGGTGAACGCCGGCTGAAATACCCGATGAAGCTGACCGGCGGCAAATGGGTCCGCATGAGCTGGGATGATGCGATCAACGAAATTGGCGACCAGATGCTGGATATTCGTGAAAAATCCGGCCCTGATTCGGTCTATTGGCTTGGTTCGGCGAAGCATAACAACGAACAGGCCTATCTGTTCCGCAAGCTGTACGCCTATTGGGGGTCAAATAACGGTGACCACCAGGCGCGGATTTGTCACTCAACCACGGTTGCCGGTGTTGCCAACACCTGGGGCTATGGTGCGATGACCAACTCCTATAATGATATGCATAACTCAAAGGCAATTTTCATTATCGGGGGTAATCCAGCCGAGGCGCATCCTGTATCACTGATGCATGTGTTAAAAGCCAAAGAGCAAAATAACGCGCCGGTGATTGTTTGTGATCCGCGCTTTACGCGTACTGCGGCCCATGCCGATGAATATGTGCGGTTCCGTCCGGGCAGTGATGTCGCGCTGATTTGGGGCATCATGTGGCATATTTTCGAAAACAACTGGGAAGATAAGGAATTTATCCGCCAGCGTGTTTACGGGATGGAAGATGTGCTTGCCGAGGTCAAGAAATGGACACCGGCCGAAACCGAGCGTGTGACCGGGGTTCCTGGCTCGCAGCTAAAGCGGGTTGCCAAGCTGATGGCCAACAATCGCCCTGGCACCTTTGTCTGGTGTATGGGGGGCACACAGCATACCAACGGTAACAACAACACGCGGGCCTATTGTGCGTTGCAGCTGGCCTTGGGGAACATGGGTACCGCCGGTGGTGGTGCGAATATCTTCCGCGGGCATGACAATGTGCAAGGGGCTACAGATTTTTGCGTGCTGTCGCACTCATTGCCTGGCTATTACGGCCTGTCAGCCGGCGCCTGGAAACATTGGGCGCGGGTCTGGGGTGAAGATATCGATTGGTTGAAAGGCCGGTTTGCCTCGATCAAGGGTAAGGACGGTAAAACCAAGAGCCTGATGAATATGTCAGGTATCCCGGTATCGCGTTGGATTGATGGCGTTCTTGAGGATAAGAACAATATCGATCAGCCTGATAATGTGCGGGCGATGGTTTTCTGGGGACATGCGCCAAACTCGCAGACCCGGATGAAGGAAATGAAGACGGCGATGGAAAAGCTCGACCTTATGGTCGTGATTGATCCATATCCAACCGTTTCCGCCGTTTTGTCTGATCGCACCGACGGTGTGTATCTGTTGCCGGCAACGACCCAGTTCGAGACCTACGGGTCGGTAACCGCGTCAAACCGGTCGCTGCAATGGCGGGAAAAGGTCATCGAGCCATCATTCGACTCGTTGCCTGATCACACCATCATCTACAAATTTGCCAAAAAA
>CAZYKI010000082.1:0-7201 GCA_964648035.1 uncultured Candidatus Puniceispirillum sp. | reverse complement strand
CCTGTTGCCGGTCTCGATACGGCCAATAATGATGATGGTGCCTTCAAGGATTTGATGATCAGCCTCGCCGAACATCGCGCCGCCTTGCGGAAAATCCCGTTCAAATCGCCGATGCATTATTTCTACGTCACCAGCCCCTATGGCAAACGCAAACATCCAAAAACCGGTAAATTCACCTTTCATCACGGGCTTGATCTGGCCGGCACATGGCAGGAAAATGTGCGTTCAACCGCACCGGGAACGGTTATCTTTGCCGGGGTTGAGGGATCATTTGGCAAGGTGGTCCGGGTCCAGCATGATTATGATATTGTCACCACCTATGCCCATCTTGCCCGGATCACCGTCAAACGCGGAGATTATGTTGGCGAAAACAGCGTGATTGGCAAAATGGGAAGCACCGGCAAAACCGCTGGCATCCATCTGCATTACGAAATTCGCGTCAATGGCACATCGGTCAACCCCGAACGCTTTATGGACATCGGCCGCCAGATCAGCGTTGGGGGCGAATTACGCCAGACCGCCGCCAACTAGCATCGCCAGCCATTAGCGGCCAGTATCAAATCAACAATAAGCCCCGCCCTGAAGGGCAACGTCCACACAGTTTTTAGATATTTGTGAGGCGCCCGACCGGTTATGGCATGCGACATGCAACATGACCGCGTAAGGACAGCAATCTGTCAAAAAACCGTTGAACCAACATCAGGAGACACGCCATGACCCGGCAGACAAAACCCGTATTCAGCCAGAAAACTGAAACCGTTTTTGCTGACGCCATGGATATGAAGGCCACGGATATGCGTGCCCCGGATATGAACGCTAAGACTATGAACGCTAAGGATCTTGGCATTGAATTTGTCCATTTTGACAATGACGGCAATATCGAAAATCAACACACCATGCCGCTTGGCCAATTCATCAGTGATACGCCGCTTAGCAGCGAGGAATATTTCATCACCCGTTCGTTGGTTGCCGCCCGCGCTGGTAAATAGCCCGTCTTCTAACGCGCCCCCACAGGCGGCACCGGGTACCGCAATAACAAGACCGCCAGTTCATAAAAGAACTGACGGCCATGCCAAGGGAGCCAAAAATCAGGGGTAAAAAGACTTAGCCAAGATTGGCAAGACGTGCCTGCATGCGGCGCTGTGATGATGACGGGATATGCATCATTTCACGATATTTAGCCACCGTGCGGCGTGCCAGATTGATCCCCTGATCGGCTATCGCTTTACAGATCGCTTCATCGCTCAACGGTTTTCCCGGGGTTTCTTGGCTGATCAGCCGCTTGACCATATTCCGCACTGCGGCCGCTGATGTGTCGTTATCAGGGTCGCTAGAGGCAATATTAACACTGAAGAAAGATTTCAATGGCATGCCGCCGCGCGGCGTCGCGATCAGCAAACCTGTGGTCACGCGGCTGACGGTACTTTCATGCATCCCGACAGCCTCGGCGACATCGCGCAAGGATAGCGGCTTGAGATAATCCAACCCCTTATCCAGAAAGTCGGTTTGCTGCCGGATAATCTCGGCGCTGATTTTCAGCGTTGTTGCATTGCGCTGTTCAACCGCGCGTTTCAGCCATCTGGCATTGTTCAGTGAGGTCGCCGAATAGGATTGCGTTTCCTCATCCATTTTCTTGCCGCTGACAAGGTCGGCATAGGTTTCGTTGATCACCACCGATGGCAGGGTTGACCGGTTCAGTTCAACCACCCACCCATCGGCACCGCGCCGGACAATAACATCCGGGCTTGGCATTTCGAGATGGTCAATACCCAGAAATTCGCCCGGCTTCGGATTTAAGGTGCGGATCACCCCAAGCATCTCGACAACATCGTCAACCGTACCCGCTATCAGCCGGGCCAGACGCTTGACCTCGCCCTTGCCAAGCAATTCAAGATTATCCAGCAAGATCGCAAACGCCTTGTTCATCGCGCCCATTTCAACAAGCTGCAACCGCAAGCAATCGGCAAGATTGCGGGCAAACAGGCCGGTTGGCTCGAATGTCTGTAATTTTGCGAGAACCGCATCGGCCTCTTCAACCGTACAGCCGCTGGCCGCGGCGACATCATCAACGCTCATGCCAATCCAGCCTGTTGGCTCAAGCGCGTTGACAAAATGGCCGGCAATCAGCCGCTGCTTTGGGTCCTCGATCGTTAAATTCATTTGCCGGAACAAGCCCGGATAAAACCCTTCGGATGACGACACATTGGCAATCGCATCATAGTCACCGTCAAACGGCGCTGCCGCATTATTGGATCGCGGCGCCTCGACAAGTGACTGGTCAAAGCGGTTCTCAAAATCGGCATGTTCGGTCGGATCCTCGGCCAAGGCAGCACTTTCACTCATCCCGGAAAGCTCGTGTGCGTCCGCTATGGGATCAGCAGCGCTTGTGTCTTTGTCGCCGTCATTCTGCGATACCGGCGCACCCTCATCACTTTCGCCAAGCTCCAGAAATGGATTTTCATCCACCTGTTCCTGCAAATGCTGGGTCAACTCCAGATTGGAAAGTTGCAACAGCTTGATGGCCTGCTGCAGTTGCGGTGTCATCACCAGCGACTGCTTTTGCTTTAGTTTTACCGATTGAGACAATTGCATTGTGCTGCCCTCCTCGGAACAAACTCTGTGCAGTCGGCACGGAATTTGCAAAATATCTATTTGACGAGGCAAATAGTCATCAAAATGACATTTAATTCCATTAAATTTCAATATTTTACTAATTTCAGTCGCGCAGGGGCGTTTACCACCTGTCGAAAAACAGACAGCCAAAACAGCCAGTGTCACGCTTGATTTGGCGTTGTTTCAGGCATAAAATTTCAGGGTTAAGGCAAAAAACCGGGCGGTAAATACGGCACAATAATCATGTTACAGACGCGGACAGATGTTAAATCAGGCCCATGCCACCGTTGCCGGATCATCCGGTCTTATATCTTATTCACTATGATGTTGGTGATTTTGGCCCTTGTTGCCGGTGACCGGTTCAGCCAGATCCATTTCCTGACCCCCGCATGGTTTGCAACAGCCATTGTCGGGATTGGGCTGGTTGGATTTATTGTCAAGCTGATCAGCTGGAAACTATTCAACAAGATTATTTAACGGTCGCGCACCAAACGCACCAGAATGCGCTGGGTCGGAAAAAAGCGGCCATAGGTATGACCGGTCATAAAATTCACCGACCAGATATGGCGTGATGCAAAGCTGTTGACCTCGCCGGTCCAATAGGGCTCGGCCATCGTGTTGGGAAAACTGTCCAGTTCGATCTTGACCGGCGCGCATGTCTTGCATACCAGACCTTCAAGCTCGGCAAGGTTTGGCAGCCGCCAGCCCGGTCCTAGCTGCTCATTGGCAATCACAATTGCCTTGGCGATCTCGTCATGGTTCAACGCCACCGCCTCGCCGGCGCAGGTTTTCCCATCCCATTGCTGACCAACCGAACAGCGCATCCATTCCACACCGCTTTGCAGATCGATCACGATATGGTCGCGGACCAGAAAATGTCCTGACTTGGTCACCATCGGTTCAATGACCATTTGTGGCGGGGTTTCCGCCTTGACCGTTTGCTGGAAAAAGAAAACCGCTGCGATGACGCCAGTCGCCAGCATCCCAAAGCGGGTAAAAATCTTGGCCCTCTCGATATTAAGGCGCCATCCCGTTCGCTCTTGTGTCATTGCTTCCGGCTCCGTCTTATAAAAGATGCGGTGTCAAACTAACATAGGCCCTACCGATCAAGCATATATTGCGCCAATTCATATGCAAACATTACCAAAGACTTATATTTTTGGTTTTTCCGGACAAAACTTTATCCCATAGTCGGTTTGGTATTGTTTTTGCTTAAGCCTTGAACAGCAGTTTACAGGCAGGATCACGAAGAGAGCGGGTAAGCCATGGATATAGCGTCACTTATTGGACTTATCGGCGCCGTTGGTATGATCATCGGGGCGATGGTTTCGGGCGGCGGTGTTGGCCCTTTCATTGATGTGCCGTCAATTTTGATTGTGTTTGGCGGCACCTTCTTTGCGGTTATGTATACCGCGCCATTGCCGGTGTTTTTGGGCAGCTTTGGGGTGATGGCCAAGGCATTTTTGCCCCCTGTCAAAAAGATGGATCAACTTGTCGAACGTATGGCCGAATTGGCGGCGATTGCGCGTAAAGACGGCATGATGGCGCTCGAAGGCCAGGATGTGCCTGACAAGTTCTTTCAAAAAGGCTTGCAGATGCTGGTCGATGGCGCCGATGAAAACAAACTGGTGACCCAGCTCAATCAGGAAATCAAGGCGATGAAGGGCCGGCATGAGGCCAACCAAGGTGTGATCAAAGGCTGGATTGATATTGGGCCGGCGATGGGCATGATCGGGACCTTGATTGGTCTTGTTTTGATGCTTGGCAATATGGCCGACCCAAAAGCCATCGGCCCGGCGATGGCGGTGGCGTTGTTGACCACACTTTATGGGGCGTTTATTGCCAACGTGTTGTTCATGCCAATGCTGACCAAGCTGGAAGGCTATACCACCTATGAGGTGGTGTATCGCGAATTGGTTGTGGTTGGTTTACGCAACATTGCCCGCGGTGAATCACCGCGCAATATTCAAGATCAGATGGTGGCCACCCTGCCGCCTAAAATGCAGGCAAAACTCGAAGCAGCTTAAAGGGGCCTCTCCCCTTTCGCCACGCAATGTCGGCACAGGAACTGAAGCATGGCTGAAGATACCGAAAACGAAGTCATCGAAGAAGAAGAAGAGGAATGTCCCAAATGCCCGCCCGTTGGGGCGCCGGCATGGATGGCCACCTTTGCCGATATGGCAACCTTGTTGATGGCATTTTTCGTTCTGATTTTGTCTTTTGCCGAATTTAATGTGCCGAAATTCAAACAGATTTCGGGGTCATTGAAAAACGCCTTTGGTGTCCAAAAAATTGTCCCAATCGTTGAACAGCCGAAAGGCACCACGGTTCTGTCGCTGAATTTCAGCCCGTCACCGGCCAAATCGGTGACCAATGAAATGACCCAGCAGACAACCGATACCACCAAACCTGAACTGGAAAGCCAGACCAAAACCAAAGACAGTGACGGCAATGGTGACAAGCAAAGCGATGCTGACGAATTGGTCAAGGCGTTGGAAGAGGCTGTCGCCCGCGGCGATATCAAAGTCGAGACCTTAGGCGAAAATGTCGTGGTCAATTTCACCCCGACCGAGGCCGAACAAAAAGACCTGCCACAATTGCTGCAACAAACATTGAATGCGATTGAAAAGGCCAAAGCCGCAACCGGCAAATCAGAACAGGATGTGCTTTTTGGTGGCATTGAGGGCCAGCTGGCTCAACTGGCCGCCGCCGCCGCCGACGCCGCCGATGCGAGCAAGCAGCAGGCTGAAGCCAAGGCCGAGGCTGATAAAAAGGCACAAATTGCCGAGGATGAATTGAAAGTCGCCCTCAAGCAGGAAATCGGTCAGGGCCTTGTCGATGTACAACGCGAGGATGACAAGGTCATTGTCACGGTCGGCGCGGGGGGCGCTTTTGCCTCTGGTTCGGCTGAACTGACCCCTGAAGCGATTGAGATCATGAACCGTATCGCCGCCGTCAACAAGGCCGGCAGCAGCCAGATCAAAGTATCCGGCCATACGGATGATGTGCCGCTGATTTTCGGGTCAAACTATCGTGATAACTGGGATTTGGCGGCCGCACGTTCGGCCAGCGTGGTGCAGGCCTTTGCCAAAAATGGCACCATTTCCGAGGACCGGCTTGAAGCCATCAGCTTTGGCGAGTCGCGCCCGGTTGACAGTAATGATACCCCTGAAGGCCGCGCCAAGAACCGCCGCATCGAGATCGAGATCAATTACTGATCAAAGTCGCCTTCCCCAGCAAACAGTTGGTCATCTTGTATTCAAAAGCCGGGTCAACAAACCTGCATGCTGCTGACAAACTTGCATCAATGGCCAAATCAGCTTCAAAAAACTGGCTTATGTCTGCTGACACACGGCACATAATGATAAAAGATAATGGCGCATCCTGACCGACACCGGGCGCCTGACATCACAAAAAAGACGATACTATCTCACTGATAGACAACAAGGGGTGCCAACGCGATCGTTGCGACCAATTTAGGACCGCATACATCACGGACCGGCGTCACAGGGCAAAACAATGGTACCCTTCTGGCTTTAAGACCACAAATTCACCCGGCTGTCTTGGACGCGGTTGGTCGGGGCGTTGTATCGGTAGGCTCGGGAGGACCAACATAGCTAAAATCAAATCTAGCTTTGGGGTCCAGTTTTCGGCAAATCATTTGTGCCTCGGCGGTGCTTCTCGCGGCACAGACCAGCCAGAAGTAATGCTCGGTAAAGATACTATAATTGCGAATAAGCCGATGCTGGATACGATGAAAATAAAGCGCCAGCAAAAGCACCGAAACAATAAGAAGATACCAACTAATCGCCGCCGAAGCGACATAGACAGCCACTGTCGCCGCAAATGGCTCCCAGGCGCGGTGCTGTAGCAACCACGCCGGCGGCAGCATTGTTGCCAGCCCTGAATAGGCGGTATCGTATAGCACCACATGACGGTAAACATCACGCAACGCTTCATAATTCCGATAGTCTTCGCGGGAACCAAATTCATGCGTGGCAAATAACGCGCGGGCCGCATTAGTCTCGCCATCAGTCGTGTAATCAAATTCCAGCCGTAACGGTCTTTCTACGAGGATATCAAAGACCACTTCGCCTCGGCCTATCGTGACCAGCAAAGATGCACCGGTTTCATCGGCCTGCTGACAGGCCTTGTCAAAAAGCGCCACATCATCGAACCAGAGGGCGGTTTCAACCGCCAAAATTATATCACCTTCGCGCAACCTCAAATCGCGACCATAGGCAATCCGAGGTAATGATTTGATTTTGATAAAAGATCCAGATACTGGCTTGCCCTCGCCCGACAGCGCGGCTTCATCAGCCTGATTGTCATGCATGTCAGCCACAAACTGCTCCGCCAGATCTACTAATCAAATTTAGGGAAATGTGATCCGATTTTGCTGTGTTTCAAGAAGCTTGCGAATCTCTGCCGCCTGCTTTTTCAACGCTTGGATTTCGCCAGATGTCTTGCGCTGTGACGCGACAACGGTGCTGACGGTCTTATCGCTGGCAATTTTCTGGTCAAGATCCCCGACCATTTTGGTCAATGACGATTCAAGGCTCGCCATATTGACCTTGATGCTGTTGGT
>CAZYKI010000081.1:4495-7697 GCA_964648035.1 uncultured Candidatus Puniceispirillum sp. | reverse complement strand
AATAGGCCCCAATCCCGATAAAAGCGGCATGACCAAATGAGACCATGCCCCCATAACCAAGCACCAAATTCAGCCCCATCGCCGCCATGCCAAGCAACATGATCCGCATCGCCACGTCATTCCAAAAGGGCAGATCGGCAAAATGCGTAAAAATGGGGAACAGCGCAAAGCCAGCGATCAACAGCCATAAAAGCCGGTTGTCGCGAATCCCATCACGGCTAAGGCGCATTAAATCGACAAGATAGCCAAGCATGTCTTACGATCCCTTTGCCGGAAACAGGCCGGTCGGTCGAAAGATCAACACCAGCGCCATCAAGATATAGACAAGCATCGATGCCAGCGCCGGCCCCGCCCCGTCAGCCGCAGCCTGATCAATCACAAGGCGCAACAAAGCCGGCAGAAACACCCGCCCCAATGTATCGACAAGCCCGACAATGATAGCGGCAATAAAGGCCCCGCGCACCGATCCGATGCCGCCGATGATGATCACCACCAAAGACAGGATCAGCAACGGCTCGCCCATGCCGGGCTGGACGGATGTTAACGGCCCCAACAGCATGCCAGCCACACCGGCAAAACAGGCCCCGGTGGCAAAAATCAGCCGGAACAAAATCTTGATATTGATGCCTAGGGCGGCGGTCATCATGGGGTTGTTGGCCCCGGCCCGCACCATCGCCCCAACGCGGGTTCGCGACACAAATAGATGAATGGCCAGCGCCAGCACAAGACCGGCCAGAATCACCGCAAGGCGATAGGCCGGATAGGGCGTGTCTGGCAGAATTTCGACAAAGCCTGACAAGGACGGCGGCAAGTCTGAATAAAGGGCCGCCGGCCCAAAACCAATACGGATCACTTCGTTGAAGAACAGGATCAGCCCAAAGGTTGCCAGCACCTGTTCCATATGGTCGCGCTGGTAAAGATGCCGGATAATCAGAAACTCAAGAAGATACCCGCTGGCAAATGTCACCGGAATAGCCAGCAAAAGACCAAGATAGAAATTGCCCGTCGCGCCGGTAATCGCCGCCGCCGCATAAGCCCCAATCATCACCTGGGCGCCATGCGCCAGAAACACAAAATCCATGATTCCCAAAATCAGCGTCAAGCCAGCTGCCACCAGAAACAGCGTCACCCCGGCCTGCAGGCCGTTGAAAGTCTGTTCAAGAATCAGTGTCATTGTCATGAAAAATGCCCCGGACATTCTTATCACGCCGGCCGGTTATCTGCTGGTCAGCATCAGGCGTCCGGCGATCTTTTGACCGCCGGCACCTTGTGTCACTGGCTAAAATTTACAGGCGCTGGCGTAAGAATCAGCATGATCGGTAAAGACCGTTGAAATCACTTTGGTGGTGACGACCCCGTCCGCATCCTTGACCGCTTCGCGCAAATAAATGTTCTGAATCGGAAAATGATTGCTGTTCATTTTCAACGCGCCACGCGTTGTCGGAATGCCGCCCGCGGCAAGTGCGGCACGCATCTTGGCGGTGTCCTTGCTACCCGCTTTGGCAATCGCATAGTCGATGGCCATGATCGTGTCATAGGCCTGTGCCGCATAGAAACTTGGATAGCCGCCATGTTTTGCCTTGTAGTCGGCGACAAATCTCTTGTTCATCGGATTATCAAGATCGGGTGACCATGTCTGTGTGCCAAGTATGCCAAGCGCACTGTCTTTCAAGGCTGGCAGCGACACCCCGTCAACACTAAAGACCTGATAGAGTTTGCTGACCTGATCCATGCCCGCCTGTTTCCACTGCTTGACAAAATTGATCCCCATGCCGCCAGGCTGGAAAATCATCGTTGTCTCGGGCGCTACCGCCCGCAAGGCTGACAGTTCGGCCTGAAAATCACTTTGCCCAAGCTTGGTATAGACCTCGGCGGCAATCGTGCCTTTGTAATGGCGTTTGAAGCCAGCCAGCATATCCTTGCCAGCCTGATAGTTCGGCGCGATCAGATAAACCGATTTGACGCCCGCATCCTGCATATGTTTGCCCATAGCCTCAGGAGTCTGGTCATTTTGCCATGACAGGGAAAAGAAGTTTTGGTGACAATTTTCACCGGCAATCGGCGATGGGCCGGCGTTCGAGCTGATCAGCAATTTGTCGGCCCGTGTTACCGGCTTGTGAATCGCCATCAGCAGGTTTGACCAGATGACCCCGGCGACAATATCGACCTGGTCACTTTTCAGCAGCCGGTTGGCCAGCTGTTTGGCCACATCGGGCTTGCGCTGATCATCAACAAACACGACCTCGGCATCCATGCCGCCGAGCTTGCCGCCCTGATGTTCAAGCGCCAAATTAACAGCATTTTGCATCTGCTTGCCAATGATACCCGCCCCACCTGACAAGGTTGTCATATAGCCAATTTTGACATTGTCGGCCAAAGCCGGCGCTACCATCATCGCCATCGCGGCGACAGCACTGCTAAAACTCTTTTTCATTGTTATCTCCCTAATGCCTGTGACAGGCCCCTCCGCTTTATATCAACGAGGCTGTTATATCATGCCAAAGCGCCGACCATAGCCATCATCACAATTATTGTGAAGCACGGAACTAGACATGCCGTTACCCTAAATTGGCCTCTATAGTGGCAAAATCGTATCGATTCATCAATCAAACTTGCGCCCGATCCGTGCGGCGGCCCGCCGCATAATATCTATATGGCACCATAGCGGCATTTTATCCGGTGTCGCCGGGATGTTTGCCTAGCGAACGTCAACACCATATTGCTGTGCCAGCCGAAAAAGCAACTGCCAGAGTGAGGCGGCATAGCTACGCGGGACCAGTAGGTTAAACCCGTCATCGGCGCGCCACAGGGTTACCCCGACATGATGAATTGCACTTGATACAACCGCATCATCGGCAAAGGCAGCCTGCCGCAAATCAAGCGGCAGGCAATGACCCAACAAGGTCGCGGCGCGGGGCCCGGTCACCGTGATCCAGCAGCGTGCGTCCGAAATATCCAGCACGGCCCCAACCCCAGATTCGACCCCAGATGCGACCGACAGCGGCGTGGCCACGGGTGCCGGGCTGACAAGCCACCATTTTAATGGCTCAACCCGCAACAGGCTGACATCACCAGCCCGGCTGACACGGCCTGCCGCCGGCACTGCGGCCACCCCGGCTGTGGCCATAGCCACCGCACCCATATGGTCCAGCGTGTCAGGCCAGGCGGCAAATTGCATTTGCGTGGCGGCTTGGATTTCCGC
>CAZYKI010000081.1:0-4395 GCA_964648035.1 uncultured Candidatus Puniceispirillum sp. | reverse complement strand
CCAGCGTGTCAGGCCAGGCGGCAAATTGCATTTGCGTGGCGGCTTGGATTTCCGCCAATATGATGCCCCCGTCACCATCGTCACTATCGGCCCCATAGCGGCCCGGCTGGCGATCGCGGTCTATGGCTGAAGACCAGTTAGTCATGCATGCGCGCTCCCTCAGGGTCAAACATATGGGACGAGACAATTTCAACCGCAACATCGGGACCGCGCACCGGATCCGATGCCACCACCCGGCGCCCGTCCCATGCCGTGCATCCGCCTGCAATATAGCCAAGCCCGATCCAATGCCCCAAAGCAGGCGAATATGTCACAGCGGTAATCCACCCCACCCCAAATCCGTCTGCAAATTTGGCCGTTTCACCAGCGGGGAACAACAGCGCCCCGCTTTTGAATCTTTTACCGCGGTCTTGTGGAAAAATACCCACAAGCTGTGGCCGGTCGGCCTGTTGCAGCTGTGGTCTTGCCCGCAAGGCCGCGCCGATAAACGGCTTCTTCTTTGACGCCATTTTGCCAAGCCCGGCATCATCAAGCGTGACCCGCCCGTCAAGCTCGGCGCCGGTAACATGACCCTTTTCGATCCGCAAGGCACCAAGCGCTTCGGATCCATAAAGACAACCCCCACGATCACGCGCCGCCTGCCATAATGCATCCATCGCCGCCGGGGCGCGGCCAGCCGGAAGATAGATCTCATAGGCAAGCTCGCCAGAAAAACTGATCCTCGCAATCAGGCAAGCGCTGCCGTCCTGCAACCGGGTCTTTATCACCCCCATAAAGGGTAGGGCGGCCGGCAAAAGCTGGGTCTTATCTTCGACCACCGCTGCCAGCGTGTCGCGGGCCAACGGGCCGGCAACGGCAACCCCGGCCCACTGATCCGACACCGAGCTGACATGCACCTTGAGATCAGGCCAGCGCGTCTGCAACAATTCTTCAAGCCACACCATCACCTTGCCAGCCTGCGTGGTGGTGGTGGTCATCAAATAATCATCGTCACCAAGCCGCCATGTGGTGCCGTCATCCATCACCATGCCATCGTCGCGGAGCATGATTCCATAGCGCGCTTTTCCGACCGGCAAGCTGCTGAACATATTGGTATAGACCCGGTCCAAAAATATCGCCGCATCCGGCCCCTGCACGGCAATTTTCCCCAGCGAGCTGACATCGCACAAACCGACCGTCTTGCGCACGGTTTCTGCCTCACGGATATAGGCCTCGGTGATCGTTTCGCCGTCTTGGGCAAAATACCACGGCCGATGCCATAACCCGGCCATTGTCATGGTCGCACCATGCGCCAGATTCCAGTCATGTAACGGGGTTTTTCGCAATGGCCGGAAATGCGCGCCGACATGCCGCCCGGCCAGCGCCCCGATCGCCACCGGCGTATAGGGCGGCCGAAACCGGGTTGTGCCAACCGCCGCAATATCCTTGCCCAACGCATCGGCCATCAGGGCAAGCCCGATCACATTCCCCATTTTTCCCTGATCGGTGGCCATGCCCAATGTCGTGTAACGCTTTAGATGCTCAACCGACACAAACCCTTCTTGATGGGCAAGACGAATATCGGCCGTTGTGACATCATGCTGAAAATCAACAAACGCCTTTTTTGCATGAGCGGTTTTAGACGCGCCCGACCTGCGGATTTCATAAACCGGCCTGATCGGCGTCGCCCAGCCGCCGGGTGGGGGCAACACCGCCCGCCCGCCGCCCGCCGCCATGCCTGCGGCATCGCCCGATGCAAGGCAGGCCGCATGATCCCAGCATCCGGCAGCGGCGCCGATCACGGTGATATTGTCAACAGCGTCACCGGGTAGAAAACAAGCCTCGGCGCTATTCCACACCGGTTTGCCGCCCCGATGCGATAGCAAATTAACCACCGGCGACCATCCGCCTGACAGCAGTAAAAGATCACAAGGCACGATGGTGTCGGGCTGACCCGCACGCCCATCGCTGCCGATCAGCTTTACCCCCACAACCGTCTTGCGGCCAACTGCCTCAAGGGGTACAAGGCCGCGCCGCACGTCAACAAGATCCGGCGCTTTGACCTCTGCATCAGGCCGTGCATCAGCCACGGTGACATCGGCCCCAGCCGCCGCCAGATCACCCGCCACCGCATAGGCCGAGTCATTATTGGTCGCGATTACCACCCGTTCACCCGGTAAAACCGCAAACCGGTGCAAATAGGTTTGCGCCGCTGTCGCCGTCATCACCCCGGGGCGGTCATTATTACCAAACGCCATCACGCGTTCGATCGCGCCGGTCGCAAGGATTGTCGCCTTGGGGCGGATTGTCCAGAATCGCTGTCGCGGCATATAGGACGGGGCATCGGCAAGATGGTCGGTGACGCGCTCAACCAAACCGGCAACGCCATTGTCATAGAGGCCGAATACGGTGGTACGGGTCATGATGCGCACACCGGCCTGCTCGGCCGCGGCAATAAGCGCCAGCCGTTCCGATTCTGCGGCGCGCCCCCCACGGCCAAGCATTGCGCCGCCAAGCATGAAATCCTGTTCGACGAGTAAAACATCCAACCCCTGACGCGCCGCCACGGCGGCCGCACTCAAGCCGGCGGGGCCAGCCCCAACAACCAGAAGATCACAAAAGCCATGTGCATGATCATAGCAATCCGGGTCAGCCTCACGCGATGCCCGCCCCATACCGGCGGCTTTACGGATCAGCTTTTCATACTGCATCCAAACAGCGGTACCGCGGCCCCATTCGAATGGCGGGATCCCCATAAACATTTTATAATAAAAGCCCGCCGCAAAGAACCGCCCGAACCGGTCCGACACCGCCCCCACATCAAACCGGACATTTGGCCAGGCATTTTGGCCCGCAACAACAAGCCCGTCATACAGCTCTTGCATCGTTGCTTTGACATTGGGTTCACGGCGGTTGCCGGACCCTACCGCGACAATGGCCCCCGATTCCTCGACCCCGGCCGACATGATACCGCGCGGCCGGTGATATTTGAAACTGCGGCCAACGATCTGTTGATTAGCCGCCATCAACGCCGCCGCCACTGTGTCACCGGCAAAACCCTGAAGCGGCAAACCGTCCCAAGTGAACGTCACCGGTTGGCGGCGGTCAATCCGGCCACCTTGGTCAAGACGGCGGGCCGTCATTTGCCGGTCTCCAGCGCCTGTTGAAGACCCGGATGCGCCGGCCGCACCGCAAATATTTCATGGGTCATGGTGTCGCGCTCGACGATCAGCCACATACGGCAGCCATGGATATGGTGCCAAGTTTCAGATTGCCGCCCGCAGATATTCTCGCGCAAAAAAACGGCGTCATGCCACGCATCGGCTGGCGCATCGAGCGGCGGATAGGTGATTGACGCATCCCCGCCATAGCTGAACTCGCTATGATCACGTTCGCCGCAAAATGGGCACTCAATCCGGATCATGTTAACCGCTCCTAGCCATGCAGTTTAGGATCAGGGCCGGCGCCCCGCTCATCAAGTTGAATGCCACGTTCAAACCGCTTTAGATCATGATTTTCGATGATCGCGGCAGGTCGGTCATTGGCAATCAGATCGGCAAAATACCAGCCCGATGCCGGACTGGCCTTGAAGCCACCGTAATTCCAGCCGGCATTGAGATATAAATTGTCCAGCGGCGTTTTGCAGATGAAAAAACTGCCATCCATCGACATGTCCATCACCCCGGACCAATGGCGTAACAGCTTGACCCGCCCAAGACAGGGCAACACCGACATGGCGGCTTCAGCCACATCCTGCACGATCGGCAAATTGCCGCGCTGGGCATAGGATTTATACCAATCCAGATCGCCGCCAAAAACCATGCCCCCCTTGTCGGATTGCGACATATAAAAATGCGCGCCACCGACACCAAATACCACGACCTGATCAAGCAATGGCTTTAAGGGCTCGGACACAAAGGCCTGCAATTTGTGCGACTCGATCGGCAACCGCCCCAGCTCGGCCATCGTCCACAGCCGCGATGTGTTACCGGCAACCGCAAAGCCGACCTTGTTTGCGGTGATCACGCCGCGTGATGTGTCTAGGCCAGTAACCGATGTCCCCTTGCGCCGGACCGCGGTCACCTCGCAATTTTGCAGGATATCAACACCCAACCCGTCAGCCGCCCGCGCATAGCCCCACGCCACCGCATCATGGCGCGCGGTACCGGCGCGTTTTTGCACCGCTGCCCCGATGATCGGAAAGCGCGCATCAGGTGCATAATTCAGATGCGGGATAACACGCTGCAGCTTTTCAAGACCCCACAATTCGGCATCGGGCGTGCCGGTTTTGCGCATCGTGTTATAGGTGCGTGCCGCCGCATCGACCGCCGCCGGACTATGCAGCAGGCTGATATGCGCGCGCTGACTGAACATCACATTGTAATTGAGGTCGTGGCTCAAATTTTCCCATAATTT
>CAZYKI010000080.1:0-7729 GCA_964648035.1 uncultured Candidatus Puniceispirillum sp. | reverse complement strand
GATCCGCCCACCGGCGCCTCTTGCGGCTCATCGGCAACCGGCGCATCATCGGGTGATTGGATCAATACCGGCACCTCCGTCGCGGTTTCCGGCAACAACGCCACCAACGGCTTGGTGTCCTGATCTTCATACACCTCAACAGCAAGGCTGCGTGTGGCGAGTTCGGTTGTGCCATCCGGTCTTTCCATTGCCACCGAGATCAGATGCTGGCCTGGTGCCAGTGGTTTTTCCATCACAACAACCCATTCACCATTGGCGTCGGCCACGGTTTCCGCCAACAGCAGATCGCCTTCAAATATGCGTATCTTGGCAGCCGGTGCAGCGGTGCCGGCAAACAATGCCGATCCGTCCGGTTTAACACGGGCAATATCAAGCACCAGCGCATCACTCTCCAGCGGTGGAACGGATTCGGTGGTCAGGCTTGGTGATGGTGCCAGCGGTGCAGGGGTCGGTGGATTGATCGATGGTGTTGCCGGGGCTGGCATCTCAACCGCCGTGCGTTGTGGGGCCACTGGTTTGGCGTCATCCTCGCCAAGCAGCACCACAGCTAGGGCCAACAGCACCAAAATACCGCCGATGGCAAACAAAAAATAAAGCACAGCGCGCAAAATACAGATTTCCCTGACAGGTTGAGATTGTCAGTTAACAGACTAATCCTAATTGCGGTAAGGTTCAATCACAGTTCAGCCAGCATCACCATTTCAAGGACACAGCATGAAAAAAATATGTGTTTTCACCGGCGCGGCAACAGGCCATGCGCCAGCCTTCAAAAACGATGCCTATCAGCTTGGGCAGATTATCGCGGCGCGCGGTTTCGGGCTTGTCTATGGCGGTGGCCGCAAAGGCCTTATGGGCGCGGTCGCCGATGGTGTAATCGCCAGCCGCGGCTATGTGACCGGGATTATTCCGAAATTTCTGGAAAATGTCGAAATGGGGCACCGAGGCGTGAGTGACCTGTATGTGATCGATACGATGCATGAACGAAAGGCGATGATGTATGATTTATCTGATGCTTTTATCATCATGCCAGGCGGGCTTGGCACGCTTGACGAAACCATGGAAATCATCACATGGCGGCAGCTTGGGCTGCATCGCAAACCCATTATCATCGCCAATTTGAACGGCTATTGGGACCCGATGCTGACCATGTTTCAGAATATTATTGACCAAGGCTTTATGCATCATGGCCATATTGGCCATTATGAGACGGCAGCAAGCCTTGACGAGGTAGCGGACATGCTTGATGACCTGTCTGGCGTTGGAAAAGCCCTCGCCGGCGAGTGAGCCGTCCCGCTCATCGGCAGCGCCCACCGGTGCATCGGCCCAGAACAAAAAAGCGGCACCTTGATGCCGCTTTTTATCTTTCGGGACCGATCAGCTTTAGCCGATCAGCGCATTCAGCGTCGCGCTGGGGCGCATAACCGGGTCAACCTTGGACGCTGGCATACGGTAATAGCCGCCAAGATCACAGGCCTTGCCTTGAGTTGATGCCAATTCAGCGGTGATTTTCGCTTCATTCTCTCGCATCGCACCAGCCAAAGCCGCAAACTCGGCCGCCAATGCGGCGTCGTCAGTCTGCGCTGCCAAGGCCTCGGCCCAGTAAAGCGCAAAATAGAAATGGCTGTCACGCGTATCGGTAGAGCCGACCCGGCGCTCCGGAGATTTACCATTTTCGAGCACATGCTGGGTTGCCACATCGACGGCCTGCCCAAGGATCTCGGCGCGGCGATTTCCCGATGTTTCGGCGATAAATTTCAGCGATTCCCCAAGCGCGCAAAATTCGCCAAGTGAATCCCACCGCAAATGCCCCTCGTCGATCAGCTGCTGCACATGTTTTGGTGCCGAGCCGCCTGCCCCGGTCTCGAAAAGACCGCCGCCATTCATCAATTTGACAATCGACAGCATTTTCGCCGATGTACCCAATTCAAGGATCGGGAAAAGATCGGTTAGGTAATCGCGAAGCACGTTGCCGGAAATCGAGATACAATCCTCGCCAGCCGTGATGACCTCCAAGGTGTACCGGGTAGCCTCACGCGGCGCCATGATCTTGATACCAAGGTCGCTGGCCCCGTCCTGTTCCAGAATTTTCGTTACATATTTGATCAGTTCGGCATCATGCGCCCGCTTCTCATTCAGCCAAAAAACGGCCTTGGCGCCGGTTGCCTTTTGTCGGGCCACACCAAGGCGAACCCAGTCTTCGATCGGCGCCCGGCGGGTGCTTGACGACCGCCAGATATCGCCGGCAGCGACCTGATGCTGATGAATAACATCACCATTCGCAACGATATAACGAACCACACCATCGGCAGGCAGCTGAAAGGTGGTCGGATGCGAGCCATATTCCTCGGCCTTCTGGGCCATCAGGCCGACATTCGATACCGATCCGCAACGGGTCGGGTCAAGCGCCCCATTCGCCTTGAAAAAGGCAATCGATTCATCATAAATCGGCGCATAGGAATTGTCAGGGATGACGCATTTGCAATCATGTTCTTGGCCATCTGGTCCCCACGCCTTGCCACCAGCCCGGATCAGCGCTGGCATCGACGCATCAATAATCACGTCGGACGAGACATGGAGATTGCTAAGGCCCTTGTCCGAATTAACCATATAAAGGGGCGGATTGGCGGCAAGGCAGGCCGCCAAATCAGCCTCAAGCACAGCACGATCAGCCTCAGGCAAACCGGCGATCCGCGCCTCAAGGTCAATCAAACCCAGATTGACATTAAATCCAATTTCATCCAGCTTTTTCTGATGCTTGGATATAAATTCCTCAAGCAATGCTGCAACGGCTTGACCAAAGATGATCGGGTCTGACACCTTCATCATAGTCGCCTTCAAATGCACCGAGAACAGCACATTTTGGGCTTTGGCCTCGGCCAATTGCTGCCGGAAGAAATTGCGTAGCGCACCAAGGCTCATAAATGAGGCGTCAATCACTGTCCCCGCCATCATGTTAAGCCCGTCTTTCAAAATAGTGACAGCCCCCGATGTATCTTCAAATTCGATCCGGGCCGGGCCGGCCTGATCATCGCGCAACGTGACCGAGGTCTCATTACCAAAGAAGTCACCATCGGGCATTGATGACACATGGGTTTTGGAGTTCGCACTCCACACACCCATTGAATGCGGGTTATTCATCGCAAAGTTCTTGACCGCGCGGGCGCTACGCCGGTCAGAATTGCCTTCGCGCAACACCGGATTGACCGCACTGCCCTTGACCGAGTCATAGCGGGCCGCGATATCACGTTCCGCGTCATTTTGCGGGGCGTCCGGATAATCGGGAAGCGCATAGCCTTGCGCCTGCAATTCAGCAATCGCGGCTTTCAGCTGCGGAATTGACGCCGAGATATTGGGCAGCTTCATCACATTTGCCGCTGGCGTCTTTACCCATTCACCCAATTCGGCAAGGTCATCGCTCTGCCGCTGTTCTGCGGTCAGAAATTCCGGCATGACGGCGATAATCCGGCCAGCCAGCGAAATATCCCGGCGGTCGACGTGCAATCCGGCCGCGGCGACAAATTTGTTAATAATCGGCAGCAACGATGCGCTCGCCAATTCGGGCGCCTCGTCAACTTTGGTGTAAATCAGATCGGGGTTGGAATTGTTTGCCATGATGAACAGCCTTTACCAGAGTGAACCGTCACCCGGATATGCCGGATGACCAAAATTTATATCCTGCGCTCAGAGCGCTGCCGACACGGCAGCCAAGGCCGCTTCGGCTTGATCGGCCGCGGGGCCGCCAGCCTGTGCCATGTCGGGGCGGCCACCACCGCCACCGCCGCCAAGCGCCGCCGCACCAAGCTTGACAAGGTCAACAGCATTTTTCCGGTCAGCCAAATCGGCGGTTACCGCCACCACGATCGACGCCTTGCCACCATCGGTAGCAACCAGACAGATGACCGCGTTGGACTGGGCTGATTTTAATTCATCTGCCATCGACTTTAGTTCGCGGGCCGGCGTATCTTCGAGCAATCGGCCGATAAAGGTAACGCCGTTGACAAGCTGGCTGTCGCCGCCACCGGCGCCGCCACCTGCCGCCAGCTTCCGGCGCAACTGGCTGATATCGCGCTCAGCCTTCTTGCGATCATCGATCAGCTGAGCAACACGATCGGCCAACTGGTCAGGGGCAATTTTCAGCAAATCGGATGCAGCGGTTAAAATGGCCTCGCGCTGCTCGATCCAGGCCAGCGCACCGGCATGGGTGACCGCCTCGATACGGCGAACACCGCCCGCAACCGCGGTTTCGGCGACAATTTTCAGCAGGCTGATATCACCGGTGCGGGTGACGTGCGTGCCACCGCATAATTCGACCGACCACGCCTTGCCGGCAACCGCGTCACTGGTGCCGCCCATTTGCACGACTCGGACCTCATCGCCATATTTTTCGCCAAACAGCGCCAACGCCCCAAGCTCGATCGCCGCATCAGGTGTCATCACCCGGGTCGACACCTCGCTGTTAAGCCGAATACGGTCATTGACGATCTGTTGGACCCGGCGCAATTCATCTGCCGTCATGGCCTTTTGATGCGAGAAGTCAAACCGCAACCGGTCCGGCGCCACCATCGAGCCTTTCTGCGCCACATGATCGCCAAGAACAAGCCGCAAGGCCTCATGCAGAAGATGCGTTGCCGAGTGGTTCGCCCGCAAGCGCAACCGTCGGCCAGCATCGATGCAAAGCCGCACATCTTGACCGGTCGCAAGCTGCCCGTCGGTGACTTCGATATGATGGATGAACAGGCCAGATGGTGTTTTGACGGTATCGGTGACGCGCGCCGCGCCCTTGTCCCAACTAACTGTTCCGGTGTCACCAACCTGACCACCGGATTCGGCATAAAACGGGGTTTGGTTTACCAGCATGCGGGCCTGTCCGCCCTTGGGTACCGTGTCAATTTGGCTATTGCCATCAACCAAAGCCAGCACCATCGCCTCGGCGGTGTCACTGCTATAGCCCAAAAATTCGGTGGCTGGCTGCTGCTGGGCCAGATCCAGCCAAATGGTCTCGGTTGCTGCCTCACCCGACCCACTCCACGACCGGCGTGCCGTCTCCTTTTGTGCGGCCATGGCCGCGTCAAACCCGTCAAGATCAACCTGCCAGCCATAGCCGCGCATGAAATCCTGCGTTAAATCCAGCGGAAAGCCATAGGTATCGTAAAGCTTGAATGCGGTCTGTCCGGCCAAGGTACCGCCGGCAGCCTTGCCGGCGACCTCGTCCTGCAAAATACGCAATCCCCGCCCAAGCGTTTCTTTGAAGCGGGTTTCTTCCAACTTCAAGGTCTCGGTGATCAGCGACTGGGCGCGGCCCAACTCGCCATATTGTGCGCCCATTTCGGCCACCAATGTCGGCACCAGCTTATACATGGTCGGTTCGGCACAGCCCATCTGGTGAATATGCCGCATCGCCCGCCGCATGATCCGCCGCAACACATAGCCGCGCCCCTCATTTGACGGCAAAACACCATCAGCGATCAGAAATGACGAGGCCCGCAGGTGATCGGCAACCACACGGTGCGAGACCTGATGATCGCCATCAGGATCGGTGCCTGACACCTCGGCTGACGCCATGATCAAGGCCCGCATCAGATCAATGTCGTAATTGTCGTGCTTGCCTTGCAAAACGGCGGCAATCCGCTCCAAGCCCATACCGGTGTCAATCGACGGTTTTGGCAAGGCGATACGCTTGTCCGGCATTTGCTCGAACTGCATGAAGACGAGGTTCCATATCTCGATGAAACGATCACCATCTTCATCGGGTGATCCCGGCGGTCCGCCGGGAATATGGTCACCGTGATCATAAAAGATTTCCGAGCACGGGCCGCACGGTCCGGTATCACCCATCGCCCAAAAATTGTCAGAGGTGGCGATTCTGATGATCCGGTCATCACGCAGGCCGGCAATTTTTTTCCACAGATTTGCCGCTTCATCATCCTCATGAAACACCGTGACAAGCAGTTTGTCAGCGGCCAGCCCATATTCGCGGGTGATCAGGTTCCATGCCAATTCGATCGCATTATCCTTGAAATAATCACCAAAGGAAAAATTGCCGAGCATCTCAAAAAATGTGTGGTGACGGGCGGTATAGCCAACATTTTCAAGATCATTATGTTTGCCACCGGCGCGCACACATTTTTGCGCTGTCGAGGCCCGCACATAATCGCGTGTTTCCGCACCGGTGAACAGATTTTTGAATTGCACCATTCCTGAATTGGCAAACATCAGGGTCGGGTCATTTTGCGGCACCAACGGGCTGGACGGCACAATTTCATGCCCGTTCTTGGCAAAATAATCGAGAAAGGTGGCACGAATATCATTTACACTCGACATGATATCCACCCGAGGCAAGTTTCTGACATCTGGCAATTCCTGTAATCAGCCGGTCTGCACACTGCTGGCTGCAGCATGCACAATCGGCCTCATATCTACCGAGGCAGGGCAATTCTGTCCAGATTAACTTGTCCAATTTACATGGTTTTTTTGGCATAGACGGCGGCCCACCAGCCGCATGAAAAAGGGCCGGCCATCACATGGCCAGCCCCTTATTTCGCGATGATCTCGGCAATCAGCCGCCGAGACGCCGTCACTCAGCTGATGATATCCGGGCTATCCGGCACCTTCGCCTCGTCAGTGTCGGCAATCGAATTATCGAGCATTTGTTCGCCAACAAGACCGGCATTTTGCCGGATAGCCGATTCGATCTCGCCGGCCAATTCAGGGTTTTCGCGCAAGAAGGTTTTGGCATTTTCACGGCCCTGCCCAATACGCTGTCCCTTATAGGAAATCCACGCACCTGACTTGTCAACAATGCCAGCGGCAACGCCAAGGTCGAGCAATTCGCCCATTTTGGAAATGCCCTCGCCATACATGATATCAAATTCGATCGTGCGGAACGGCGCCGCCACCTTGTTTTTAACCACTTTCACGCGGGTCTGGTTTCCGACCACATCCTCGCGGTCTTTGATCGCGCCAATACGCCGAATATCAAGCCGGACCGATGCATAGAATTTCAGCGCATTGCCCCCGGTCGTGGTTTCCGGATTGCCAAACATCACCCCAATTTTCAAGCGGATCTGGTTGATGAAGATCACCAGACAATTTGACCGCGCGATCGACGAGGTCAGCTTGCGCAAGGCCTGACTCATCAACCGGGCATGAAGACCCACATGATGATCGCCCATATCGCCTTCAAGTTCGGCGCGCGGCACCAGTGCAGCAACCGAATCGACGACCAAAACATCAATCGCCCCTGACCGGACCAAAGTATCAGCAATTTCAAGTGCTTGTTCACCAGCATCAGGCTGCGAGATCAGCAATTCGTCAATATTGACGCCCAGTTTGCGTGCATAAGACGGGTCAAGCGCATGTTCAGCATCGACAAATGCGCATGTGCCCCCTTCTTTTTGTGCTTCGGCCACCGCATGCAGGGCCAATGTGGTTTTGCCTGACGATTCAGGGCCATAAATTTCGATGATCCGGCCTTTGGGAAAGCCGCCAATCCCAAGGGCAATATCCAGCCCAAGCGATCCGGTTGAAATCGCCTGCACATCAACCGCCGATTCCCGCTGGCCAAGCTTCATAACCGAGCCCTTGCCAAACGCCTTTTCAATCTGGCCAATCGCCGCTTCAAGCGCTTTATTTTTGTCGCCGTCTTTCATTTGCAGGTCCACCACAACTCCAGCCATTATTGCCTCCTTAGTTGCATACCCACCCGTCACTGTCCATGTCGAATCTTTCT
>CAZYKI010000079.1:0-7747 GCA_964648035.1 uncultured Candidatus Puniceispirillum sp. | reverse complement strand
ATGGCCAATATTGCCGGCTACCGCGCCGTGATCGAGGCCGGCAACCAGTTTGGCCGGTTCTTTACCGGCCAGATCACCGCCGCCGGCAAGGTGCCGCCAGCCAAGGTGTTGGTGATCGGCGCTGGCGTTGCCGGATTGGCGGCAATCGGGGCGGCCCAGTCATTGGGGGCGATTGTGCGGGCCTTTGATGTGCGCCCGGAAGTGGCTGAACAGATCGAGTCGATGGGCGCCGAATTTTTGATGCTTGAATTTGACGAAGACGGCTCTGGTGACGGCGGGTATGCAAAGCCGGCATCGCCAGAATTCATCGAAAAGGAAATGGCGCTGTTCCGGGAACAGGCCCCCGAGATCGACATTGTGATCACCACCGCTTTGATCCCCGGCCGCCCGGCACCTAAATTATGGCCTGCTGAAATGGTTGGCTTGATGAAACCGGGATCCGTGGTCGTTGACCTTGCTGCCGAACAGGGCGGCAATTGTGACCTAACCGTGGTCAATGACGTCATCAAAACCGAAAATGATGTCACCATTGTTGGCTATACCGATTTCCCTAGCCGCATGGCCGCGCAAAGCTCGACACTATATGCCACCAATATCCGCCATATGATGGATGATCTGACACCGGAAAAAGACGGGGCGATCACGATCAATATGGAAGATGATGTGATTCGCGGCGCAACCGTTGTCCATGACGGCGATATCACCTTTCCACCACCGCCGCCAAAGGTCGCGGCAATTGGTAAACAGACCAAGGTTGAAAAACCGGTCGAATTGACCGCTGAAGAAAAAAAGGCGGCTGAACTGGCGGCCCAGCGCAAAGCTGGCCGACAGCAAATTGGCCTGCTGACCGTTGGCGGGTTATTCATGCTGCTGATTGGCCATTATGCGCCGGCCAGCTTTATGCAGCATTTCATCGTTTTTGCGCTGGCCTGCTTTGTCGGGTATCAGGTGATCTGGAATGTTAGTCACGCGCTTCATACGCCGCTGATGGCCGTTACCAACGCCATTTCCGGCATTATTATTCTTGGCGCGCTGCTGCAAATCGGATCCAGCAATCAGATCGTGGTGATTCTGGCCAGTATTTCGGTGTTGATCGCCACGATCAATATTGTCGGTGGTTTTATGGTTACGCGGCGCATGCTTGCCATGTTCCAGAAAAGCTGATTTTGAGAGGGCTTGCGTTCAATGAGTTTTAATATCGTCACCGCAATCTATATCGCCGCAAGCGTGTTGTTTATTCTGTCGCTTGGGGGATTGTCCAATCAGGAAAGCGCCAAACGTGCCGTTTGGTACGGCATTGTTGGTATGGCGCTGGCAATTGCCGCCACCATCATGGGGCCTGCTGTCACGCATTATGAATGGCTGGTGCCGATGATTGCCATCGGCGCGATTATCGGGACCATTGTCGCGCGCCGGGTTGAAATGACCGGCATGCCGCAATTGGTTGCCGCCCTGCACAGCTTTGTTGGCCTTGCCGCAGTCTTTATCGGCATCAATTCGGAATTGGCACCACCAACCGGGCTTGCCGGCGCTGAAAAAATCATCCATGAGGTCGAGGTCTTTGTCGGCGTTTTTATCGGTGCCGTAACCACGACCGGTTCGGTCATCGCCTTTGGCAAACTAGCTGGCACCATCGATGGCAAGCCGCTGACTCTGCCCGGGCGTAACATTCTAAACCTTCTTGCGGTTCTGGCCTGTGTTTGGCTTGGCGCCATGTATCTGAACCATGCCGGCATTTGGACCCTGTATCTGATGACCGCCATTGCGTTTGTGTTTGGGGCGCATCTGGTGATGGCGATTGGCGGCGCCGATATGCCGGTTGTGGTCTCGATGCTGAATTCCTATTCGGGCTGGGCGGCCGCCGCCACCGGCTTTTTGCTTGGTAATGATTTGCTGATCGTTACCGGGGCGCTGGTTGGCTCAAGCGGGGCGATCCTGTCCTATATTATGTGCCGGGCGATGAACCGTAATTTTCTGTCGGTGATCCTTGGTGGGTTTGGTACCGCCACCGGACCGGCCCAAGAGGTCGATGGCGAGATGGTTGCTACCGACGTCGCCAGCGTTGCCGCCGATCTTGCCGATGCGAAGGAAATTATCATCGTTCCGGGATACGGCATGGCTGTGGCCCAGGCCCAAGGTGCGGTATCCGAAATCACCCGCCGCCTTCGTGATCAGGGCAAAAATGTTCGCTTTGCCATTCATCCGGTTGCCGGCCGTCTGCCGGGTCATATGAATGTACTGCTGGCAGAAGCCAAGGTGCCCTATGACATTGTGCTGGAAATGGACGAAATCAACGCTGATTTTCCCGATACCGACATGGTGATTATCTTGGGGGCAAACGACATTGTGAACCCGGCCGCCCAAGACGACCCGAACAGCCCGATTGCCGGCATGCCGGTGCTAGAGGTGTGGAAAGCCAGACAGGTGATCATTTCCAAACGCGGTCAAGGCCGTGGCTATTCAGGGATCGAAAACCCGCTATTCTTCAAGGATAATTCGCGCATGCTTTATGGTGATGCGAAAGATTCGTTGGACCAGCTGCTGGCCAGCCTGACAAGCCGCTAGACCAACCTTCGATACTGAAAAGGGCCTGACAAGATTGTCAGGCCCTTTTCCTTTGCCAAACCGGCATCATGGGCTAGTGCTGAACAGCGTGACTAAACAGCGTCGGCCGGTGCGAGGAGCGTCTCGGGAAGGCCAACTTCTGTGGCCAATTGGCGCTGGCGAGACGCCAGCCGGTCAGCATCAAAATCATCGATTAAATCATGGAATAATTCGTGCCAATTGACCTCGGCACCAAGATGCATAAAGACCGATCCAAGGCCAACCGCCGCCCGGTCCATCAAAACAAATTCGCGGGGCGGCCGAATACCGCCGATGCGCTTTAATTCGCTATGCACCTTGCCAGCCAATTCACGCCCCGCCGTGCCGCCGCGGGTTTGCTGAATCGGACGCACCCGGTCTTCGAGCAACGGCGCATAGATAAAGCCGGCCCACATATTCAACACCGCAATCGCGTCCTTATCGAGGCCGGTAAAGCCCCACCGTTCATAAGCATGCACGGCCTGATCCGGGTCATTGTCACGCAACGCCTGATATAATTCAATGACCCCGGCCACAAAGCCAGGCCGGAACAGCCGGATCGACCCGAAATCCATCAGATTGATGCGATGATCCGCGCCGATCGAATAATTGCCAAGATGCGGGTCACCGTGAATGACGCCATAATAGTAAAATGGCACATACCAGACCCGGAACATATGCCGCGCGATCCGGTTCCGCGTTTCTTGGTCGGGGCCGGTTTCAAGAAATGGCATAAGTCTGGTGCCGTCCAGCCAATTCATCGTCAACAACCGGCTTGTCGATAAGGATGGGATATGCTGCGGCACATCAACCACATCTTCATCAGCAAGCATACGCTGATAGAGCTGCATATTGCGGGCCTCGCGCTGGTAATCCAGCTCTTCAAGCAGCCGCTCGGACAATTCGTCATAAATATCGGCCGTGGATATGGCCGAATCGTACCGCTCATAAAGCTGGAAAAGCAGCTTTAGCTGCCGCAGGTCAGCCTCGATCGCCGACCCCATGTCAGGATATTGCAACTTGACGGCAAGCGGCGTGCCGTCAAGCCCAACCGCTTTATGCACCTGCCCAAGCGAGGCCGCAGATACCGCATCCCGGCTAAAGCTGGTGAATTTGCTCTGCCAATCAGCCCCCAGTTCGGCGGCCATCCGACGTTTGGTAAAAAGCCAGCCCATCGCTGGCGCGTCGGCCTGCAGGCCGGCCAGCTCATCGGCATATTCCGCGGGCAGTGCGTCAGGTATGGTTGACAGGATTTGCGCGACTTTCATGATCGGGCCTTTCAGCCCGCCAAGCGCCGCGCGCAGGTCGGCCGCATGTTTTGCCCGGTCAATATCCCAGCCAAGATAACGCTCGCCAGCAACCCGTGCCGCGAGGCCGCCCATGGTTGTCGTGACCCGTGCGTAGCGCCGCAGCCGTCCGCCAAGCTGGCCGCCCGCCATGCTGTCCCGATCCGCCGCCATTAGGCCAAACTTTCCAATTCATCAATCATGCCGCTGATCATATCAAGACCAAGCGACCAAAAGGCCGGCTGCCGCGGATCAAGATCAAACCGCGCCAGCGCCGCGTCATAGCGGGCCGTGCCACCGGCGGCCAACAAGGCCTTATAGTCGGTGATAAAGCTGTCGGCGCTGCCAGCCGCTTGTGACAATTGATATTTTTGCCATAGCGCGTTCACCAGACAATCGCCAAACGCATAGGCATAGACATAAAACGGCGTATGGACAAAATGCGGCACATAGCCCCAGATCGGCCGATAATCATCGCCGATGCGGACCGCCGGCCCCAACGCTTCGCGCTGGGTTTGCATCCAAATATCGGAAATTTCATCGGCTGTCAGCTCGGCCTTGGCGCGCGAGTCATGAAGATGTGTTTCAAAATTGTGAAACGCGATCTGCCGGACCACCGTGTTCAGCATATCCTCGACCTTGCCCGCCAATAAAAAACGCCGCGCGGCCGGGTCGGTTTGGCTGTCGACAAGTCGGCGGAAGGCCAGCATTTCAGCAAATACAGACGCGGTTTCGGCCAGTGTCAGGGGGGTGTCGGACATCAGATAGCCCTGATCAGCGGCCAGCACCTGATGGACCCCATGGCCCATTTCATGGGCCAACGTCATAACATCGCGTGATTTGCCGGCAAAATTCATCAGGATATAGGGATGCGCCGACGGCACCACGGGATGCGAGAACGCGCCTGAACTTTTGCCTTCACGCGGCGCCGCATCAATCCAGTGCCGGCTGAAAAACGGCGCCGCCGTTGCCGCCATCGCCGGATCAAACCCAGCAAAGGCATCACAGACGATGCGCTTGGCCTCGTCCCAGCTATAATGCCGGTCGTCATCGCCCGGAAGGGGCGCATTACGGTCCCACCAGTCGATCTGTTTTTGCCCCATCCAACCCGCTTTCAGCGCATAATAGCGATGCGCCAGATCGGCATTGCGGCTGTTCACCGCACTGACAAGCGCGTCGACAACCTCGTCATCGACATCATTCGCCAGATTGCGCGCCGCAACCGGCCTTTTGAACCCGCGCCAGCCATCTTCGATTTGCTTGTCTTTGGCAATCGTGTTCAGCACCAACGATAACAATCGTTCATTTTGTTTCAGCACCGCCGACAATGACTGCCCCGCCGCTTTGCGCCGGGCCGGATCGATGCTTGATAGCGCATCCAAAATTTCTGCCTCGGTTACCTGCCCATTTTCAAATGGAAACCGCAAGCTGGTCATGGTTTCGTCAAACAGCCGCACCCACGCCCCGGCCCCGGTTGGCGCGCGTTCGGCGATCATGGTTTCGGCCTCGTCCGACAGCTGATAGGGCGCCATCGCCCGCACCCGCCGTAACCACGGGCCAAAACGGCCAAGCGCCGGATTTGTCAACAACACGTCAAGACGGGCCTGATCAAGGCGCGCCAGTTCTAACTCGACAAACAGCAGCACCGCCCCGATTTCCGACCCGACCTCGCGCATCGACTGGTGATGTTTGGCTGCCGCCGGATCGGCGGTATTGGCGGCAAACACCAGCTGGGCATGGCTTTGAATTTTCCCAAGACGTTCAAGCACCGCCTCATAATCGACAATCACCGCAGCCAGACTATCGGCATCGAGATCAGCAAGACGGCCCTTGGCACGGTCGGCAAGCGCCGCAGCGTCAGCACGGCATGTCCGGATATCGGTCTGAATGGCCGCCGAATCGATGCCTTCATAAAGGTCGGTCAAATTCCAGACAGGGCACGAATCAGGCATCGGAACACTCATTTGTTACATGGTCACTGGTGGATATATGACCATAAGTAACCTGTTTCACAAGACCGCAAGATTTTTTTGCCGGTTCCTGCCCCCTATTCAGCCGCGGCCATTCACCAAACTCCTTGCACCAAATGATGAAGCCGATTACTGTTCAAAGGCTCGATACATGAAAAGGGAGAGCTGTGTCGCCCGGCCCGCCACGCCGGCAAGGCACCACCGAAGGAGCAACCGCCCCGGAAACTCTCAGGTACCCGTACTTTTTGATGTGAGCACTCTGGAAAGTACACGGCAGTGTACACCGACGGGGACAACCATCCACCGACAACCGGGATCACCCGCGGCGATGGCCAATCTCTCAGGTTCCGCGACAGATGGGGCGAATGCCAGGTAACGGGCATTCCGCATCTTTGGCGACCGGAGGGACAAGCTGTTGGACAACAAACGCACCGCCTTATTCGATTTTCATAGCGCCCATGGCGGCCGCATCGTGCCCTTTGCCGGCTGGGATATGCCGGTTCACTATAGTGATGGCATCAAGGCCGAGCATCTGGCAACCCGGCATGGGGCCGGCCTGTTCGATGTATCGCACATGGCCCAGCTGGAACTGACCGGCACCGACGCGGCCGCCTGTTTTGAAGCCTTGACGCCGACTGATTTAAGCGCTGTTGCCGATGGCCGGGTGCGCTATTCACTATTTTTGAACGAGGATGGCGGGGTGCTTGACGATCTGATGGTCGCCCGGTTTGAAGGGGCGTTTCATCTGGTGGTCAATGCCGGCCGCGCCGACCATGATATCGCCCATATCCGGCGTCACCTTATCGGTGATGCACAACTTCAGCATCATGACGACCGGGCCTTACTGGCCCTTCAAGGCCCAGAGGCGGCACCGGTCTTGGCCACACTTGGCCTGGATTTGACCGGATTCAAATTCATGGATATCCGGCGGGCGCACCTTGCCGGAATCGATCTGGTGATCACCCGATCAGGCTATACCGGTGAAGACGGGTTTGAAATTTCGCTAGCGGCCGATCACGCGCCTGATTTTGCCGCCCGCCTTGTTGCCAGTGGCAAGGTAACGCTGGCCGGGCTTGGGGCGCGCGACACGTTGCGGATGGAGGCTGGCCTGCCGTTATGGGGGCATGAACTTGACGAGACCATCACACCGGTCATGGCCGGGCTGACTTTTGCGCTGTCGAAAAAACGCCGTCTTGCCGCCGATTTCCCCGGCGCAGACCCAATTTTGACGGAATTGGCCAACGGACCAGCACAATGTCTTGTTGGCCTGTTGCCGGTTGGGCCGCGACCGGTGCGCGATGGCACCGTCTTGACGCATAACGGGGCCAGCGTTGGCCGGGTCACCTCCGGCGGCTTTGCCCCAAGCCTCGACAGGCCTGCCGCGCTTGGTCTTGTTGATGCTGCAGTCGCCGCCCACGGCACCGTATTGGATGCGGTGACCCGTGGCACCGAAACCCCGGTAACGGTCAGCGCCTTGCCGCTGGTCCCGCATCGCTATGTTCGCGGCTGACGCCGCTTTTTCTTTTGATCATCACGAGGAGTATAGACCATGTTGAAATTTTCCGAAGACCATGAATGGGCCCGTCTTGAGGGCGATGTTTGTACCGTTGGCATCTCGCCGCATGCGGTTGAACAGCTTGGCGATATCGTGTTTATCGAATTGCCGGAAGTCGGTGCCAGCGTTGCCAAGGGTGATGCGGTGGCCGTCTTTGAATCGGTCAAAGCCGCCTCGGACATCTACACGCCTGCCAGCGGCGAGATCACCGCGATCAATACCGCGCTGCTTGATGATCTGACCAGCATCACGCCGGACAAGGCGATGGATAATTGGCTTTTCAAACTGCAGATCAGTGATGCCAGCGATCTCGATTCACTGATGGATGAAGACGCCTATAACGCGATGATCGG
>CAZYKI010000078.1:4020-8095 GCA_964648035.1 uncultured Candidatus Puniceispirillum sp. | reverse complement strand
ATTGAACCTGTGACCCCTTCGATGTCAACGAAGTGCTCTCCCGCTGAGCTACACCCCCACACCATTTTGACACAGCTGTATCGGCGCCTAGGGCGCCGGTTCGCTAGCATGGTCCTGCCGGTTCTGGCATGACCGATGTATATCTGCACCAAGCCGCCTGTCATATCAAGCCTTTTTTCGTGTTTTGCGGCACTGACCTAGGCGTGACCGACCCGCAAAGACCCGCCCGCCGCTTGATCGCATCAGCCCCCGGCCCGCTTGGTTGTGGCGGTTTTATGGGACAAGCGTTTGGCATTGTTGTTGGCATTGTTCTGGGCCGGTTGCGGCGGTAGCATAGAGGTCATGACGATCATCGGCCACATGACCAATCGCTCCACCGCTGCTGCCAGCGTCGATGAACGGATTATGACGCCTGACACCGCCCCCCGGATTCTACCGCTGGCCAGCCTTGGCCCAGATGGCACGGCCCCATGCCGGCTTTATACGCCGCCCGACCTGTCAGCCGACGAGGCCCAGATCAGTCCGGTTGTGCTGTCTTTCCCGCATGCCGGACGGATTTATCCGGCCGAATTTGTGGCGATGACCGCCGCACCGATAGCGGCGCTGCGCGGGCTGGAGGATTTTGCCACCGATCTGCTAGGCCATGGGCTTGAGACGGCGGGTATCATCCGTGTTGAACAGCATGTTGCCCGCGCCTATATCGATGTCAATCGGCCGGATGATGCGCTTGACAGCACCATGTTTACCGCCATGCCGCCAACCGCTATCGCCGCCCCGTCACGGCTGGTCAGGGCCGGCTATGGGCTGATACCGCGTCTGCGTGCCGATCGTGTGCCCATTCACCAGCGCTTGCTTGCCGCCGACGAGGCCCTGATCCGGTTGGCGGCCGCCTACCGGCCCTATCACCAGCTATTGGTTCAGGCCACCGATGCGGCCTATGCCGCGCGCGGGGCCTGTCTGTTGATTGATATCCATTCGATGCCGCCAACAGCCCCCGACGGGCGACCGCTTGCCGATATCGTTCTGGGCGATTTGCACGGTCACACCCTTGCCAAACCCGTCGGGGCGGCATTGGCTGACCGGATTACTGCCGCCGGGTTCAGCCTTGGCTGGAACCATCCCTATGCGGGCGGCCATATCACCCGCCATTATGGCCGTGCGACTAGCCGCCGCCAATCGGTGCAGATAGAGGTTAATCGCCGCCTTTATATGACCGCTGACCTGACCATCAAGCCGGCAGGGCTGGCACGGCTTCAACATCTGATCGCCGGCATTGCCAGTGATATGGGCGAACAGATTTTAGCCGCGGTCTAACCCGACTGAGCCAGTGTCAGATCAGGATGGCGCAAACGGGTTTTCACGTTTCCGCATCACCAGCCGGATAGGCACACCATCAAGCCCGAAATCGGCCCGCAATCCGGCGGTCAGATAGCGCAAATAGCTCTCCGGCAAATCAGCAGGGCGGCTGACAAACAGCGCAAATGTTGGCGGCCGGGTCTTGATCTGGGTCATATAGCGGATTCGCAACCGCCGGCCATCGACCAATGGCGGCGGGTGGGCTTCAAGCATGCCTTCAAGCCAGCGATTGAGCCGCCCTGTTGAAATCCGCGTGTTCCAGATTTTGTACATCACATCGGCCGCTTGCAGCAATTTGCCAAGGCCCTTTTTATGCAAGCCGGACATCTGCACCACCGGTACCCCGCGCAATTGCGCAAGCGAGGTTTGCAGCCGGTCGGCAATGCGCCCGCTGGCCCCGGCCTTGTCGCGCACCGAGTCCCATTTGTTCGCCCCGATGACAAGGGCTCGCCCTTCATCCTCGATCAGCCGTGCAATGGCAAGATCCTGTTTGTGGATCGGTTCGGCCGCATCGATCAATAACACACAAAGATGCGCATATTGAATGGCCCGCAACGCATCACCGACCATCAGCTTTTCGACCTTGTCGGCAACCCGCGCCCGGCGCCGCATGCCGGCAGTATCAACCAGCTTATAAAGCCGGCCATTCCATTCAAACGGCACTTCGATTGAATCACGGGTGATTCCTGCCTCCGGACCGGTCAAGAGGCGGTCCTCGCCAAGCAGACTGTTGATCAGGGTCGATTTGCCCATATTCGGCCGCCCAACAATGGCGATCCGCATCGGCTGGCTGGCGGCTTCGTCCTGCCATTGGTCAAGCGGGTTGCCATCGGCATCCAGCTTTTCGGCCTGCTCAAGATCATCGGTGCCGCTGTCGGCATCATCTTGATTGTCATTGTCACCGGTCAATTCGTCCTCACGGCCGATCTTGCGCGCCGCGGCCAGCAACGCATCATGCAAATCGACCAGCCCTTCGCCATGCGCGGCCGAAATCGGCACCGGTTCGCCAAGCCCAAGCGACCATGCGTCGGCAAGACCAGCAGCCCCCTGTTTTCCTTCACATTTATTGGCAAGCAGCACCACATGTGCGCCCGATTTTCGTATCCGGTTGGCAAAGAATGTATCGACCGGCGTGACCCCTGCCTTGGCATCGACCACCATCAAGGTGATATCGGCCTCAGTGATCGCCATTTCGGTCTGGCGACGCATCCGATCTTCAAGGGTCCCATCGCCGGCTTCTTCAAGACCGGCGGTATCGATCACATCAAAGCGCAAGCCCGCCAGCTGGGCATGACCATCGCGGCGATCACGGGTGACACCGGGCTGATCATCAACAATCGCATGTTGACGGCCGACAAGCCGATTGAACAGGGTCGATTTGCCGACATTAGGCCGGCCGACAATAGCAAAAGTAACAGGCATCAGGCTCTCTTGGCCACTAATCAAAGGCAGTCAAACTACCATTATTGTTCAACACAAACATCATGCCTTTGGCAAATTGCGGCAATGTCACCACCCGGTCCCCGACCCGCGCATCGCCAGCGGCCGCGCCGGTATCGGCATTGAATGAATAGAGCCGGCCATTATCGGCAATCACATGGACCTCGTTTCCTGCAACAAACGGCCCCACATAGCGCACCGCATTTTCGGAGGCCACAACATCTGGCGGTAACGCGCCCGGCAATGCGGTGACCCACCGTACCGCACCATCACTGCGACGGATCGCATAAAGCCGGCCGTCAACGGTCACAAGAAACACCGTCTTACCGGCAATCCACGGCATTTGCGTCGACGCCAGAGGCAAGTCCCAAATCAATAAACCAGACCGGGCATTATAGGCCGCCAATTGACCGGCCTGACTGACCGCCAGAATCATCCCGCCGTCATGCACCGGATGACCGGTGATATCACCAATGCCCTGCAAGGGTGTCCGCGGATTGACCGCCGCCAAGGTATCGGTCCAGATCACCTGCCCCGAACCGGCGTCAAGCGCCGTAACGTCGCCGCCATAGCCCGCCGCGACAATCATGTCATTGGCAAAAGCCGGTGATGGGGCGCCGTAAACAAGGGTGGTGACCGGCAAACCGGCACGCTCCCACAACAATGCCCCGTCATCAGCGCTATAGGCATGAAGATTGCCATCAAGGTCGGTCACGACAAGCACCTTGCTGCCGATCATGGTTGGCCCACCACGCAACGCCACCGGCAGTTTGATCGACCAAATCAGCTTGCCGCTGTCTGCCGCAATGGCGGCCAGAGACCGGCCACCGGCATGCGCAAATATCCGCCCGTCACCAACCGCAACCCCGCCCGCAGTGCCCGGCAGCGGGTCATCAGTGACCACGTCAATTGGCACCTGCCAGGCCATTTTACCCGAATCGATTGCAAAGGCTGTGACCACAGCTGATGGGGCAACCGCGACAACAAGGTCATTGACAACAACCGGGGTTGCGAGATCGGTCACATCGCTGCCAGCCCCCCCAATCCGCGCATCCCACCGCTTCTGGAACGGCAGCGCCATTGTGATATTGCCGCCGGCATGGCCAGCATTCAGACCGGGGTGACTGGCTTTAACCACATCTAACGGCGCCGACAAGCCGGCCCCCTCGCCACGCGCACCGTCATTCACCTTGATCGTATCTTGTTGTTTGATAATGGCGGTCCGTTCACCGTCTAATATCAATTCTGGTGCCGAGCAGGCGGCCAACATGACAAAGAC
>CAZYKI010000078.1:0-3920 GCA_964648035.1 uncultured Candidatus Puniceispirillum sp. | reverse complement strand
ATTTTGATAGGCAAAAGCATCGTCATATCACTGCCCCTTTACCAAGCCCTTTACCGCTACTGGCACCACCAACAAGGCCAGCCGGCCAGATTGTCACGGCCGCCACAGGCAGCATAGGGCATTAACCTTTCAAAATCTCTACCATACGGCTGGCGCGCTGCCGCATATCAGCCGGAATTTCAGCAAGGCCGGCCAAGGCTTCATATTTGGCCAGCGCTGTCGCCCGGTCACCGGCCCGCAAGGCCAGGCCGGCGGCCTGTTCCAAAGCCATTGCCTGCCATGGACCGGCGGCCCCTTCAAGCCCGGCCAACCGGTCACGCAAACTGGCCAGATCGCGATCATCCGGTGCATTCATCACCGACAGCAATAGCGCCGCCTGCTGATATAATGGGCTTATCTCGGCATTGTCAGCAAGCGCCAGATAAGCGGCCTCGGCAGCCGCAAAATCCTTTTTGGCAGCCAATGCCGCCGCACCGCGGAAGCTGGACAGCATCTGATAGCCCGCTGTCAAATCATCGCCAGCAGCGGCCAAGGCGGTCACCACATCATCCGCCTGCATCGCCTGGTGATAGGCGGTCGCCGCGGTTTCAGCCTGATTGGCCTGCCACGCATCATAGCCCTGCCGGGCCGCCACCCCAAGCACCACAATCGACACCGCGGCAATCAGATATTTGCCATAGCGCGCCCATAGCACCTGCATTTGGTCGCGTTTTAGCTCTTCATCAACTTCGTCAAAAATATCAGCCGTTTATCTATTCTGTAATCCATGGAAGTTGGCCGGTTCATTCCAGCCTTGCACCAATGCCGACAAAAAGCGCCAAAACGCCCGGTGACGGCTTCATCTAATAGCAATTCTTCAGGCCAAAATGCCAGTGCTTTATTGACCTTGACGGCATGCTGCCCCAACATAGCTTGGAATAGTCAAAACAGCCACCATTAAAATCTGATCCTGACATACCCCATGCACCGCATCACAAGCCCGAAAAAACTGCGCAAACCTCTGTTCTTCAACCGCGATGAATTAGGGCTGATTCTGGCGACCTACAGCACCCGCGTTGCCAGTGGCGAATGGCGTGACTATGCGATTGACCATATGCCCGGAAACGCGACCTTTTCCATTTTTCGTCACACCCATGAAACGCCGCTTTATGTGGTGGAAAAGCGCCAGCGCTACCATACTGAAACGCCCCTATTCAGCCTGCGTGACCGCCATAAGCTGTTGTGCAAAAGCGCCGCATTGCAGGATGTGATCAGCTATTTTAACCGGTTGCCACGCCTGATTACCGGCTAACCCACCCGCGACCATCCGCGCCCCCGAACTAGTCCCTAAAATAGTCCCGGCCCTAGCCAATAATATACCGCTTTCACCCTCTTGCCTGACAGCATTATATGCGTTATTCCTAAATTAGAACAAAACAAGAACAGATAACTTTGCAGCGGCAGCCATTGCCAGTGACGGCCGCACCCCACAGCTATGCCCTCAAAGGAAAGGTTGTCTTCATGGGCCACTATAAACGACAATCGATTGCCGCCAGCGAGCCGACCGCCGCCGCCACCTTGGCCGACATGCTGGATGAGGGGTTATCGATTTTTTGTTGGTGCAATCGGTGCGGCCATAATGCGGTGCTTGATCCGCTGCCGTTAGTCGATGCCCTTGGCCGCTTGTTTCCGGTGCCAGAGCTTGGTACGCGCATGCGATGCAGCCGATGCCAAACGCGCGATATCACCACCCGGCCGGCCTGGCCGGCCTATGGCGGCGGCCAGATGACACGGCATTTATAGCGGCGGGGCGTGTTTGTCGGCGGCACGAAGATTGTACCGATGGGCTTGCCTGCTGGCGGCTGATCGGGTAGTCGTGAAGGACTGACAACAACCAGTGTCTGATCGGCTTGGCCGAACCGGACGCGCCAGCAAAGGATATCCCCGATGAATGCCAGCGATACCGCAAAAGTTCAACGCTATCTCCGCCAGCGCTTTGGCAACAACAAGCTGACCATTGCGCGCCGCGAAAACAAGGATGATTCGGCCGAACTGATGCTGGAAGATGAATTTCTGGGCGTTGTCTTTCAGGATAATGAAGATGGCGAGACCTGCTATCATGTGCAGATGACAGTGTTGCAGGAAGATCTGGAAGACTGATTTACACGCCGGCTTGGCTGGGATCGCGCATCAAAAAATACCGCATGATTCCATAGGCATAAAGGCACATGAACAGAATATTGACCCATTTCAGCTGGGGTTCGTTATGGAGCCATCCGCAATAGCTCCAGATCAGGCAGAACGGTAAAGACAAAAACATGGTCAGCGGATAAAGGTCTAGCACCACCGCCACCACGCTTGCTATGCCCAAGATCAAAGCGAGTTTTTTCAGGATGGTCTCGCCGCGCCCAGAAATGATCAAACGCGAACGCCAATCGGGGTGTGTCAGCCCTGCCTCCCTATTTATCGGCGGCGGCCAGCCCCCCTCGGCAGAGATGGCGCCCCCCTATTGCATTACCCGGTGCCGGTACCGTCATCGCGCCGATACAGCAACGGCCTTGTCAGATCCGACAGCGCCACGGGCGGTGGCGGCATGCGGCCGCTTGTCGCTGCCTGATCATCGACCTGATCCAGAAACCGTTCAAAACAGGCGCGGATCGCCGGCCAATCACGGTCAATGATCGCGAACCACGCGGTATCCCGATTACGGCCTTTTACCACCGCCGCTTGGCGGAACACCCCTTCAAACGAAAAGCCAAGCCGCTGGGCCGCCTGCCGTGATTTGAGATTGAGCGCGTTACATTTCCATTCATACCGCCGATAACCATTTTCAAACACCCATCGCATCATCAAAAACATCGCCTCGGTGGCGGCGGTGGTCCGCTGCAACGCCGGCGCATAATTGATATGGCCAACCTCGATCACCCCATCGGCCGGATTGATGCGTAAAAAGCTGGCAACCCCTTCAGGCGCGCCAGTTTGCCGGTTGATGATTGCCAAAAACACCGGGTCATCACCGCCCGCGACGCTGTCCACCCAGGCACGATAATCGGCCGCCTGCTGATAGGGACCATAGGGAAGATAGGCCCAATTGACGCCGTCACGATCGACCGCATTGGCGGCATGAAGGGCGGCGGCATGGGCGGCGCGCAATGGTTCAAGCCGCACCAACCGGCCCTCTAGCACCAAACCGGCCGGATGGGGTGGCGGCACAAAATCTGCAACAATCTCACCCAACTGCATCACCGCCTGCCCCCTTTTGTGCGTTCTATCATTGGCAGCCAACCTGTCAGATCACCGCCGGGCCCGCCATAAAAAAATGCGTTATCAAAAAATATCGTTCATTCACAGCTTTGTATGATCAACAAACGCACCCATGCGTGCCGTGATGATCGCACCGGCAAGCGATACGACGGGCGGCCCCCTCTCTTTTTTAGGGAGGGGGCGGTTACTGCATCGCATGAAGCCCGATCACATTGCCCTCACTGTCGCCGACGATCGCGATAAAGCCCCATTCGCCGATCGATTGTTTGGGCACAAACACCTCGGCGCCCAAATCACTGGCGCGGGTCACCGCACCGGCAACATCGTCACAGGCAAAATAAACAAGGCTGCCTTCTTGATTGGGCCGCCGCATCGGATGGCGCACCAGCGCGCCGCCAATGCCGGGCGTGTTATCGGCATAGGGAAAGGCCAAAAGCTGCATCTCATCCTCGCCGAGATTTGGCAATTCTTCCAATTCGACGCGAAACAATATTTGGTAAAAATGCCGTGCCCGTGCCATATCCTCGACATAGACCTCAAACCATACGCCAAGGTTACCCGGCGCTGCGCCGGTATCGGTCTTTGTGTGCTTATCTGTTGTCATCATGCCCCTCCTCGCTTGTCTGTGCCAACCGATCAAGAGTGCGGCGATTCACCTTTTGGGTAAAATTGAGCGT
>CAZYKI010000077.1:2658-8179 GCA_964648035.1 uncultured Candidatus Puniceispirillum sp. | reverse complement strand
TGCCACGGCTTCAAGCGCCGCTTCGGGCTTGCCAAGCTCCTCATAGGCGCGTGCCTGTCTTGTCCATCCTTCAAAGTCTTCGGGCGTGTCGGCAAGGCGTTGTTCCAGCCTCGCGACCATGCTGTTGATCATCGCGTCGCGTTCGGCCGGGCTCATATTGGCGGCGGCGGCGATGTCCGCTGCATCGGGGGCTGATGGACCGGCCGCACCGGATGGGGCAGGCGGGGTGCCAAGGGCAAGGTCACCATCCTTGGCAGCCCGCGCAATGTTTTGTTGTACAATGCCGATCCAAGGGGCGTCCGGGGTCGATATGGCCAGCAGGCGTTGCCAGATACTGACTGCCGCGGCGTAGTCACCATCTTGATAGCGGGCAAGGCCGGACATGAATAACGCCCGCGGCTCATCCGGATCGGCGGCCAACACTTTGTTGATCAGTTCGCGGGCCGGTACGGTAATCTGCCCGTCAGCGGCACGGCTTAGGGCCTCGGCGAGCATCGCCATAATAGCCGGGTCGTCACCGGTGAGCTTGATCGCGGTGCGCAAGGCCCTGATTTCGGTTTCCGCATCGGCGACACCAGCAGCAGCTTCTGCCAGCCGCAACCAGCTTTCAACCACGTCCGGCTTGTCTTCGCTGGCTTTGATCGCATCCCGCAAGGCGGTCGCTGCAGCGGTGGTATTGGCGGCATTGGCTGACCGGGCCGCGGCTATTTCAGCGGTACGGTTGGCATAGGGGCGGTCGGGCGTTGCCGGACTGCCAAGAAACAGATAAAGGGCTATGCTGGTAGTCGGCACCAGCACCGCAAGGCCCCAGATCAGGGCGCGGCCCGATGTCTTCTGGCCGGCTTTTTGATCAATGCGGTCAGCTATCGCCAGCAACCGCCGGTCAATGTCCTGCATCGCGGCGGTACATTCGGCAGCGCTGATCGCGTTGCGCTTACCGGCGTCTTCCAGACGTTGGCGTTCGGCGCGCAGTAGGTCAAGCTGCTGGTCAAGATCGTCCTGCCCGCGGTTTTGTTCATCGCCTCTCCAAGCGGTGGCAATCACCTTAATCATCAGCCCGGCCAAGGCAAGGCCTAGGGCGCTGCCGGCAATCAACACTGGAACCGCCGCAAAATCAAAGCCATCCGTGATCATGGGTTTTGCCTTTCGGACTTGGTTTTGCCGCCCTTTAACAGGGTTTCAACGCGGGTTTTTTCATCGGCGGTCAGGCTGTTATCTGCCACCGGACGCTGGCGCCGCGCGGCCAGTACAACCAAGGCGCCAACCGCAATGAAACCCACCGGTGCCAGCCACAGCAGCAAGGTCATGCCCCCAACCGGTGGTTTTAACAGCACATAATCACCATAGGTTTGACGAATCCGGTCCAGAATTGTGGCGTCATCGGCGCCGGTCAAAAGCTGTTGCCGTACCTCGCGGCGCAGGTCACGCGCCAGATCGGCATCGCTGTCATCGATCGATTGATTCTGACAGACAAGGCAACGCAATTGCTTTGACAGGCCGCGGGCCCGCGACTCCAAGGCCGGGTCAGCCAGCATTTCTTCGGCGGTGATGGCGTGTGATGGCAGGCTGAAAAGACCTTGTGCGATAAGGGTGATCGCGACCAGCAGGCCCGATAGGCGGTTCCTCAGCACTGGACACCGATGGTTAGTCATGCGCCAAGCGCCACCAGCGCCGGGATCAGTTTATTATCAATCACATCTTTGGTCAGCGGCCCCGCATGGCGCAATCTGACAATGCCATCCGCATCAAGCAGAAAGGTTTCTGGCACCCCATAAACCCCCCAAGCAATGCCCGCACGGCCGTCCCGATCAATGCCAATGGCGCGGAATGGGTCGCCATATTGGCCTAAAAATTGTTGGGTATCCTCTTCGCGGTCCTTGTAGGCGATGCCCAGAATAGCGATGCGTTTGGACAGCATTTCCAATGCCGGTGCCTCGGCCCGGCACGGGGCGCACCAAGACGCAAAGATATTCACCAAAAGTGGCTTGCCGCGAAACGGCGCTATGGTGACCTGAGCCGCCGATGCCGGTGCCGGTGTGGTGGTCACAAGACGCGGCAGATCAAGCGGCGGTGCCGGCTTGCCGATCAACACCGATGGCAGCTGGTCAGGGGTGCGGCTCCCCGACAAGGTGCCGTAAAGGGCCACCGCGCCAAGCGCGGCAAGCCCTAAAAATACCCCAAGCGGCAGCAGGAATGATAAACGGATCCGGCTCATAGCGGTTGGCCTGATGGAAGGCTGTCGTCGCGGTGCGGCGATGCGGCGGTGGTACCGGCCGTGGTGCGGCGATGCGTGCGCTGTCGGCCAATGGCGGCAATCATCCCCCCAAGCGCCATGATCGCGGCGCCGGTCCAGATCCAGCTAACAAGTGGCTTGTAATAGAGCCGTAGGGTAAAGCCTATTTTGTTGTCGCCATCACCAAGTACGGCATAATCATCACCGGCAATGGTTGGGCGGATTGCCGCCTCGGTCGTGGTTTGGCGCTCGGCGTTATAGATCCGTTTTTCCGGCGACAGGCGCGCAAATATCCGCCCCGATTTGTCGGCATAGTCAAGATCGGCGGCCAGTGATTGATAATTTGGTCCGTCGATTTGCCTGAGGCCGGCAAAGGTCACGGTCCGGTTGGCAAGTTCAATCTTGGTGCCCGGCGTGGCCCGTACCACATGCTCGCTGCTGAACAGGCTGTCGCCGACCGCGCCGATCATGAAAATAACGATGCCAAAATGGGCCATCCACATGCCGGCCGTATCTGCTGGAATGCGCCGCAGGCGGGTGGCGATCCCCGTGTTGGGGCGCGGTTTGATCTGCGCCCAGATATCGCCAATGATACCGCTGCCAAGCCATGCAATCAGCATCACCGCACTGGCGGCGCCAACCGTTACCCCCTTGCCCAAGACAAAAAACAGCAACAAGCTGGCCACAGCAACCACACCAGCGGCGATTAGCACTGGCCTCAGGCGGGGGGTGCTGCCCCGCCGCCAGGCCAGCACCGGTCCAACCGCCATCAGCGCCATTAACAGGGCCATGACCGGATTGAAGGTTGCGTTGAAATAAGGCGGGCCAACGGTGATGCGGGCCCCGGTGACAAGTTCCAGTCCCAACGGGTAAAATGTGCCAAGCAGCACAATCGCCGTTGCGACAACCAATAGCATGTTGTTGGCGATCAGCCCGCCTTCACGACTGGCCAGCGTGAAATCGGCGCGGGTGACAAGCTGTGGGCCGCGCCACGCATAAAGCGTCAGCGGAATGCCGACGGCGAACAGCAATATGCCAAGAACAAATACACCGCGTGCCGGATCCGATGCAAAGCTGTGGACCGATGTTAACAATCCCGACCTGACGATAAAGGTGCCAACAAGCGATAGCGAAAACGCCAAAATAGCCAGCAGCACGGTCCAGCTTTTCAACTGGCCACGTTTTTCAACCACAATGGCCGAATGCAGCAGCGCCGTGGCGGCCAGCCAAGGCATCAATGACGCATTTTCAACCGGGTCCCAGAACCACCAGCCACCCCAGCCAAGTTCATAATACGCCCACCAGCTGCCAATGGCGATGCCAAGCGTTAGCGCACACCAAGCGGCCATCACCCAAGGCCGCATCCATTTTGCCCACAGCCGGTCAACCTCGCCGCGGATCAATGCCGCCACCGCAAACGCAAAGGCCATCGACAGGCCAACATAGCCAAGATACAGCATCGGCGGGTGTATCGCGAGACCGGGGTCCTGCAAAATAGGGTTCAGCCCCTTGCCATCCAAGGGCGGTGTGGCAAGCCGTAAAAACGGGTTTGATGTAAACAGGCTAAATGCCAGAAACCCGGTGCTGACCATGCCTTGGACCGCCAGAATACGCGCTTTCATCGCCAGCGGCATGCCGCGACCACGAACCGCCAGAATCCCGCCATACAGCGCCAAAATCAGGATCCACAGCAACAGCGAGCCTTCATGATTTCCCCATGTGCCCGAAATCTTATAAATAAGTGGTTTGGTCGAATGCGAATGATTGGCAACCAAAGCCAGTGAAAAATCGGACCGGATAAATCCCCAAATGAGGGCCAGGAACGCCATGATCACCGCCACCGCCGTGCTGATCGCGGCGGCTGGGCCGCTTGTCATCAAGGCGGTGTCGCCGCGGCTTGCGCCAATCAACGGCAGGCTGCTCTGAACGAGGCTCAGAACAAAAGCGGCGATCAACGCGATATGACCAAGTTCGGCAATCATCAAATGACCCTATTCGTGTCCTTTGGGTGGCACATTTACGCGCTGTTTTATAGCACAGGAAGCGGACGGTTAAAATGCGCGCTATAGGTCAAATGCGATGGCGATATGTCGCATCACGGCGCAGCGGTCAGCCAAGGCCGTAAAATAGCCAATAGAGAAACAGCGGTACCGTTGCGCTGGCCAGCACCGTACTGGCCAGAATCGCCGAGGCTGACCGGCCGATATAAGCGCCGTAGTAATTGGCAAGCATAAACACATTGGCCGCCACCGGCAGGCACGCCGACAAAATGGCGACCTTGACCCACAGCGGATCTTGCCCCGGAATGCCAACAAACAGCAGGCTGATCAATAGCGGATGCACGATCAGCTTCAGACCGGCGATAATGCTAATCTCGCCGGCTGCCGCGCGCAATGGCTGGCCATACAATGTGGCACCCAGCGCAAATAACGCAACCGGCGCCGCCGCCCCGGCCAAAAGCGTACCAAATTGCGCCGGTATCGATGGCATGGGCAAGCCGGTCGCTGAAAATAACAGGCCGGCCACCACCGCCAATACCAGCGGGTTGGTAATCATGGTCCGCATAATTTTGAGGCCGGCATTGTGTATCGTGCCGTCATTATTGGCCACAAAAAATGACGTCAGCGTCAACAGCACAATGGTATCGGCGAACAGGATCAAGGCCATCGGCAGGGCCGCCGCATCGCCAAATGCCAGAATGGCCAGCGGGATGCCCATATAGCCATAGTTGGGATAGGCGACATTCAGCCCGAAAATACCGCATTCGCGCCGTTTCAGTTTGAACAGCCAGCGCCCGATCGCCGCCGCCAGCAAAAACATTACAATCGTGCTGGTTTCAAACCGCCAGACAAAGCCCCAATTTAGAATGGCTGCCGGTTCACTGGCCGATACTTTCAAAAACATAAAGGGCGGTAATGTGACGAAAAACGCAAATTTTGACATGGTCCGCGCGCCAGATTCGTCGATAAAGCCAATAGCCCGGGCGCCAAACCCCATAAAAATCAGCGCGAAAAACGGGATCGAGATATTGAGAACTTCGGCCATAGGGTCCTGACTGGCGGCGCATAATGCCCATCTGTGATCGGCGGTCTATAGCACAAGCGATGCCGGTAATGCTAGCCGGCTGTGACCATGCCTCGCCCCTGCCAGCCCACCGTTGCCAGCCCACCGTTGCAGGATTGTCACCATCGGGGGAATAAACGGAGCGGGGCTGGTGATGTCGCGGGACCGGCAGGGGCGTGATGATGATTGATCCCGCCATGTCAGACCCTATATCCTTATATCCTT
>CAZYKI010000077.1:0-2558 GCA_964648035.1 uncultured Candidatus Puniceispirillum sp. | reverse complement strand
TTGGGTCTTGCCGCCGATACAGCGGATGCGGCGATGCTGGTCGGGATTGATTTTGCCTTTGCCCATCCGTTTGTCGATGTTGGGGCCTATTATCCCAGCCGCGCCGATGCGCCAGCGACACCGGCCGCGCTGTGGGCGCATGTCGAGGCGATTAACGCGGCCGAGCCATATCTTTACGGCGGGGCGATGTTTGGGCACGCGGTATGGGGAGATTTTTATCTGGCCCCACCGCATTATGCGGCCGCGCGGTACCAAAGCCGTCGCCGGATCACCGAATTAGCGGCGCGGGCGGCGGGCCGTAGCCCATCGCCAACCTTTAAGGCCGTGGGGGCGGATAATGTCGCGACCGGCTCGTTGGCTGGCATGCGATTGCTGCACCAGCTTAAGCAAAAACTCGCCAACAAGGTCGCGGTGTGGCCGTTTGACCCGATCGTGCTGGGGCAAACAAAGCTGATCCTTGTCGAGATTTTTCCCAGTTTCTATTTCTACCGGCTTGGCATGGTGCCAGCGCGGCGGGCAGCGGCGCATGTCGGGTTTTTGAACCAAGCATTGGCGGCGTATGACAGCGCCGGCATGGCGTCTGATTTTGTGCCGGCGGGCAAGGACGCCGATGAGGCGGATGCGATCATCGCGGCGGCGGCGCTGCGCTATTTTGCCGGTGCAAACGGTTTTGCGCTGCCCCCAGCCCAAGAACTGGCGATGCGGCAAGAAGGATGGATTTTTGGCGTGCCGGAATGGCCTGACGCTGTGGCCGGTCAACCCTGATCATCACGGGCTGTCATTTGTGGGGCGTACTGAATGCCAATCAGCCGGATTGCATTCGCGGCTTTTCATGCCTATATAGGGGCCAGTCTTTACCCCCATCATGCTTCATGGAGCCTGCCCATGCCCGCCCTTCTGCCAGATGTCGATCCGGACGGATTGCTTGAATATTCGGTGGTGTTTACCGACCGGTCATTAAATTCGATGTCGCAAAAATTCCAAGGGGTGATGCGCGATATTTCAGCGATGTTGAAGGACGCCTACAACGCCAGTGCGGTGGTGGTTATCCCGGGCGGTGGGACCTTTGGCATGGAATCGATTGCCCGCCAATTTGCCGCCGATCAGGACGTCATGGTTATTCGCAATGGTTGGTTCAGTTTCCGGTGGTCGGAAATTCTCGAAAAAGGGCGGATTGCGGCCAGCACCGCTGTATTGCCGGCCCGCCGGATCAGCCATGATGCCGGCAGCAACCAGCCCGCGCCCTTTGCGCCAGTGCCGATCGATGAAGTGGTCAGCCGGATTGAAAAAGACCGGCCAGCGGTGGTGTTTGCCCCGCATGTCGAAACCTCGGCCGGCATGATGCTGCCTGACGACTATATCAAGGCAGTGGCGTCGGCGGTGCATGCGGTTGGTGGATTATTTGTGCTGGATTGTGTCGCGTCGGGGACCTATTGGGTGGATATGAAGGCGCTTGGCGTTGATGTGTTGCTCAGCGCGCCCCAAAAAGGATGGAGCGCGTCACCCTGCAGCGGTCTGGTGATGTTGTCGGACGCCGCGGTGGCGCGGGTGGCCGAAACCAATGCTGCCAGCTATGTGTGTGATGTCAAAAAATGGCTTGGCATTATGCAGGCCTATGAAAATGGCGGCCATGCCTATCATGCGACGATGCCAACCGATGCGCTGGCCGTGTTCCGTGACGCGCTGGCGGAAACCCGTGATTATGGGTTTGCCAAAGTGAAGGACGAACAAATCGCCCTTGGCGCGGCGATCCGTTCATTACTCGAAAGCCGGGGCTTTCGCTCGGTTGCTGCGGCTGGTTTTCAGGCCCCAAGCGTTGTTGTCAGCTTTACCGATGATGATGCGATTAAAAATGGCAGTAAATTTGTTGCAGCTGGCGTTCAGGTCGCGGCTGGTGTGCCATTGGAATGCGGCGAAGGGCCGGATTTCAAGAGCTTCCGGGTTGGGCTGTTTGGCCTCGACAAGCTGCATAACCCGGACCGGACGGTGGCCAATTTTGCGGCAGCCTTGGATCAGGTGGTGGGCGCTGCTGCCTGATGGTTGCGGCATAATGCCAGTTTGCCGGCCCGGTCCAGCTTTTTGATGGTGATCTCACGCTGGCTTGCGGTGCTGCGGCTTGGCGCTGGTTCATGATAACACAGGCGCACCGGCCGTCTGGCGGCGGTGTATTTAGCACCAGTACCGGCATTATGCGCGGCAATCCGTTTGTCGAGGTCGGTCGTGATGCCGGTGTAAAGACTGCCATCTCTGCATGCGACAATGTAAACATACCACGCCATGGTCGGCCGATTCCTTTGCTGGCAGCCCGTTAATCAGGTTTTGGTGTTGCAATAGTTTTTGCTAATGTAGCTAGTACCAGCGTGATTTGGGTACCAATGTGATTTGGGTACCAGTGTGACGCCGGTGGGTGGCGGTTTCAAGTCTGCGGTCGTGTATGTCTTGTTTTGCAACCCTGAGGGGGGCGGCGTTGTTGGGGCGCTACTGGTGCGGCGGGGCCGCATCATCACGGATGGATTGTGGGTTAGGGTAGCGTGACGCGGCGTGATTTTGATGTGGTG
>CAZYKI010000076.1:0-8346 GCA_964648035.1 uncultured Candidatus Puniceispirillum sp. | reverse complement strand
TTGTTTCCCAGTGTTTTGTTTCCCAGTGTCTTGTTGGGGGGCCAACATCGCGGCAAATGGCCCGCGAAAATAAAGCTGGTCCGGCACGCCGGTCTGCGGCTTGGTGTTTAAGGTCAGCTTGTCGCCGAAATCGGTAAAGGCAATAACCGAATCAAGCAGGTGATAGCCGGTGTTGGTTTTGCCGCAAATGCGCAAAAACAGATTGATTTTGGCGGGGGCAATACCGGTGATCATTGGGCCAGCTTGGTTTGAATGCGCGCGCGTAATGCTGGGTCCTTGGCGATAGACAGCGCATAGGTCCATTTGAAGCGGGCCTCATGCAGCCGTCCTGCCCGCCAATAGGCGTCAGCAAGGTGGTCGGTAATCACCGGATCGGCGGGTTCCAACAAGGTTGCTTTTTCCAGAAACGCGACCGCAAGATCAATATTGCCAAGCTTGAAATGCACCCAGCCCAATGAGTCGACAAAAAAGCCGCTATCGGGTCGCAATCGCACCGCACGCTCGATCAGCTGGATCGCCTGATCAAGATTACGCCCTTCATCCGCCCACCAATAGCCAAGATAATTGAGGGTATAGGGGTCATTCGGATTGATATCGAGGGCGTTGAAAAAATGCCGTTCGGCTAAATCATCCTGATCAAGCCGCTCATAGGCTATTGCAAGGCTGCGATCAATGTCAGTGGCAGTGTAGCCAAGATCGAGCGCGGTAAGATAGGCATCGCGGGCTTTGGCAAACTGGTCGTCAAACCGGTAAAGATCGGCAAGCTCTTTGAACAAAAAGCCATTGTCCTGATCTGTAACGACCACCGCTTCAAGCTGGGCGATCGCCCCAGTCAAATCGTTGCGGCGCCGGCGGTCAAGCTGGATCAGCAATCGTGGCTGATTCCAGACACTGTCGGCTTGAATGCTGGCAAGCTGTTGGTTGATCGGGGCATCCGGTCCGTCATTACCCATCGCGCGAACCAGCAAAAACCGGGCTGCATCGGCGTCCGCGTCTAAATAAAGCGCCAGCGACAACCACGCCACCCGCATCCGCGTTGCCCGTGGGTCCTGACTAATCAGGCTTGCATCAATGATACCAGCCGCTATCTGGCGAGGAATTGTGATCGGGTCGCTGGCGGTACGGATAAACCGCATGACCTGCCGCCCGTCAAAGCCGCGAGGCAGTTGGCCAGCTATCGCCATCGCTGCGTCCCTATCATTGCCCCGATACAGCATCTTGGCCAATTGCAGGGTGATATGTGTTGGCAAGTTCTGCTGTGCTTTTAGTTGGCTAACAAATTTGTTTTGGGCGGCACGGTCATTTGTGTGTTCGGCCAAAAGCGCTGCCTGAATCAAAAATGCGGGCGCGATACCATTGCCGTCACTTGCAAGGACGCGCCCGGTTTCGAGCAGATATTCCAGGCCGGCGGCGGTACGGCCTTGTGCGGCAAGTGCCCAGGCTTTGACAATAGCGGCAATCGGTCTGGCGGTGACCGTTTCTGCCATCTTGTCGGCTAACACAACCGCCGCTTCCCAATCCTGACGCTTTACCGCCTGAATGGTTGCCGGTTCATGCGCATGGTCAATTTGCAGATTGCTGGCTTCCATCTGCCGGGCCAACGCCGCCGCCATATCGATATGGCCGCTCATATATTGGGTGGCAAAACTTTGCTGCAAAAGATGCGAATCTTGCGGTGCCATCTGCAAGGCCGCCAGATAAAAATCGGCAGCCGCGGCGATGTCGTTCAGATATGTGGCCTGACGGGCGGCAAGATAATAGGCTTCGCGCGATGCTTGGTGCGCGCTGTCTTGGCTGCTAGCGTTAGCGGCAACCGGGGCGATCGCTGCGGCCACCATCCCAAGCATCATGATCACGCCCCACCACCGGATTATTGCCGAATGATGTGCGGTTGACAGGGCTGGCGTTACGATCATACGGCCCAAAGCCGCCTCACATATTGGGATAATTGGGGCCGCCACCACCTTCCGGCGTCACCCAAATAATATTTTGTGACGGGTCCTTGATGTCACATGTTTTGCAATGCACGCAATTTTGCGCGTTGATTTGCAACTGCGGATTACCACCCGCTTCATCACGGACGATCTCGTAAACACCGGCCGGGCAATAGCGCTGTTCGGGCGCGTCATAAAGGGCCAGATTATGCGTAATTGGCACGTCCGAATCCTTTAATGTCAAATGTACCGGTTGGTTTTCCTCATGGTTTGTGCCCGACAGGTAAACCGATGAATTCCGGTCAAAACTGACCTCACCATCGGGTTTTGGATAGTCGATTTTTGGCGCTTGGTCTGCTGGCTTTAGCTGGGCATGGTCTGCATGGTGACGCAACGTCCACGGCGCCCGACCAAATAACAGATAAGTGTCAATCGCCGCATGCGCCAAGCCAAGCCATAAGCCTTTGGCAAATCCGGGCCTAATGTTGCGCACCTTGTAAAGTTCGGTCCATAACCAGCTATCCTTGATCCGTTCCCCATAGCTGGCTGGCTCAGCCCCAGCATCCATCGCGTCCAGCGAGTCGAAAATCGCCTCGGCAGCCAGCATCCCCGATTTCATCGCTGTGTGGGTACCTTTGATTTTAGGAACATTCAAAAACCCGGCGGTGCAGCCAACAAGGCAGCCGCCCGGAAAGGTCAGTTTCGGGATCGATTGAAAACCACCTTCATTCAGCGCCCGCGCCCCATAGGCCACGCGGCGTCCACCAACAAAGGTATCGCGCACCGCCGGATGGTTTTTGAATCGTTGAAATTCTTCAAATGGCGACAGGTGCGGGTTGCTGTAATCAAGCCCGACAACATAACCGACAGCCACCTGATTGCCATTTAGATGATAAAGAAATGATCCGCCATAGGTATCGCTTTTCAATGGCCAGCCGACCGAATGCCACGCAAGGCCAGGCTTGGCTTTGGCCGGGTCAATGTCCCACAACTCTTTGATACCGATCGCATAGGTCTGCGGATCCTTACCCTCGCGCAAATCGAACCGGTCAAACAAGGTTTTGGTCAGATGGCCGCGACAGCCCTCAGCAAAAATAGTTTGTTTGGCATGAAGTTCCATGCCACGCATAAAGCCGTCAGTGGGGGTGCCGTCCTTGCCGACTCCCATATCGCCGGTGGCGATGCCTTTTACTGCGCCGGTCGCGTCATACAGCACCTCGGCCGCGGCAAACCCCGGATAAATTTCAACCCCCATCGCCTCGGCTTGTTCGCCAAGCCAGCGACAGAAATTACCAAGCGAAATGATAAAGTTGCCATGATTGTTCATGCTTGGTGGGGTTGGCAGCCGCACCGCCCCGGTTTCCGTCAAATAGACAAACTTGTCTGACGTCACCGGCGTGTCCAATGGCGCGCCGCGGTCTTGCCAGTCAGGAAACAACTCGTTCAGACTACGCGGTTCCAACACCGCACCAGACAGAATATGCGCGCCAATTTCACTGCCTTTTTCAATCAGACAGACAGATATATCCTTACCCGCATCGCTGGCCAATTGCTTTAGCCGGATCGCTGCCGACAGGCCTGACGGACCGCCCCCAACGATGACCACATCAAATTCCATTACATCGCGTTCAGTTGTCATTCTTGTTTCGCCCTTCTGATTGATTGCTCCTACCATAAGAAGCCTTTGATCCACCTTCAAGCCAATTGATAATTCGCGTGCGCCGTGCGACTATCGAAACACTGTATTTTGGGTCAAATAACCTATTTCGGTCTGGCTGAACCGTTCAAATGCGGCAGGTTTTTATGTCGATGCAAAATTTCACAATTGACGAGGCGCGCCACATGCTGGCGTGGCAATATGAAATGGGCGCGGATGAAGCCCTGTTGGATCGACCAGCGAGCAAGACCGCTGACAGCTTTATCACCGGCCGTTCAGACGATCGTTCAACCGACCAGCCAAAAGATGGCATTGACCGCCAAACCGTTGCGGTGCCCGCGCCGCCTTCTGTGCCGCACCCGTCGGCAGAAGCCGCAGCGCCACAGCATGAACGGGCGATGCATCAACAGGCGATGCAGGGGGCATCGGCTTTATCGCATTTTACGGATTTGGATGGTTTGCGTGACGGGCTGTTGGCACTGGACAATTGTGCGTTGAAACATACCGCCAGCAATTTGTGTTTTGCCGATGGTAACCCCGGGGCCGATTTGATGATTATCGGCGAGATACCGGGCCGTGATGAAGATCGGATTGGTATTCCGTTCGCCGGGGTAGCTGGACAGCTGCTGGATCGTATGTTGGCCAGTTTTGGCCGCGACAGATCATCAAGCTATCTTGTCAATCTATTGCCATGGCGACCACCTGGTAACCGCACGCCAACCGACGAGGAGCTGGCATTGTTGTTGCCGTGGCTGTATCGCCATATCCAGCTTGCCAAACCATCGGTGATTTTGCTGCTTGGTGGCATGCCGTGCCGGATTGTTTTCGACCAGAAGGACGGTATCTTGAAATGCCGTGGCCGATGGCAAAATATCGATTTTGGCGATGGTATAGGCCGGCCAGTTATAGCTAGTTTACATCCCGCATATCTGTTACGCTCGCCAGCGCAAAAGCGGCTGGCGTTTGACGATTTGATCAACCTTGCCGGCCGGCTTGGTACATCTGCTGGGCCGGTTCAGGGCTGAGCAACGTAATAGGCAATCATGACATCCAGTTTCATTGACATCGGCGGCGTAATCTTGATGCGAAAAGGACGTCAAGCGATTCGGCTGATTGTGGGTCTGTGGCTGCTGGTTGCGGCTGGTGCTGCCACGGCGACGACAGTACCAAAGCCGCTTGGCGAGTTTGACGTCGCGCTTTATAGCCGGCTCATCGCCTTGCAAAAAGATGGTAATATGAAACAGGCCATCCGTGAAATGGGGCGGATCCAGAATCCACTATTGACCGGCCATTTGCTGGCCCAGCGTTATCTCCATCCAACGGCCTGGCGGTCTAGCTATAAAGAATTGTCAGGCTGGCTTGCCAAATATAATGACCATCCTGACGCTAGTCGTATTTACTGGCTTGCCAAACGCCGCAAGCCGAAAAACGCGAAGGCCCCAAAAAGCCCAAAGCCCGGCTATCTAAATGGGTATGGTCAGGCTGGCGGCGGCGGGTACCTGCCGCGCATCCCGGCCCGCATCGAGGGGCGCGCCTCGCCAACGCGCACCGCCTCGGTGGCGCGTTCAGTGCGCCGGGCCATCCGGCGGGGGTGGCCATCCGGGGCGTTGGATATTTTGGACAAGCCAGAAAACCGCCGCTATCTGACGAATGACGAAGAAGGCCAGCTACGCGGCGAGGTGGCGCATGCCTATTTCATTTTTGGGGTCGATGCCAAAGCGATCAGGCAGGCGCGCTATGCGATTGCGAATGGCCGCGATCATGCCGATCTTGCCTATTGGGCTGGCGGCCTTGCGGCGTGGCGCAGTGGCCAAATCGATCTGGCCGGGAGCTTTTTCCGTTCATTGACTGAACTGAAAGATGTTAGTCCGGGACGCCGAAGCGCCGCCGCTTTTTGGGCCTATCGTGTCGAGATGCACCAAGGCCGCCCGGTTGAGGCGATTGCCTATCTGGAATTGGCGGCGCGGCAAATTGACAGTTTTTACGGTGTTGTCGCCCGGCATGCGCTTGGCCAGAAAATCAATGTGTCATTCGACCTGCCACCGGTTGAGGACAGTTTCGTCGACTGGTTGTTGGCGCGCCCGGGCGGTCAGCGTTTATTTGCCCTGCTGCAGCTTGGCGAAACCCATGCTGCCGAGCGAGAGATGCGCTATTTGTGGATGGAAATGCCGGAAAATTATAAATTAGAGGTGATGCGATTTGCCGCGGAAAATGGCATGGCCGGCCTGTCATTCCGGGTGGCCGAAATCATTCGCAAGGACACCGGGGTCAGCTGGTACGGGGCATTATATCCGCATCCCCAATTTGACTTTGACTACGATATTGACGAGGCGCTTGTCTGGGCCATTTCCAGACAGGAATCGGGGTTTAACCCACGCGCCAAAAGCCGCGCCAAGGCCGCAGGCCTGATGCAATTGATGCCTGCCACCGCGTCCTTTATCGCGCGTGATCGTGGTTTTCGGGGGCGTAAACGCCACCAGCTGTTTGACCCAGAGGTCAATTTGCGCTTGGGTCAGGATTATATCCAGCATTTGCTGGCTGAACCGCTGGTTGAAAGTTCGCTGGTGCGGCTGTTGGCCGCCTATAATGGCGGGCCCGGTAATTTGCGCAAATGGCTGAACAAGGTTGATCATCAAGATGATCCGTTTTTATTGGTTGAATCGATGCCGGCGCGTGAAACACGCTATTATGTAAAACATGTGATTTCCAATCTTGGCATGTATCGGCAGCGTTTTGGTCAGGAGGCACCGGCACTGTCTGGGCTGGCGGCGGGCAATGGCGGGGTATTCGTCCCCAAATCGACCCCCTAGTCCGGTTGGTATATCCAGAAGGAGGCGCGTTTATGGATCACAGCAAACGGATTGATCAGTCGGCCAGCTTTGTGCCGGTCAATATTGCAATTTTGACGGTATCTGATTCGCGCCGCGCCGATGATGACAGATCTGGTGATCTATTGGCCGCGCGCGTGACCGAGGCGGGGCATCATTTGGCCGCCCGGCAGATCGTCACCGATGATTTTGCGGCGATTACCGGTCAGCTAGGGCGCTGGATTGATGATCCGGCGGTTGACGTGGTGGTCACCACAGGTGGCACCGGCCTGACGGGCCGCGATGGTACGCCTGAGGCTTTGCGTAGCCTGTTTGATAAAGAAATTGAGGGGTTTGGCGAACTGTTTCGCTATATCTCCTATGCAAAGATTGGTACCTCGACAATTCAGTCCCGGGCCGTGGCCGGGGTGGCTGGCGGCACTTATATTTTTGCCCTGCCGGGGTCGCCATCGGCCTGCCGCGATGGGTGGGACGAGATTTTGCGCTATCAGTTGGATATCCGGCACCGGCCATGCAATTTTGTTGAAATCATGCCGCGGCTGACCGAATCGCCAACAACCCGCCGTGGCGGTTGATGCCTGATCTTACGCATGAAACCAAATTTGTCGGACCAGTGATCGGTATTGATGAGGCCGGTCGCGGACCATGGGCTGGACCGGTCACGGTGACCGCGATCTGGCTTGGTGCGGATGCGGCCACGCTGCCAGCCGGTATCGATGATTCAAAAAAACTAAAGCCGCTGCGCCGTGATGCGTTAGCCGACAGGCTGATGACACCGCCCTATATCCATCATACCGAAACCGTACCGGTAGAGATGATTGACCGGGTGGGCATTTTGGCCGCCACCTTTTTTGGTATGGTGTGTGCGGCCAAGGCGGTGACCGGATTGATGGTCGCCGCGGGCTTGCCACAGCCGGTCCATGCCCTTGTGGACGGCAATTTATTGCCGCAGGATATGCCCCTGCCAGCCACCGCACTGGTCAAAGGCGATAGTCTATCCTTATCAATCGCGGCGGCGTCAATTATCGCCAAAACAACGCGTGACCGCTATATGCACGCGCTTCATGCGACCTATCCGGCCTATGGCTGGGACCGCAATATGGGCTATGGCACCAAGGCACATAGGGCCGGGCTGGCATCGCATGGCGTTACCCCCCACCACCGCCGCAGCTTCAAGCCGGTTCAAGCGCTTTTGGGCCGATAGCGCATTACCGCGACACACCCCGAAAAAACCCAAAATGTCTCAAACCCAGCAGGTGGCCATACGCGCCGCTGCTCAAGACGCCTACAAGATAAGGATAATCATACGCCTGCCACATACAATATATAGATATACTTTAAGAAAAGCGAACAAGCTATTGACTTTAATAGATTCTATGATTCTTTTAGGAGGAGACAACAGCGCAGAGCTGGCCTGAAAACGAGACTGACAGGGCGCGGTATAGTGAAAACGAACCGGATTATTCATGGTGATTGCATCGCCGAATTAAAAAAATTGGCTGACCAATCGGTTGATCTGGTGTTTGCCGACCCGCCCTATAATTTGCAGTTGGCGGGTGATTTGTCGCGGCCGGATCAAAGCCATGTCGACGCGGTGACTGATGCCTGGGATCAGTTTGATTCCTTTGCCGCCTATGATGCGTTTAGCGCAGCCTGGTTGACCGAGGCGCGCCGGGTGTTGAAACCGGATGGGGCGATCTGGGTGATTGGCAGCTATCACAATATTTTCCGAGTTGGCAAATTGTTGCAGGATCTCGATTTCTGGATTTTGAACGATGTTGTTTGGCGCAAGACGAACCCTATGCCGAATTTCCGAGGCCGGCGGTTTACCAATGCGCATGAAACCTTGATCTGGGCTGCCAAATCGCAAAAATCACGTCATGTTTTCAATTATGAAGCGATGAAGGCGTTGAATGATGATGTCCAG
>CAZYKI010000075.1:0-8357 GCA_964648035.1 uncultured Candidatus Puniceispirillum sp. | reverse complement strand
AAAGCCAGAGGCAGGACATGAAACCGTTATTGACCGTATCAAAGCTGTCGCGCGATTTTGTCAAACCACTGGACATGGTTGCCAAGATGTTGAACCGGCTTGGGCAGGATTATCGCGAGGAAATCGTCCATGCGGTTGATGATGTCTCGTTTGATGTGTTCAAGGGAGAAATTGTCGGGGTTGTCGGCGAGTCAGGCTGTGGCAAATCCACCCTTGGCCGGATGATTGCCGGCATTTTGCCGCCAACCAAAGGGCATCTGTCATTTGATGCTAGCCAAGCTGAAAATCCGTCTATTCCAGAAGCGCTGCGGACACAGATGATTTTTCAGGATCCGTTCTCATCGCTGAACCCGCGCAAACGTGTGATCGATATCATCACCGAGGCACCGATCCATCACAAGCTGATCACCAATGCCGACAAGCGCGATTTTGCGGCCAGTATGTTGCAACGCGTTGGCCTTGACCCGGATGTAATGGAACGATACCCGCACCAATTTTCAGGTGGCCAGCGGCAGCGTGTTGGCATTGCTAGAGCCTTGGCTGTATCGCCTGAATTTCTGGTTTGTGACGAATCGATTGCCGCATTGGACGTGTCTATTCAGGCACAAATTCTCAATCTGTTTGTCGAATTGAAAGATCAGTATAATTTGACCTATCTGTTCATCAGCCATGATATTGGCGTGATCGAGCATATTTCAGACCGGGTGATCGTGATGTATCTTGGCCGCGTTGTCGAGACCGCGCCGATCGCGGCGTTTTTGAAACAACCGAACCACCCCTATACCAACGCCCTGCTTGAAGGGGTGCCGCGGCTTGAAGTTGGTCGGCGCGACTATGAACCGATCAGTGGCGAGATCCCGTCTCCCCTGTCACCGCCAAGCGGCTGCCATTTTCACCCGCGTTGCAAATTCGCAACCGACCGCTGCCGCACCGAACGGCCGGCCTTGCAGGAAATTACCCCGGCGCATTTTGCCGCATGTCACCTGAATGATCCGGCGTGACACGCCGTCCGCTTAGGCCGCTGTCTTGTTCACTGCCAGTTCTAACACCGCCTGGGCCAGCACCGCGGCGCCCTTGGCAATCGCATCGGTCGTCGCGAATTCTTCTGGACAATGGCTCAGGCCATCACGGCAGGGGATAAAAATCATCGCCGCTGGCGCGATACGCGATAGATGCGCGGTATCATGCCCGGCCCCGCTCGATATCGGCATCGATTGAAGACCCAATGCGGCGGCCCTCTCCGCCAATAATTGTTGCAGGCTAGGGTCCATCGGGGCGGGCGGCGCCGCAGCAAGCGGCCGGACCTCAATCGTGCAGTGCCGCGCGGCCCGCACGCTGGCAAGATGTCTGTCAAACTGGTCAAGAAACCGCCGCCGCCCCTGCGCACTTGCGGCGCGCAAATCGAGCGTCATTTGCGCCGCCCCCGGCACAATCGCCGCCCCGTTTGGGAACACGTCAATCTTGCCGATCGTTGCGACAAAATGCTGGTTGTCATCACTGGCAATCGCCGTGGCCAAGGCGCTGGTGGCGGCGATGATATCAGCCGCGGCGACCAGCGCATCACGGCGACCCGCCATATGCGTGGTGCCGCTGTGGCCGGCCTGCCCGGTCACGTCAATCGCATAACGGTAAATACCGGGAATGCCGGTGACCACACCAATGTCACAGCCGCGGGATTCAAGACTAGTTGCCTGTTCGATATGCAGCTCAAGACAGGCGATAATCGTGTCGGCGTCAGCGCGGCGGTCGCCGGGTGGCCGGCCACTGCCGCCAAGGCGGGCAATTTCATCGCCAAGTCGCCGCCCCGCCGCATCAACCCGGTCCAGCATCTCGGCGGTGACCAAACCGGCCATATGGCGGCTACCAAGGCAGGACGTGCCCCAGACATTCAGCTCTTCACCCAAATAATCGACAATTTCCAGATCAAACGGCAAATCAATCTTGGCGTCATTCAGGTGATGCACCACCTCAAGCGCCGCCACTATCCCGGCAATGCCGTCAAACCGGCCGCCAGCAGGCACCGTATCAATGTGCGATCCGATGATCACCTTTTTGTCTGACGCCTTACCGCGCCGCACCCCAACAAGACTGCCCCCATCATCAATATGACAGACCAGACCCGCCGCCAAAAATTGCTGTTCCAGCCACGCCCGCGCCGTGTCGAATTCAGGGCTGAAAACAAGCCGGCTATAGGGCCGTTCGGGTTCGGTCATCGTCGCAAGACAATCAATCCGTGCGGCAATACGGGCCGGATCGCAATAGGTCAGGTAATCAGTCACGCTGTTTTAGGTCTCCTCGTTCCCATTGGTTTGTTCGGCCCGCCCAAGACGAGCCTAACAGGCCCCTTGAGTCAGGCGTGATTAGGTGGCTATAGTCGAGCATGGCACAGTCCGGCCATCACCCACAAGCGATTAGGAAAGTTGCAATGGATCTGATCGAACAGCTTGAAACCGACCGCGATGAATTGGCGTCATGGCGTCGTCATTTGCATCAAAATCCGGAAATCGCCTATGAGGAAAAGGACACCTCCGATTTTGTCGCGGCCAAGCTGGAAAGTTTTGGCATCGAGGTGCATCGGGGCTTTGGCGGCACGGGCCTTGTCGGGGTGATCAAAGGCAAGGCCGGCGGCGGGGCCATTGGCCTTCGCGCCGACATGGATGCGCTGCCGATGTCCGAGGAAACCAACCTTCCCTATGCGTCGCGGCGGGATGGCCGGATGCATGCTTGTGGTCATGACGGCCATACCACCATGCTTTTAGCGGCGGCGCGCCATCTTGCTGCCACCCGCAATTTTACCGGCACCGTCTATTGCATTTTTCAACCGGCCGAAGAGGGCGGCAATGCCGGCGCCAGATCGATGATTGCCGACGGGCTGTTTGACAAATTTGCGATGGATTCGGTCTGGGGCATGCATAACTGGCCCGGTCTTGGGGTCGGGCGGGCGGTATCGCATTGCGGTCCGGCCATGGCGGGCGCCGATATTTTTATTGTGACAATCACCGGCAAGGGTGGTCACGCCGCGATGCCGCATTTGACAAGTGATCCGGTCGCCGCCGCCGGCATGTGTATCATGGGGATACAAACACTGATATCGCGGCAATTGGACCCGTTTGATCAGGCCGTTATCTCGCTGACCCGGCTTGACGCCGGAAGCGCCTATAATGTTATCCCGGCAAGCGCCACCATCGGCGGCACCTTGCGCACCATGCGCGCCGAAACCCGAAGCCGGATGATCGCCGACATTGAAACGGTGGCCAACAATGCGGTGGCGACACTGGGCTGCACAGCATCGGTTGAATTGCGCCCCGGCTATCCGCCAACCATCAACCATGAAGCCGACGCCCTGTTCGCGCGTAACATTATTGCCGATATGTTGGGACAAGACGGGCTTGAAACCGGCATGACACCGGTGATGGGCGCTGAGGATTTTTCTTTTATGCTTGCCGAAAAACCGGGGGCTTATATCTGGCTTGGGGCGGGCGAGGATTCGGAAAACCTGCACAGCCCGCATTTTGACTTCAATGACGACTTGCTGCCAATAGGCGCCAGCTTCTGGGTACGGCTGGCCGAGGCCAAACTAGCCTAAAACCGGTTCGCATAATCCCCTAGCTTTTTGGTCCTAGCTATTTCGGCCGCTATTTGTTTTGCCCTTAGGCTGGGCGCGGCAGGATCGGCGGATTGACCTCTGGCGGGATTGGACATTGATATGGCGTTTTGGCCTGCCGTTCGTCATGCACCGCCTTGGCGGCTTTTAGTATGTCGGGCGATTGCATCAACGCTGATGCGGTTGCGGCCATCACCTTGGCGGCGTGAACCATGCCCTTATGCGCGGCTGGTGCCTTGCCTTGGGCGACGGTTTGCCAAGTGTGAAACGGGGTGCCAACCGCGCATGTCGCAACCCGCGCCTGAACCGTTGGCACCACCCAACTGACATCGCCCATATCGGTTGACCCCTCACCACCTTTGCTTACCCGATCAAGCGGCGCTACAAAATCGCACAAAGGCAGGTCTGGTGGTGTTTCAATGCCGGCACGCTGAAAGCTTGCCGCAATGTCGTCTTTGGTCAGCGTGCCGCGAATTTCATTGGCGAATACGGCGTCATCAGCGTCAAAATCAACCGGGCCCAGCTTGTCAAATTCGCGCTGCATCGCCTCTTCCAATGGCCGGTTGCCAACCAGATTGGACACGCCCGAATAAACCCGCGTTTCAACCGTTGTGCCGGTCATCAGCGCCGCCCCGTCGGCAATGTTACGCACCCGTTCGACAAGGCCACGCAACGTCATTAAATCACCGGCGCGGATCAGTTGCCGCACTGTCGCCTTGGCCTGAACGACATTGGGCGCAACCCCGCCCACATCAAGATAGGCATAATGGATACGCGCCGAGTCCGGCATATGCTCGCGCATATAATTCACCCCGACATTCATCAGCTCGCACGCATCAAGGGCGCTTCGTCCCAGATGCGGCGCAGCAGCGGCATGCGCCGCCTTGCCGTGAAAGGTGAAATCTATGCGGGTATTGGCCAATGAGTGGCCATGCTGGACCGCGTTAAAAGTTGACGGATGCCAACAAATCGCCGCGTCGACATCATCAAACAGCCCATCGCGCGCCATATAGGTTTTCGCCGCACCGCCTTCTTCGGCCGGACAGCCGTAATAACGTACACGTGCCTTGATCCCATTTTCGGCAAGCCAGTCCTTGACCGCTGTTGCCGCCAGCAATGACGCCGCGCCAAGCAGATTATGACCACAGCCATGGCCGTTGCCCCCCGACTCGACAGGACTATGTTCGGCCCGCCCCGGCTCTTGGCTGAGGCCTGGCAAGGCATCAAACTCGCCAAGAATTGCAATCACCGGTCCTTCGGTACCAGCCTCGCCCATCACCGCGGTCGGCATACCGCAAATGCCTTCAGTGACGGCAAAGCCTTGCTCTTTCAATGCGGCCACATGCTCGGCCACTGATGCATATTCGTTATAGAGGGTTTCGGGTGTTTCAAAAACACGGTCGGACAAGGCAATAAAGGCCTCTTTTTTTGCGTCGACTAGATTCCAGATTTGCTCTTCATTTTGCATGATCACCACACCCCTGATGCTATTGATGGCGTCACGAGCAGGCCAAAAGCCGGCGCGCCGCATCGCCTATACCGGATAAAAGTAAAATCCAAATTGATAGCAGATACAAATGCAAAAACCGTCTGGTGGCGTTTTCTTTAGCGATTATAAAGCGGCGTTGCCTGTGACGCATAACAATTAGCTTTCCAACGATCCCGCAATCGCTGTACCCTAGTCCTACATTGGTTTGCACCGACAGGCCTGCCGGTAAAGAGATGAGTTTTGGGGAGACGGTCAATGGGACGTAACGAAGCGCTGGCGAAGATTGATTCCTATTTTCATGATGGCATGTTTGAAGCCGAACTGGCGCGCCGGGTTGCCTATCGAACCGAAAGTGTTCGCCCCGACAGCGGGCCGGCCCTTGCCGCCTATCTTGAGGAAGATTTGATCCCCTATTTGACTGATATCGGCTTTGCATGTGAAACCTACCCGAACCCACGCGCCGATGCCGGGCCCATTCTGGTGGCGCGGCGCCAAGAAGGTGACAATCTGCCAACAGTCATGACCTACGGGCATGGCGATGTGGTGCCCGGCTTTGATGGCCAATGGGACAATGATGTTGATCCATGGGTCATCACCAAAGCCGGCAATCGCTGGTATGGGCGTGGCACCGCCGACAATAAGGGCCAGCATACGATCAACCTTGCCGCCCTCAAAACGGTGCTGGAAACGCGTGGGGCGCTGGGGTTCAACGTCATCCTGTTGATTGAAATGGGCGAAGAACGCGGCTCGCCCGGATTAAAGGAATTTTGTGCGGCCAACAAAGAATTGTTTAAGGCGGATGTATTTATCGCCTCGGACGGCCCGCGCCTGCATCCTGACAAACCGACCATGTTTATGGGATCACGCGGTGTGTTCAATTTCACCATGCGGCTTGATGTGCATGCCGGCGGCCATCATTCCGGCAATTGGGGCGGGTTGCTGACCAACCCCGGCGTGGTGATGGCGCATGCGATTGCCAGCATGATCGACCGCAATGGCAAAATTCTGGTCGAGGGATGGCGCAACACGCATATCCCCAATTCGGTGCGCGCGGCGATTGCCAAGCTTGAGGTTGGCGGCGGCGAAAATGCCCCGACCATGAACCCCCACTGGGGCGAGCCTGACATGACACCGGCCGAACGCGTCTTTGCCAGCAACACATTCGAGGTCCGCGCCTATGAAACCGGCAACCCGCAATCTCCGGCCAATGCGATTCCGCCATCAGCCGTGGCCTATGGGCATTTACGCTATGTGGTCGGCACCGATGTCAACCAGCTAATGCCGTTACTTCGCACCCATCTCGACAAGCATGGCTTTACCGATATAGAGCTGATTGCCGAACGTGATCCGATGTATGCAACCCGGCTTGACCCGGACCATCCCTGGGCGCAATGGGCGGTTGCCTCGTTAAGCGATACCCATGAAGCCGAGATTGCGGTGATCCCGAATCTGGGCGGGTCCTTGCCGAATGACGTGTTTGCCGATCTGTTGGGCCTGCCGACAATCTGGGTGCCGCATTCCTATGCTGGCTGTTCACAGCATGCGCCGAATGAACATATTTTAGAAGCCACAACCCATAGCGCCTTGCGGCTGATGACCGGCCTGTGGTGGGACCTTGGAGCCGGCAACACACCCTTCAACACAGCCTCCCGCGGCTAAAAGCCCTCTATGAACTCTTAATAAAGGACCTGAAAAACCATGCCGGATTTATGTGATCTGACCGCCACCGAATTACGCACCATGATCGGCCGTAAAGATATTTCGCCGGTTGAACTTGTCGAGTCGTGCATTGAACGGATTGAGTCGATCGATGGTCGCCTGAATGCGATTGTAACCAAAAGCTATGACCGGGCCAGAGACGAGGCACGCGACGCCGAAAAGGCCGTTCTTGACGGCGAAGAACTGGGCCTGTTGCATGGCCTGCCGCTTGGCATCAAGGATTTGGAGACCACCGCAGGCATTCGCACCACATCCGGTTCAAAGCTCTATGCCGACCATATTCCGGCACATGACCAAGGCGTTGTCGCCAATATGCGTGGTGCTGGCGGGATCATCATCGGCAAAACCAATACTCCTGAATTCGGGGCTGGGGCCAACACCCGTAATCTGGTGTTTGGGGCCACCGGCAATCCGTTTGATCCGGTGAAAACTTGTGGGGGATCATCGGGCGGGTCGGCAGTAGCATTGGCCACCGGTATGGTACCTCTGGCCAGCGGCTCCGATTACGGGGGCAGCCTTCGCACACCCGCCAGCTTTTGCGGTGTTGTTGGCTTGCGCCCCAGCCCCGGTCTGGTGGCGGCTGAAGGACGTCCTGTTGGGCTATTGCCGTTTTCCGTTCTTGGCCCAATGGGACGGACGGTTGATGATGCCTATATGCTGTTACAAGCCCAAGCTGGCCCGAACCCGCATGACCCGTTTGCAACCGCCGCGAATGACGAATTATACGCGCCGCTTGAAGCGGCCGATTTGGGCAGCATCCGCGCGATGGTGTCGGCGGATTTGGGTGCCGCGCCGCTATCGAACGCGTACCGCGATATATTCAGCGCCCGTACCGACCTGTTCCGTCACCATTTTGCGGCAGCGATTGACGCCAATCCGGACTTTACCGACGGGCATAACTGCTTTGAGGTATTGCGGGGGGTCAATTTTGTTGCCGCGCACGGCGCCCGGGTGCGCGATCACCGCGACCAGCTTAGCCCAAATGTCGTTGACAATGTTGATCGGGGGTTGGCCTATAGCCTTGCCGATGTGGCCGAAGCGCATCTTCAACAAAGCCGTATTGCCCGCCACTGGCTTGACCTGTTTGGCGATGTAGATGTGGTGATTTGTCCAGCCGCATCATCGACACCATTTCCGCATGACCAATGGTCGGTAACCGAGATTGACGGCACCTCTATGGAAACCTATATGCGCTGGCTGGCGATTACCTATCTGCCAACTATGGCGCTGGCTTGTGGTGCGGTGATCCCATGCGGGCTTGACCATGCCGGCATGCCGTTTGGTATTCAGATTTTGAGTGCGCCTGGCAATGACCGGCTGGTGGCTGAAGTCGCTAAAGGATTGGAAAGCGTATTGGCGCGGCATGACGCAACCAAACGCCCGTTGCCAGATCTGGCGGCGCTAAAAGACTGATCAACCCGCCTTGGCGGTTTCGGTGCCATGATATAGATGGCATTCCACATAGGCGGCCTTATGCGTCTGGCCTGATGGAGCGCGCGCGGCGCAATGCGGCATGGCGTTGACGCAACGCGGGTGAAAGGCGCA
>CAZYKI010000074.1:0-8446 GCA_964648035.1 uncultured Candidatus Puniceispirillum sp. | reverse complement strand
TGGTCCCGTAGCTCATCAGGATAGAGCGACAGATTCCTAATCTGTAGGTAGGGGGTTCGAGTCCCTCCGGGATCACCATTTTATCGGGATCAGCAATCGGGATCAGCATTTTATGAGCGCCATACCCGGTTCCGGCGTTACCATTTTTCGGGGCGATCACCTGTGCTGCCAGCGATGCAGGATGCTTGGTTTTCTGGGTGGTCTCGGCTAATCTGTCGGGGCTAAGAAATTGTGAAAAGCCTGTTTTCCCTGTAAGGACATCACCACCATGATTATCGACTGCCACGGCCATTATACGACCACACCCCCCCCTGTTGAAGCCTATCGCAATCATCAGCGGGCGCTGCTGGCAAAAGACCCAAACCATATTTTTGACAAGGGTGATATGCCTGTCTCGGATGATGAAATCCGCGAGTCGATTGCGACCAATCAATTGAAATTGCAGCAAGAACGTGGCACCGACCTGACAATCTTTTCACCGCGCGCCAGCTGGATGGGGCATGATCTTGGTAATGCCAGTACATCGCGCGCATGGACCGAACATTGTAATGATCTGATCCGCCGCGTCTGTGACCTGTTTCCAGAAAATTTTGCGCCGGTGTGCCAATTGCCGCAAAGCCCCGAAACCAGTATTGACAACAGCATTGCCGAACTGACCCGCTGTGTTGAAGAGATGGGCTTTATCGGCTGTAATCTAAACCCCGACCCATCGGGCGGCTTTTGGAAGGACCCGCGCCTGTCAGACCGCTATTGGTATCCATTCTATGAAAAAATGGTTGAGCTGGATGTGCCGGCGATGATCCATGTATCGGGCGCTTGCCAGCATGCCCATGATACCACATCCAGCTATTATCTTGGGGCGGATACCACCGCATTTACCCAGTTGATGTTCTCTGATGTGTTTACCGATTTTCCCGATCTAAAACTGATCATTCCGCATGGCGGTGGCGCGGTGCCGTATCATTGGGGCCGGTTTCGCGGCATTGCCCAAGACCGCGGTCTTGGTGATTTGAATGAACGCGTGCTTGGTAATATCTATTTCGACACCTGTGTTTATCACCAGCGCGGCATTGATCTTTTGCTTGATGTGATACCGACCAAAAATATTTTGTTTGCCTCGGAAATGATCGGCGCCGTCCGCGGGATAGACCCGGAATCAGGCCATTATTATGACGATACCAAACGCTATATTGATGGGAATACAAAGCTGAGCGCCGCTGACAAAGCGGCCATTTTTGAAGGTAATGCCCGCCATGTGTTCAGCCGGTTAAAAGCATGATAGCCGGTGACGTGCCAGAGGTCACAGTCCAGAGGTCACAGTGATGTCCATGCTGCAAGCGATGTCCATAATAAGGGGCAGGTAAGATGGCCGGGCTGATCTTTGACGACGATGATCTCGCTGTTCTGGCGCGCCGGCTAGAGGCCCCGGTGCGCCGCGCCGGTGATTGCATCATGCAGTTCTATCAGCAATCACCAGACACTGATATCAAGGCCGACGGTAGCCCGGTGACCGAAGCTGATCGGGCCGCTGAGGCGATTTTGTTACCGGCAATCCGCGCCCTAGCCCCCGATATTCCGATTATATCCGAAGAAAATCCCGCCAGTCACAAACTGCCGCCGGCGGCACGGTTTTTTCTGGTTGATCCGCTTGATGGTACCAAGGAATTTATCCGCCCCGGGGGCAAGGGGGCTTTTACCGTTAATATCGGTCTCATCGAGGATGGGGTGCCTGTTATGGGCATAATTTATGCGCCGGCACTGGACCGGTTGTTTTTTGGCAGTCGCCATCGCGGGGCATTTGAAGATGGTGGTGATAACACCCCCCACATGATCGCTGTGCGGCGTCCGGTGGCCGGGGCGCGTGTTGCGGTGGCCAGCGCGTCTCATCGTGACAGCAAAACCAACGACTGGCTGGCAGCGCAGCATATCAGCAAGACCATTGCCATCGGATCGTCGCTTAAATTTTGCCTGGTGGCAGCTGGGGAGGCTGATGCCTACCCGCGCTATGGTCCGACTATGGAATGGGATACGGCGGCCGGTGATGCAATTTTGCGGGCGGCCGGTGGCCGGGTTGAGGCCGCTGACGGGACCGCTTTTACCTATGGCAAGCCGGGCTATCGCAACGGCCCGTTCTTTGCGTTTGGGGCGATTTAATCACCGAAATAATGCGCCTCAACTTGCCGACATAATGCGTGATAAATAGGAAGGTGCATTTCTTGAATCAGCGCGACATCGTTTGACGGTACCGTGATCACAACGTCACATAGCGCGCGCAACGCACCACCGCTTTGGCCGGTTAGGCCGATGACCCCAAGGCCACGGGCGCGTGCTGTTTTGGCCGCGTTAATCACATTCGCTGATTGACCCGATGTGGAAATGGCCAGTAACACATCACCGTCCCGCCCGATCCCCCAAACCTGTTGGGCAAAAATCATGTCGCCGCCAATATCATTGGCGATGGCGGTAATCAGGGCGCTGTGACTAACCAGTGAAATCGCCGGTAGCCCATATTGTAACTGATCGGCGATGGCGGCATCGTCACTGTCGCCAAACCGGGCCCGGTCATCGGCCGACAGACGGCGCGGCAGGCAAAACCCCTTCATCAATTCACCAACAATATGTTCACAATCGGCGGCGCTACCACCATTGCCGCAGATCAACAGCTTGCCGCCATTGTCAAAACTCTGGATCAACAAGTCGATGGCGGCATGCAGGTTCTCAGCCTGGCCAAAGAGGTCGGTTGTCGGGCGTGTGTTGTCGCGCATTGGCTTGTCCTGTCGCTTGGGTCGGCAAGGATATCAATGAACGGCTATAGTTGGCAATTGTCAATGAGCCGTGTCTGGCCCAGCCAGACCGCGGCAAACAGACGATCAGTGCTGGCCGGGTGACGTGATGGTTGTAAATCAGTGGCGCGGCGGAGGTCAAAATAATCAATCCGGTCAAAGCCGGCGCTGATCAGCGTGGCCTTGGTTTGGTCAAGCACCTGATCAATGGCTGTGCCGTCATTGAGGGCTGCCGCCGCGGCGCGCATTTCCGCGTAAAGGGTCGGGGCTATGCTGCGTTGTTGCGGGGTCAGATAATGATTGCGTGACGATAGCGCCAGCCCGTCGGATTCGCGGATGGTCGGATGACCGATGATATCGATAGGTATATCCATATCACGCACCATTTGGCGAATGACAGCCAGTTGCTGAAAGTCCTTTTCGCCAAATATCGCGCGATCGGCTGGCACATGGGTGAACAGCTTATGCACCACGGTGGCCACACCGGCGAAAAAATGCGGCCGTGTTTCACCTTCCATCGGCAAGGCCACACCGCCAGGCACGATCATGGTGGCGTGGTTGTCGCCATACATATCGGCCGGTGCATAAATCGCATCGGCACCGCCGGCGGCACGGATCGCGGCGCAATCTGCCTCGAACCGACGCGGATAGCTGTCGAAATCTTCGCTTGGCGAAAATTGTGTCGGATTGACATAAATACTGACCACGGTACGCGCTGCAATTTGGCGGGCTTTTTCGATCAAGGCCAGGTGACCGGTATGAATGCTGCCCATGGTTGGTACCAGACACACGGTGTCACCGGCTGCCTGCCACCTACGGGTTGCCTCTATCATCTCGGTTTTGTCACGCAAAATATCTATGGTCATGGCTTGTTCTGTCAGTTTTTTTTCGGCCAGAATAGATGATCGTCGGTTGGAAAGGTACCGTCAATCACTGCATGGCGATAGGCGTTGGCCGCGGTCCCGATTTCAGCCTGAAAGTCAGCAAATTTCCGGACAAATTTCGGGGTGAAACGATCATATAGACCAAGCATGTCGTCGGTAACCAATATCTGCCCGTCGCAGGCGGCCGAGGCGCCAATACCGATTGTCGGTATAGCGCATGTGGCCGCAATCTGTGCCGCGACCGGTTCGATGATCCCCTCCATGACGATGCCGAACGCGCCCGCCGATACCAGCGCATCGGCGTCTTTTTGCAGCTGTTGGGCTTCAGCATCGCTACGCCCGGTGATCCGAAACGCGGCGCCGGCGACCGCATGTTGGGGCAAAAGACCGATATGACCAAGCACCGGTATCCCGGCGTCGACAAGGCATTTGACATGCGGGGCAAGGTCGGTGCCACCTTCGAGCTTGACCGCATCGGCACCGGTTTCGGCGATTATCCGGCTGGCGCTGGCCAGCGCTTGGGCCGGGCTGTTTTCATAGCTGCCTGCCGGTAGATCAATCACCACAAGCGCGTTTTGCCGCCGCCGCATCACCGCCTGCCCATGCCGGATCATAATATCAAGATCGATGCCGGTGGTCCCGTCCATGCCATAGAGCACCATGGCGAGTGAATCCCCAACCAGAAGCATGTCGCAATAGGGGTCAAGCGCATGTGCCATCGGTGCAGTGTAGGCCGTCAGACACACAATTTTGCGGATGCCTTTCAGCGCCTTGAAAGCGGCGATATCGGGGCGGTCTGGCATGGCGTTACATCTCGGTCAAACGGAATGGAGTCGTCATATATTGGCTTTGCTAGCGTAACACAAAGCAATTCAGGTCAGGCGGTTTGCCTAGCATAAATCGTTGCGGTCGGCGACGGATATTTTCGGCAGTTGGTGGGCGCATGCTGTCTTGACCATCAGGCAGGCGATGCCTAGCATGGCGGGCAGCCTATAGCGCCGGTTCCGGCCCTGTCCACACCCACCAATCGACAGCAGATAAAGGAATGTCATGACCCGACCGATTATTATTATGGCGGCGCCGAATGGCGCCCGTAAAGTCAAGACGGATCATCCGGCCCTACCGGTCACGATTGCCGAAACCATTGCCGAGGCCAAGGCGTGTCATGCGGCGGGCGCCAGCATCCTGCATGCGCATGTGCGCGATGATGATGGCAAGCATGTGCTTGACGCCGGTCTTTATCGTCAATTGATGGACGGTTTGCGCGCCGCGGTGCCGGATATGCTGATTCAGATCACCACCGAGGCGGTTGGCATTTACAGCCCACAGCAACAATATGATTTGGTGTTTGATCTAAAGCCAGATTTTGTGTCGGTTGGGTTTCGTGAAATGATTGGCGATAACAGCAGCGATGCTCGGGCCTTGGCGCGTGATTTTTACCATCGCAGCTATGATAGTGGCATTCACATTCAGCATATTCTCTATGATGTCGATGATCTGCACCGGTTCCGCGCGGCCAAGGAAGATGGTGTTTTGCCGGCGGCGCGGCCGCATGTGCTGCTGGTTCTGGGGCGCTATAATGTCGATTTTCAATCTGATCCGGCCGAGATGAAGCCGTTTCTTGATGCAGGCCTTGACGATATGGCCAGCTGGTCAATCTGTGCCTTTGGCTATCGCGAATTTGATGTGATGACGGCAGCCATTGAACATGGGGGCCATTGCCGGGTTGGCTTTGAGAATAATATGTATCTCAAAGATCGCAGCTTGGCCCCGAATACCGCCGCATTGGTCGAGCAGCTGGCAACAACATGCCGCCCGGCGAGCCGTGCCGAAACGCTCGACCTTTTCCGGCTTTAGGGAAGGCGGCTGAAACCGCCGTCCCCAGTTGAAAAACCATTGGCGGTTATTCAGCCGCCTCGCTGTCCCAAAATTCCATTGGCGGGCAGGCGCAAATCAGGTTGCGATCCCCAAGCGCATTATTAACCCGATTGACCGGCGGCCAATATTTGTTGGCTTGGCGGTTGCCGTCAGGGTTGCCAGCCACCTGGCGACTATAGGGGTGGGTCCAGTCATCGCGCATAATGTCATCGGCGGTATGGGGTGCATTGACCAACGGGTTGTCATCTTGTGGCCATGTGCCGTTTGCCACTTTGTCAATTTCACCGGCAATCGCGATCATTGCATCACAAAAGCGGTCTATTTCGGCCAGTGATTCGGATTCGGTCGGCTCAATCATCAATGTGCCGGCAACCGGAAATGACATGGTTGGCGCATGAAAGCCGAAATCGATCAGCCGTTTGGCGATATCTTCATTGCTGATGCCGGTTGCGTCTTGCAACGGCCGGATATCGATAATGCATTCATGTGCCACCCGGCCATGACGTCCGCTGTAAAGGACCGGAAACACCCCAGCCAGCCGGGTTGCAATATAATTGGCTGATAAAATGGCTATGGCAGTGGCGTTGGCCAGCCCGTCTGGTCCCATCATCCGGATATAGGCATAGGTGATCGGCAAAATACCAGCCGACCCATAGGGGGCCGCGCTGACGGCGCCAACGCCATCAAGCGGCGCGCCCGGCAAATACGGGGCCAGATGCGCCGCCACCCCAACCGGACCAACGCCGGGACCACCGCCCCCATGCGGGATGCAAAAGGTTTTGTGCAAATTCAGATGGCTGACATCGGCACCAAATTCCGGCAGCGCGCAATGACCGACCAGCGCATTTAGATTGGCACCGTCAACATAGACCTGACCGCCTGCCGCATGGACCATATCACAAATCTCGGTGATTGCTTCTTCAAACACCCCGTGCGTTGACGGGTAGGTCACCATCAAGGCGGCAAGATGATCGCGATGCTGGTCAATTTTTGCGGCCAGATCATCAAGATCGACATTGCCTTCTTGGTCACATTTGACAACGACAACCGTCATCCCGGCCATAATTGCCGAGGCCGGATTGGTGCCGTGGGCCGATGATGGGATCAGACAGATATGCCGCTGCTCTTCGCCATTGGCCTGATGATAGCGGGCAATCGCCAACAGCCCGGCAAATTCGCCTTGGGCCCCGGCATTTGGCTGAACCGACATCGCCGCATAGCCGGTACAGGCACATAGCATGTCTTCCAATCGGGCAATCATCTTTCGGTAGCCGGCGGTTTGCGCGGCTGGCGCATAGGGATGGATCGCGGCAAATTCAGGCCAGGTTACCGGTATCATTTCAGCCGTGGCATTCAGTTTCATCGTGCAAGACCCCAGCGGTATCATGCAGCGATCAAGGGCGAGGTCACGGTCGGCAAGGCGGCGCATATAGCGCAGCATCTCGGTTTCGGTCCGATAATGATGAAACACATCATGCGTCAAAAACTGACTGGTGCGGGTAAGGCCGGTTGGGATGACATTACCATCGGCATCGGCGGCGCTTGCCGCCCCGCCAAGCGCGGTGATCAGCTGGTCAAGCTGGTCATCGGTGGTGGTTTCGTCAAAGCTGGCCGCAACCGCCCCGTCAAGTGACCGCAGGTTAAACCCGGCCTTGTCGGCAGCGGCGATCAGCTGGTCCCGATCCTGTGCAGCATCAAGAACCACGGTATCGAAAAACGCTTGATGCCGGATCGTGCGGCCGCTGGCCCGCATCGCGCTGGCAAAGCGGCAGGCGTGACGATGCGCGTGTTTGGCAATCGCCTGCAACCCCTCTGGCCCATGCCAGACAGCGTAAAAGCTGGCCATGATCGCCAGCAAGGCTTGTGCAGTACAGATATTCGAGGTGGCTTTTTCGCGTCTTATATGCTGTTCGCGGGTTTGCAGGGCAAGCCGGTAGGCCGGCCGTCCCGCCGCGTCACGCGATACGCCGACAAGCCGGCCCGGGATAGCCCGCTGCAATGCCGCGCTACAGGCAAAAAATGCGGCATGGGGGCCGCCAAAACCAAGCGGCACACCAAAACGCTGGGCGCTGCCAATCACCATATCGGCGCCCATTTCACCCGGCGGCGTCAGCACCGTCAATGACAATAGATCGGCCGCCACCACCGCCAACGCACCGGCGTCATGCAGCCGCGCGATTTCACCGCGCAGGTCACGGATAGCGCCACTGCTCGCCGGATAGCTGAGAAGCGCGCCAAAACACCCGGTCAGATCGGCGTTGTCAGCGATGCCAAATACCAGCTCAATACCCAATGGTTCGGCCCGGGTCCGCAAAATGCCGATCGTTTGTGGATGGGTGTCGGGGTCAATCAGAAACCGCGTTCCCTTGGCCTTGTGGGCGCGGCTGGCCAGCGCCATGGCCTCGGCCGCAGCGGTTGCTTCATCCAGCAACGAGCCATTGGCAATATCCATTGCCGTCAGGTCAATGATCATTGTCTGGAAATTCAGGATCGCTTCCAACCGGCCTTGTGAAATTTCCGGCTGGTACGGTGTGTAGGCTGTATACCAAGCTGGATTTTCCAAAATATTGCGGGTGATCACCGGCGGCGTGTGACAATTATAATAGCCCATGCCAATCAGCGATGTGCGGACCGCATTTTGGGCGGCATAGTCCCGCAATTCGGCAAGTGCCTGCTCTTCCGACAAGGCGGGCGGCAAATCCATAATGTCGCGACGACGAATTTTACCCGGGATTACCTTGTCCAGCAAATCAGCCACTGACGGGCTGCCAACCACGGTTAGCATATGCGCGATATCGGCGTCATTCAGACCGATGTGACGGCTGGCAAAGGCCGCTTGCGGGGTAGGGGGAACAGACATGTCAGATCCTTTCAGCACAAACAAAGGCAAATGGTCGTAAA
>CAZYKI010000073.1:0-8447 GCA_964648035.1 uncultured Candidatus Puniceispirillum sp. | reverse complement strand
GCACAGATACCGGTTATTTCGATCACTTTATGACCCGCGGCAAATCCGCGCTGGCGTCCCAAGCTGTTGAGTGTGGCGTCAAGGCCGGCATCGGTGAATTCCTCGGCGCGTTCACAGCGTTCACACAGCATAAAGATACTCACCGCATTGTCGCCGCAATCATGCTGACGGCAGGCGACAAATCCATTGACGCTCTCGATGCGATGCACGGCACCACGCTCAATAAGCTTGGTAAGGGCCCGGTAGACCTGCAACGGTGCCTTGAAGCCGTCATCGCGAAGCGCGTCAAGAATATTATAGGCGCTTAGCGGCCGGTCCGACGCGCTGAGAAGCTGATAGACAAGCGCTTCATTTCGGGTCATGGCGCATCCTTTGGTCTGGATAAGGGTGTCGGCATCAAATGGCGGCGCGGGATCAGGCGCACCACCACCAACAGCATGGCGGCGACAATAATGACCGACGGGCCAGACGGCGTGTCCAGCCCGGCCGAACTGTAAAGCCCGCCTGCCACCGCAATAACGCCGCACAGCGCGGCCAGCCGCGCCATCGATTCAGGGCTGCTTGCCATATGCCGTGCGGCAGCAGCCGGTATAATCAACAGCGCGGTAATCAATAATACGCCAACCAGTTTCAAGGCGATTGAGACCAATATCGCGATCAATATCATGAACAGCCATTCGGCCTGCCGCGGGGCAAGCCCTTCCGCCTCGGCGATATCCGGGCTAACCGTTACCGCCAGCAAGCGTCGCCATTGCCAGATGATGATACCCAAAATCGTCGCGCTACCGGCAAAGATCACCAAGACATCGGTCCGGCTGACGGTCAATATGTCGCCAAATAGCAACGCTTCAAGATTGACTGTGCGACCACCTGTCAGGGCAATCAGCACCAGACCGCAGGCCAATGTCGTATGGGCCAAGATGGCCAAGATCGTATCATTTGATAACTGTGCTGACCGCTGTGCCAACAGCAGGGCAACACAGGTCCCAAGCGTGACAAGTGGCACACCAATCAACGGCGACAGGTCAGTTAAAATGGCAAAGCCAATGCCCAACAAGGCCGCATGCGCCAGCGTATCACCAAAAAACGCCATCTTTCGCCACACGACAAGACAGCCAAGCGGGCCGGCCACCACCGCAAGACAAATCCCGGCCAACAGGGCGCGCAGAAAAAAATCATCCAGCATGGGCCTGATCCTCGGTCGGGTGACAATGGTCGCTGATGGTGCCATCGGCATGCTGCACCCGCCCGTCTGGCAGATGGACATGATCATGGTCATGCTGGTAAACGGCAAGCGCTGCCGATGCTGGCGCCCCGAAAAGTCGCAGATATTCGGGGTCGGTGACAACATTGTCCGGGCTTCCACTGCAACAGATATGGCCGTTGAGGCATAAAACCGTATCAGTGTCGGCCATGACGATATGAAGATCATGCGAGATCATCAACACACCACAGCCGGTGCGGTCCCGGATTTGCTTGATCAATTTATAGAGCATCGCCTCGCTGGCAAAATCGACGCCCTGCACTGGCTCGTCAAGCACCAGCAGGTCTGGCTGGCGCAGCATCGCCCGTGCCAGCAGCGCCCGCTGAAATTCGCCGCCTGACAGATGATTGACAAACGCATTGGCCAAATGGCCAATGCCAACCGCGTCAAGCGCCGCGGCAATCTCTGCCGCGGTGGCGGTGGCAGTCAGCGCCATCAACCGGCCGACCTGAAGTGGCAGTGCCGGGTCGATATGCAGCTTTTGCGGCACATAGCCTACCCGCAAGCCGGCCGCTCTGCGGACCTCGCCCGCATCGGCTTGCAGCGTGCCGACAACCAGCCCTGCCGTGGTGCTTTTGCCGGCACCGTTTGGGCCGATGATCGTCACGATCTCACCGGCCTTGATCGTCAGATTGATGCCGCGCACAAGCCAGCGCCCATCGCGTTCAACGCCGGCATTGGCAAGCTGGATCAGGGGGTTTTTCGAAACGGGCATCGGCTCTGGTTATCGTCACTTATCGCGTTGTCAAAATGTTATAATATAACAGCGCCAATCGCCATAGTAGAAATTTGGGCGGCACCTCTTGGCTGGCGCGCGGGCCGGTTGGTTATCGGCTGACAGATCAGGGGGGGGCGATGATAGGCGGCCGGAAAAGCGGATGACGGACCGCGCCACGCGGTGTAGAGTTGTGGCCAGTTCGCCTTTGATCATCTGTTCCGGAGTTACTCATGCATGAAATCACCATTCACCGGCCTGATGATTGGCATTTGCATTTGCGCGACGGTGCCATGCTTGCCGCGGTAATTGATGATACGGCGCGGCATTTTGGCCGGGCGATCATCATGCCCAATTTGGTGCCGCCGGTGGTGACCGGTGCTGATGCTGCCGCCTACCGGGACCGCATTGTTGCGGCGATTGATCCGGCGCATGATTTCACCCCGTTGATGACGTTGTATCTGACCGAAACAACCGACCCGGACGATGTGGCCGCGGCGGCTGCATCAGGTCTTGTGCATGCGGTGAAACTCTATCCGGCCGGGGCCACAACCAATTCTGCGTCTGGGGTGCGGGATATTGATCTTGTGATGCCGGTGTTGGAACGGATGGCGGCGATTGGCCTGCCGCTTTGTGTGCATGGGGAAGTCACCGACCCGGCGGTTGATATTTTTGACCGCGAGGCCGTGTTCATTGACCGGGTGCTTGACCCGCTGCGCCGGAAATTGCCAAGCTTGCGGGTGGTAATGGAACATGTGACCACCAAGGACGGGGTCGATTATGTGCAGGGCGGCGGGGCCACGATCGCGGCCACGATCACCACCCATCATTTGTTCATCAACCGTAATCATATTCTGGCGGGTGGAATCAGGCCGCATTATTACTGTTTGCCGGTGGCAAAACGCGAACATCATCGGGCCGCATTGGTAGCGGCCGCGACATCGGGTGCGGGCGCATTTTTTCTGGGGACTGACAGCGCCCCGCATCTTGACAGCGCCAAATTGGCGGCCTGCGGCTGTGCGGGGGTCTATACGGCGCCAAATACCATGTCCTGCTTGGCCCATATGTTCGAGGCGCATGATGCGCTGGACCGGCTTGAAGCCTTTACCAGCCTGAACGGCACCGCCTTTTACCGGTTGCCGGTGAACCAAGCGATGATGACCTTGGTGAAACAAGACCAGCCGGTGATCTACCCCGCCAGCCGTGAAACGGCGGATGGACCCTTGACCATTTTTGACTGCGGTACGCCGCTTTATTGGGCGGTGAAATCATAGATAACCGGCTTGGTTGTCGGATATCAGCCCTTATAGTTTGGTTTCGCTGGGGCCGGCGCTCGGACGGATCGATTTTTTGGCGCGTGCCTCTCGCTGGGTGATATAGACGGTTGACGCAAAGATGATGGCGCCGCCAACAAAGGTCCAGATATCCGGCCATTCGGCAAAAACGATCCATGCCAAAATCACCGCAAATGGTAGTTTGACAAATTCCAAGGGCTGCAGGGCGGTGATATCAACAAGCCGGTAGGCCCGGGTCAAACATTGGTGTCCGATCGTACCGGCAAGGGCCATACCCCATAAAAATCCCCATTCGGCAGCGGTTGGCCATTGCCAGACAGCAAGCGCCGGCACAAGGGCAATCGGGGCCTGCATCACCACCATCCAGGTTACGATGGCTTCGGGTGTTTCGGTGGCGGTCAGCTTTTTGACGATCAACGAGGCCATGGCAATGGCCACCGCGCTGCTAAGGGCCAGCAGCGCCCCGGTCGACACCGCGGTGATACCCGGCTGCAAAATGATCAAGGTGCCGCACATGCCAACCGCCAGCGCTGCAATGCGCCGCGCCCGGATCACCTCGCCAAGAAACAATACCGCCCCTATGGTGATGAATAGCGGGCTGGTAAAACTAAGCGCGGTCATCTCGCCAAGCGGGATCAAGGTCAAGGCGGTAAAGCCGGCAAACATGCCACCGGCATTGACCAAGGCCCGTAAAAAAAACAAGGGGGGACGCTGCATTTTCAGGCAGGACCAGCCACGATGAGCGGCAAGCGGCAACAACAGCAACACCGCCAGCCCATTGCGAAAAAACACCACCTCAATGACCGGCAGGCCAGCCGCCGACAGGCGAATGAAAATGCCCATCAAGGTAAACATGAACAGCGCGACAACCATCAAGATCGTTGCGCGGGTCTGTGCCGATAGCTGATGAAAGGCCATTGATATAACGGTCCGGTCGAGGGCCAGATGATGTTAACGGTCACGCCGGCCTGTCAAAAACAGGGCCTAGCTTAGGCGTGAAAGCGGTAAGGCGTCAATCGCTGGTCATTCACGCCAGTTTTGTTGCCGCCCATTCATCTAGCGCTGCCACATATGCCGCATGCTCGTCCCGCACCGACGGATGGGCGCATAAGGCGGTCTCGTAGCGGGCCAGCACCGCTGGCAGCTCCAGCGAAAAGCCGAGATGATGTTGAAGACACCGCAAGATCGCAAAGCTGGGGGCAAAGCCGCAATCGGCAAGGCTGAGATCTGGCCCGGCAAGAAACGGCGCCGGCGCAATCATCGATGCCAGCTGGTCCAGCCTTGTTTGCAGCAGGGCGGCCGTTTCGGTAACAAAGTCCGGGTCCCGGGTGGCGGGCGCCAATTGTCCAAAAAAGGACCGTAACACCGGTTCAATACGGCCGTCATGGATCCGTGACAGGGCGCGGGCCGCGGCGCGGGCGCGCAGGTCGGCCGGCAGCATTGCCGGCGCCGGCACCAGCTCGTTCAGATATTCGGCGATGGCTTCAGATTCGGCGATGATAAAGCCATCATGATCAAGCGCTGGGATGGTGCCGGTTGGCACGATCTTGCAATAGGCCGGGCTTCCATAGCCGTCAGGGGGGGCGCGGCGCGTCCATTCAAGGCCCTTATGGCGCAGTAATATGCGGGTTTTGCAGCCATAGCTGCTGATCGGTAAATCATATAAAACAAGCATCGGGCTGTGGTCCTGTGGGCATGCGCCCCCATCGAGAGTCAAAATAATAAAAGAGGGACGAAACCGCCCCTCTTTATGTTTGTGTGGATAAGCGCCCTAATTGGACAATTGCCATTTGCGCCCCAAATCGGCAAAAAAGCCGCGTTCGGTCTTCAACGCAATCCATGTGTTGACATAATTGATCCACACCTGATCAGCTTGCGGCAGCAGCATCGCAATCGGGGTAGGGGCTTTGGGCGCGCGCACCGGTACGATCATCATTTCAGGATATTTGGCAACCAGCTTGTAGGCCTCTACATTCGAGGTGATATGCGCATCGGCGCGGCCGGCGAGTACTTCTTGAAAGTCGCGGGCCGGGGCTTCAACAATCTTGTGCTTGGCATTTGGAAAGAAGGCTTTGACTTGCTTTTCTTGGGTTGTCCCAAGGGTCGCAGCGACAGTCACTGATGGTTTGTCAAGATCGGCCCAGTCGGTGAATTTGCCGTCATTTTTCTTCAACGTCAGCGGCACCGTTGCCAGCGAGAAATAGCTATTTGAATAGCCGGCGGCCTTGGCCCGGCTTGGCGAAATCGAGGCCGAGCCGGTCATGTGATATTTGCCCGACGTTACGCCACTGACCAACGTTTTCCAATCGGTTGGCACCAATTCCAGCTTGACGCCAAGATCAGTGGCCAATTCATTCATCACGTCGATATCATAGCCGGTATAGCTGTTGGTGGCCGGGTCACGCATGGTCATCGGGTTCCAGTCGCCGGTCGTTCCAACCTTCAGAACACCGCCAGATAGGATCTCTTGCAGGACGCTGGCGGCATGTGCCGGAACGGTGGCAGTAACAAGGGCCAACATGGCGGCGAATAATTTTAAAAGGCGCATCCTTCATCTCTCCTCGGCTTGCGTCATAAAATAGCTTTGACAGATTGTCGCAGCTAGAGATGGGGCCTTGGGCTGGACATTTCAACTGTTGGTTACAATTTAACCGCTAGCCAGCAATGGGTGCCGATGATCGATGGTGGGGGCTAGGCGTGGTCCCAAGAATCGGTTAGGTCTTGAATGATCGGGGCCGCCGTTATCAAGCCCGATCTCCCGCTGGCCGCGATAGGCGATCTGGTGCCCGGCGATAAAAAGGTTGATATTGCCCATGTCTGAAAAGCCGTTAATTACATTGACTGGCGTGACCAAATCATTCGGTGCCTTCAAAGCTTTGGATGATGTATCGCTGGCGGTTGATGCCGGGCAAAAGCTGGTCATTTGCGGCCCGTCAGGGTCTGGCAAATCGACCTTGATCCGCTGTATCAATCGGCTGGAAAAACATGAAGCCGGTGTGATTACCATTGGCGGCATTGTAATCGATGACAGCGCCGCAGGACGGCAGGCGCTCCGCAACAATGTCGGGATGGTCTTTCAGCAATTCAACCTGTTTCCGCATCTGACGATTTTGCAAAATCTGACTTTGGGGCCGATGCGCGCCCGCAAATTGCCTGCCGCCGAAGCGCGTGATCTGGCGATACATTATCTTGAACGGGTGCGGATTCCTGAACAGTTGGATAAATATCCGGCGCAGCTGTCAGGCGGCCAGCAGCAACGGGTGGCGATTGCGCGGGCGCTGTGTATGACCCCGCAGATCATGTTGTTTGATGAACCGACCTCGGCCCTTGACCCAGAGATGATTGCCGAGGTTCTCGATGTTATTGAAGAGCTGGCAGACACCGGCATGACGATGATTTGTGTGACCCATGAAATGGGCTTTGCACGGCAGGTTGCCGATATGATGCTGTTTATGGATCAGGGCCGGATTGTCGAGACAGCGCCGCCGCGGACATTTTTCACCACGCCGCAAAGCGCCCGTTGCAAGGCATTTTTAGGCCAGATATTGCGCCATGAGGTGCGGCTATGAGCGGCGCATGGGTCTGTCGGCTGGCGGGCGTGGCCGGGCTATTGATGCTTGGCGGCTGTTCGTCAAACTGGGGGTGGTATGTTGTTAATCCGGCAACGCCGACCGGCTGGCGCAATTTGCTGTTTTTGGTCGACGGGTTGTATTTCACGATTGGCCTGTCGGTCACCGCTATTTTGATCTCGATTGTTCTGGGACTGTTGATTGCGCTGCCGGGGCTGGCCGCGCGCCGGGTGCCACGGGCCATCAACCGCACCTATGTCGAGCTGGTGCGTGCGGTGCCGATTTTGGTGTTGATCCTGTGGGTCTATTACGGCCTGCCGCAAATTGCCGCGATATCGATTTCGGTTTTTTGGGCCGGGGTGATCGCGCTGGCGATTTCGGATAGTGCGTTTCAGGCCGAGATCTTTCGTGCTGGTATTCAGTCGGTCGACCGTGGCCAATATGAGGCCGCCCATTCGATATCACTGAATTATCGTGATACAATGCGCTATGTGATTTTACCGCAAGCGATCAAACGTATCTTGCCGGCCCTTGGTAACCAGCTTGTCTATATGCTCAAAATGTCATCGCTGGTGTCGGTAATCGGTATGCAGGAATTGACCCGCCGCGCCAATGAACTGGTGGTGACCGAATATCGGCCACTGGAAATCTACACCGTTTTGGTGCTGGAATATTTGTTGCTGATTTTGTTGGTATCGGCTGGTGTGCGCTGGCTTGAGCGGCGGTTTGCCGCATCGGAACGATAGTTTCTTGGATGTGCTGACAGCGATTGCGGTGGGCCGGTTTTTGCGGTTTTAATAGGCAAGGGAGGCGATATGTGATGACAGCACAAACCGACAGTGACCGCGGCGATCTGGTGCATGTCGATTGGGTCGCGCCCGGCGTCAGGCGGTTGACAATGGCTGATCCGCGGCGGCGTAACGCGCTGTCTGACGCGATGATGGCCGCGCTTGCCACCGCCCTAGATGCCGCTGCTAGTGACCCGGCGGTGCGGGTTGTTGTACTGGCGGCGGCCGGACCGGTATTTTGCGCCGGGCATGACCTCAAAGAAATGACCGCGGCCCGGCAAGAGCCGGATGCTGGCCGCGCCCGGTTCGCGCAATTGTTGCAGCGTTGCTCGGCCTTGATGCGATCGATTATGGCCAATCCGAAACCGGTTATCGCGGCGGTTGATGGGCTGGCTACCGCGGCCGGCTGTCAGCTTGTTGCCAGCTGTGATCTTGCCTATGCTGGGCCAGATGCCGGCTTTTGCACACCCGGGGTTCATATCGGGCTGTTTTGTTCAACGCCAATGGTCGCGCTGTCACGCAATGTTGCGACCAAACATGCGATGGAAATGTTGCTGACAGGCGATGTGGTGCCAGCTAGCCGGGCGGCTGAAATGGGGCTGGTCAATGCCGTTATCACCGCGCAACCACTGGCCGATCATGTCAAAGATGTCGCCGAGACAATAGCCGCCAAGTCACCAGCGACACTGGCGACCGGAAAAATCGCCTTTTACCAGCAGCGTGAAATGGCGGTTGCCGCTGCCTATGATTACGCGGTTGGGGTGATGGTAGAAAATATGTTGCATTCAGACGCGGTTGAGGGAATCAATGCGTTTA
>CAZYKI010000072.1:0-8453 GCA_964648035.1 uncultured Candidatus Puniceispirillum sp. | reverse complement strand
GATATCGACCATCTTGGCAACCGCCGGGTGCGGTCGGTTGGTGAATTGATGGAAAACCAGTACCGGATCGGCCTGCTGCGTATGGAACGGGCGATCCGTGAACGCATGGGATCGGTCGAGATCGATACGGTGATGCCGGCTGATCTGATCAATGCCAAGCCGGCAGCGGCCGCAGTGCGGGAATTTTTCGGCTCGTCGCAATTGTCGCAATTTATGGATCAGACCAACCCATTGTCTGAAATCACCCACAAGCGGCGGGTATCGGCGCTTGGGCCTGGCGGTCTGACGCGTGAACGTGCCGGCTTTGAGGTGCGCGACGTGCATCCGACCCATTATGGCCGGATCTGTCCGATTGAAACGCCTGAAGGTCCGAATATCGGCTTGATCAATTCACTGGCCACCTTTGCCAAAATCAACCGCTACGGCTTTATCGAAACACCATATCGCAAGGTTGTTGATGGTCAGGTGACCGACGAGGTGCGTTATATTTCAGCGATGGAAGAAGGGCGCTACACAATCGCTCAGGCCAATGCGGAACTTGATAAAAAAGGCAAATTTGTCGGCGAATTGATCCCGGTTCGTCGGGCCGGTGATATCGGCTTGGCGCGCCCGACCGATATTGAATTGATGGACGTCTCGCCAAAGCAGCTGGTATCGGTTGCGGCAGCGTTGATTCCGTTCCTTGAAAATGATGACGCCAACCGCGCCCTTATGGGATCAAACATGCAGCGTCAGGCGGTGCCATTGTTGCGTGCCGAGGCGCCGATTGTCGGCACCGGCATGGAATCGCGGGTGGCGCGGGATTCGGGTGTGACCATCGTGGCGCGCCGCGCCGGCGTGATCGATCAGGTTGACGCAACCCGTATCGTGGTGCGGGCAACCGAAGAGGTTGAGGGCAACCATTCGCCAGTCGATATCTACAGCCTGCTGAAATTCCAGCGGTCGAACCAGAACACCACGGTCAACCAACGGCCGCTGGTCAAGGTTGGTGATACGGTGCGCCGCGGTGATATCATTGCCGACGGCCCATCAACCGAGGATGGCGAATTGGCGCTTGGCCGCAACGTGCTTGTCGCCTTCATGCCGTGGAATGGCTATAACTTTGAAGATTCGATCCTGATTTCGGAACGTATTGTCCGTGATGATGTCTTTACCTCGATCCATATCGAGGAATATGAAATCATGGCGCGGGATACCAAACTTGGTCAGGAAGAAATCACCCGCGATATCCCGAATGTCGGTGAAGAAGCGCTGAAGAATCTTGACGAGGCCGGCATTGTCTATGTTGGCGCCGAGGTTGGGCCTGGCGATATTCTGGTGGGTAAGGTCACGCCGAAAGGCGAATCACCAATGACCCCGGAAGAAAAGCTGCTCAGGGCGATCTTTGGCGAAAAGGCATCGGATGTTCGTGATACCTCGCTAAAGCTGCCGCCGGGCGGGTCTGGTACGGTTGTCGAGGTGCGGGTGTTCTCGCGCCGTGGTGTTGAAAAAGACGAGCGCGCTCTGGCCATTGATCGGGCCGAGATCGACCGTCTTGGCAAAGACCGTGACGATGAAAGAGCGATTCTTGAACGCGGTTTCTATGGCCGTATGGCCGAGCTGCTTGCCGGGCAAACCGTTGCCAGTGGCCCGAAAGGGCTGAAGGCTGGCACCGCATTGACCGCGGAAAGCCTTGAGGCATTGCCAAAATCACAGTGGCAGCAAATCGCTGTCAAGGATGATGCGGTGCAAAAGCTTGTCGAGGCACAGGTTGGCAACTTTGAAACCGCCGTTGCGGCACTGCAAGCGCGGTTCAATGACAAGGTCGACAAGCTGCAAAGCGGTGATGAGCTGCTGCCCGGCGTGATGAAAATGGTCAAGGTGTTCGTGGCGATCAAGCGCAAGCTTCAGCCTGGTGACAAAATGGCGGGTCGTCACGGTAACAAGGGTGTGATTTCACGCATCGTGCCGGTTGAAGATATGCCCTATCTTGAAGATGGGACCCCGGTCGATATCGTTCTAAACCCGCTTGGGGTGCCATCGCGGATGAATGTCGGGCAGATTCTTGAAACGCATCTTGGCTGGGCAGCGCGCGGTCTTGGCAAGCAGGTTGGGGCCGCCGCTGAAGCAGCGCGGGCCAAACATGATACCAAACCAATCCGCAAGCTGTTGTCTGAAATCTACAGTGAAGAGCAGTTCAAAGCTGAACTTGAGGTGATGGACGATGACCAGATCATCGAACAGGCCAGCATCCTGTCACGCGGTGTCCCGATGGGAACGCCGGTGTTTGATGGGGCGCGTGAGGCCGATGTCACCCATCTGCTGGAAAAGGCAGGGCTAAGCCTGACCGGTCAGGAATGGTTGACTGACGGGCGGACCGGCGAGGTGTTCGACCGGCAAGTGACCGTTGGCTACATCTATATGTTGAAGCTGCATCACTTGGTTGACGATAAGATCCATGCCCGTTCAATCGGTCCATACTCATTGGTCACCCAGCAGCCGCTTGGCGGTAAGGCCCAGTTTGGTGGCCAGCGCTTTGGCGAGATGGAGGTGTGGGCACTTGAGGCCTATGGTGCGGCCTATACGCTACAGGAAATGTTGACGGTGAAATCGGATGATGTGTCCGGCCGGACCAAGGTCTATGAGGCCATTGTTCGCGGCGATGATGATTTTGAATCGGGCATTCCTGAATCGTTCAATGTGTTGGTCAAGGAATTGCGGTCGCTTGGCCTCAATGTCGATCTGCACGAAGCGGAATATTAAACCGGGTTCGCCGGCCGGACAGGCATCTGATCCGGCCGCGCCATTTTGACTGGCCCGTTTTTCAAGGGCCGCTACTGACTGACAATGACTCATAGCGAACACCAACTGACGTTGGGGAGATGAACAGATGAATGATTTGATGAACCCTTTCGGGCAGCCACAAGGCCCACAGAGCTTTGACAAGATCAGAATCTCGATCGCTTCGCCAGAGCGTATCCGCTCATGGTCTTTCGGCGAGATCAAAAAGCCCGAAACCATCAATTACCGGACCTTCAAGCCAGAAAAAGATGGTCTGTTCTGTGCGCGTATTTTCGGCCCGGTCCGCGATTATGAATGCCTTTGCGGCAAATATAAGCGGATGAAGTACCGCGGGATCATCTGCGAGAAATGCGGCGTTGAAGTCACCTTGTCAAAGGTGCGGCGCGAGCGGATGGGTCATATCGAACTGGCGGCACCGGTGGCGCATATCTGGTTCTTGAAGTCACTGCCAAGCCGCATTGGCCTGCTTGTCGATATGACGTTGAAAGATCTTGAACGGGTCTTGTATTTTGAAAATTTTGTGGTGATCGAGCCCGGCATGACGTCGCTTGTGCGCGGCCAGCTGCTGAGTGAAGAAGAATTCTACGATGCTCAGGATGAATTTGGCGATGACGCGTTTGAAGCCAGCATCGGCGCCGAGGCAATCAAGAAGATTCTTGAAGATCTGGATCTTGAAGCCGAGCGTGTGACGATCCGCACCGAACTGGCAGAAACCGGGTCTGAAGCCAAGCGCAAGAAGCTGGTAAAACGGCTGAAGCTGATTGATTCGTTCCGCGATTCAGGGTGCCGCCCGGAATGGATGATTATGGACGTGGTGCCGGTCATTCCACCCGAATTGCGGCCTTTGGTCCCGCTTGATGGCGGCCGTTTTGCGACATCCGATTTGAATGATCTGTATCGCCGGGTGATCAACCGCAACAACCGTCTAAAGCGGCTTATTGAATTGCGCGCGCCGGATATCATCATCCGCAACGAAAAGCGCATGCTTCAGGAATCTGTCGACGCGTTGTTTGACAACGGGCGGCGCGGCCGGGTGATCAGTGGGGTCAATAAGCGCCCGCTGAAATCGCTGTCGGATATGCTAAAGGGCAAGCAGGGCCGGTTCCGTCAAAACCTGCTTGGCAAGCGGGTCGATTATTCCGGCCGTTCGGTCATTGTGGTTGGTCCAGAACTGAAACTGCACCAGTGTGGCCTGCCAAAGAAAATGGCGCTCGAACTGTTCAAGCCGTTCATCTATTCAAAGCTGGAACTTTATTCGCTTGCCAGCACGGTGAAGATGGCCAAACGGATGGTTGAAAAGGAACGCCCTGAAGTATGGGATATCCTTGAAGAAGTGATCCGCGAACATCCGGTTATGTTGAACCGCGCACCAACCTTGCACCGTCTTGGTATCCAAGCGTTTGAACCGGTGCTTGTCGAAGGCAAGGCGATTCAACTGCATCCGTTGGTCTGTACCGCCTTTAACGCCGATTTTGACGGTGACCAGATGGCGGTGCATGTGCCGCTGTCGCTTGAGGCGCAGCTTGAAGCCCGGGTGTTGATGATGTCGACCAACAACATTCTCAGCCCGGCCAATGGCAAGCCGATCATCGTGCCGTCACAGGATATTATTCTTGGCCTTTATTACATGTCGATGGAACGCGACAATGAAAAAGGCGAAGGCATGATCTTCTCGAATGTGCAGGAAATCCTGCTGGCGCTCGGTAACGGGTCGGTCAGCCTGCATGCCAAGGTTAAAGCGCGTGTCCCAACCCGTGACAGTGTTGATGGCTCACGGGTTTTGAAAGTGATCGAGACCACCCCGGGGCGTGCCCAACTTGCCGATCTGCTGCCAGATAATCCGGCCTGTTCGTTTGAGCTTGTGAACAAGCTGATGACCAAAAAGGAAGTCAGTGACGTGATCGACCATGTCTATCGCCATTGTGGTCAGAAGGACACGGTGATTTTCTGTGACCGGTTGATGGGCCTTGGTTTCGGCCAAGCCTGTGATGCCGGTATCTCGTTTGGTATTGCCGATTTGACAACGCCTGACCTGAAAGAAAAATATGTGTCCGAGGCAGAAGGCGAGGTCAAAACCTTTGAGCAGCAATATCTGGATGGTTTGATCACGCAAGGTGAAAAATACAACAAGGTGGTCGATGTCTGGTCACGTTGTTCCGATCTTGTGGCTGACGAGATGATGAAGGGTATCTCGACAACCAAAGATGGCGAGCCGATCAATTCAGTGTGGATGATGGCGCATTCCGGTGCCCGTGGTTCCGCCGCACAGATCAAGCAGTTGGCCGGCATGCGGGGTCTGATGGCGAAACCGTCAGGCGAGATCATCGAAACGCCGATCATTTCTTCCTTTAAGGAAGGGTTGAATGTGCTGGAATATTTCAACTCGACCCACGGGGCGCGTAAAGGTCTTGCCGATACCGCGCTGAAGACAGCCAACTCGGGCTATCTGACCCGCCGGCTTGTTGATGTGGCCCAAGATTGTATCGTCCATGAAGTCGATTGTGGTACCAGCCAAGGCCTGACCATCCGCCCGGTGATGAATGGCAGTGACGTCGTCGATTCACTGTTTGAGCGGATTTTGGGCCGGGTTCTGGTTGAAGATCTGGTCGACCTCAAATCGGACAAGGTTATCGTGGCTGCCGGTCAAATGGTGACCGAAGAACATGCCGATGCGATTGCTGAATCGGGTGTTGATCAGGCTAAAATCCGGTCAGCGCTGTTATGTGAAGCCGAGCGCGGCATTTGCGCCAATTGCTATGGCCGTGATCTGGCCCGCGGCACCGATGTGAATATCGGTGAAGCGGTCGGGGTGATTGCCGCACAATCAATCGGTGAGCCGGGTACCCAGCTGACCATGCGGACCTTCCACGTTGGGGGGGCGGCACAGCGCGGCGCTGAACAGTCTAATCTTGAAGCCAATATCGGCGGCAAGGTGAAGCTGGAAGATGCGTCACTGGTCACTGACCGTAACGGTAATACCATTGTGATGAGCCGCAACACCGAATTGCTGATTGTTGATGAGCAGGATCGTGAACGGTCACGCTTCCGTCTGCCGTATGGCGGTCGTCTTCTGGTTAAGAGTGGCGACGAGGTTGCGGCTGGCGCGGTGTTGATCGAATGGGATCCATACACCATGCCGATCATCAGCGAATTGAATGGTGTCGCAAACTTTGTCGATTTGACCGATGGTATCTCGGTGCGTGAAGTAACCGACGATGCCACCGGCATTTCAAGCCGCCAAGTTGTCGACTGGAAACAGGCGGCGGGCGGTGCCAATCTGCGGCCGCGGATTACATTGCGCGATAGCAAGGGTGAAGTGCTGACGCTGGCAAATGGCCTTGAGGCCCGGTATTTCCTGTCGGCCGGGGCGATTTTGTCAATCGATCACGGAACCGAGGTACAAGCTGGCGATGTGTTGGCGCGTATTCCCCGGGAATCATCGAAAACGCGTGATATCACCGGTGGTCTGCCGCGTGTGGCCGAATTGTTCGAGGCCCGCCGGCCCAAGGATTTCGCGGTTATTGCAGAAAGCGATGGCCGGGTCGAGTTTGGCAATGACTATAAGGCCAAGCGCCGGATTCGTATCGTGCCACTCGATGACGAAATGGAAGCGGTGGAATATCTGCTGCCAAAAGGCCGGCCGTTGGCGGTTAATGAGGGCGATGTCGTCCGCAAGGGTGACTTGCTTCTTGATGGTAGCCCGGTGCCGCATGATATCCTCAGCATTCTTGGCGTCGAGGCCTTGGCCGATTATCTGGTGAAGGAAATTCAGGACGTGTATCGGTTGCAGGGTGTGAAGATCAATGACAAGCATATTGAGGTCATTGTTCGGCAGATGCTGCAAAAGGTAGAGGTCGATGATCCGGCCGATAGCACCTTCCTTGCCGGCGAGCAGGTTGACCGTGAAGAATTTGCACGCTCAAACGCTGCGCTTGAGGCTGAAGGGCTCCGGCCAGCGGTGGCACACCCGATCTTGCTGGGTATCACCAAGGCATCGTTGCAAACCAACAGCTTTATTTCGGCAGCATCGTTCCAGGAAACCACCCGTGTACTGACCGAAGCGGCGGTAAGCGGCAAGCAGGATACGCTTGACGGTTTGAAAGAGAATGTGATCGTCGGGCGTTTGATCCCGGCCGGTACCGGTTCGGTGATGAATCGGTTGCGCCGGATCGCCGCGGATCGTGATAAGGCGATTCTCGCTGCCCGCGCTGCTGCTGTGCCGGCCATCGAATCCGGTGAATTCGCGGCAGACAGCGCTGAAGCGGTGGTTGAAGACTGATTAAGGGCCGCCAGATTCGCTGAATCTGGCGGCTTTTTGAAAAAAAACGGGATAACGGCGGGGCAGGCGTAAAAACCGCTTGACCAGTTGGCCCGCAAAAAATAGTATCCGGCCACCTTTTGGATCTAGGTGGTGGAACACCCTGCAGCTGCGGCTGTAGCGGCCGTTCCAGACGCTAGGTCGGTATATTAGGTGCTGAAAATGGGCTCCTGCGAGGGAGTTGGATGGGTGCTTTGCTCTCGTTTCTATTGAGCAAGGCTGCCCTGTTGCACGTTTCGTGCTTATTAGGTCGAGAAAAAAGGGGCAGGAATGCCAACGATTAACCAGTTGATCCGTCACGGGCGCAGTCGTCCTGTTGCACGTACCAAAGTTCCGGCAATGGAAGCATGTCCACAAAAGCGTGGCGTATGCACCAGAGTCTATACAACAACCCCGAAAAAGCCGAACTCGGCGCTTCGGAAGGTCGCGCGGGTGCGCCTGACCAACGGGTTTGAGGTGTCAAGCTACATCCCGGGTGAAGGTCATAACCTGCAAGAACACTCGGTTGTGTTGATCCGCGGCGGCCGCGTGAAAGACCTTCCAGGTGTGCGCTATCACATCATTCGTGGCACCTTGGATACACAGGGCGTCAAAGACCGTCGCCAGCGTCGCTCTAAATACGGCGCCAAACGGCCCAAGTAAGAAGAGGCAAATATGTCACGTCGCCATAGAGCAGAAAAACGGCCGGTTCTTCCTGATGCCAAATACAAGGACACCGTTGTCTCGAAATTCATGTCTTGCCTGATGTATGACGGCAAGCGGTCGGTTGCCGAAAAGATTGTCTACGGGGCATTTGACCGTATTCAAGCCAAATCGGGCAATGAACCGGTCAAAGTGTTCCATGACGCGCTGGAAAATGTGCGCCCCAATCTTGAGGTGCGCTCACGCCGGGTTGGTGGGGCTACCTATCAGGTGCCGGTTGAGGTGCGCGCCGAACGCGCCCAGGCGCTGGCCATTCGCTGGTTGATCGACAGTTCGCGCAAGCGTGGTGAAAACACCATGGTTGACCGTTTGTCAGGCGAATTGATGGATGCCGCGAACAACCGCGGCAACGCCGTCAAAAAGCGCGAAGACACTCATAAAATGGCGGAAGCCAACAGGGCTTTCTCGCATTACCGCTGGTAATCGGGAACCTAGGAGCGAAAATATGGCACGCGAATATACACTCGACCGTTATCGCAATTTCGGGATTATGGCGCATATTGACGCCGGTAAGACCACCGCGACTGAACGGATTTTGTACTACACAGGCCGGTCACACAAGCTTGGCGAAGTGCATGATGGCAATGCCACCATGGACTGGATGGAGCAAGAGCAAGAGCGTGGGATCACCATTACCTCTGCTGCGACAACC
>CAZYKI010000071.1:0-8530 GCA_964648035.1 uncultured Candidatus Puniceispirillum sp. | reverse complement strand
TGCCAAAACTGACAGTAAATGACGTCGAGGTCGAGGTTGAAGACGGGTCAACCGTCCTTCAGGCCTGTGAGGCTGCTGGCGTTGAAGTCCCGCGCTTTTGCTACCATGACCGGCTGTCGATTGCTGGCAACTGCCGGATGTGTCTTGTCGATATGGAGCGGGCGCCAAAACCGATCGCGTCCTGTGCGATGCCGGCTGGCGATGGCATGGTTATCCGCACCGATACCGACCGGGTGAAAAAAGCCCGCGAAGGGGTGATGGAATTTTTGCTGATCAACCACCCGCTTGACTGTCCGATTTGTGATCAGGGCGGTGAATGTGACCTGCAAGATCAGGCGATGGGGTACGGGCTTGACGGGTCACGCTATGCTGAAAACAAGCGGGCGGTCGAAAACAAACATATGGGCCCATTGATCAGCACGGTGATGACCCGCTGCATTCATTGCACCAGATGTGTCCGCTTTGCGACCGAGGTTGCCGGCGTTCCTGAGCTTGGCGCGATTGGGCGCGGCGAAAATGTCGAGATTACCACCTATCTTGAAAAGACGCTGGCGTCTGAATTGTCGGCCAATGTGATTGATCTGTGTCCGGTTGGGGCGCTGACCTCGCGGCCGTATGCCTTTACCGCGCGCCCGTGGGAATTGAACAAGGTCGAGAGCATCGACGTGATGGACGCGGTGGGAAGCAACATCCGGATCGATGCCCGCGGCGGACAGGTGATGCGGGTCTTGCCGCGTCTGAATGAAGATATCAATGAGGAATGGATTTCCGATAAAACCCGCTATGCGATTGACGGGCTGCGGCGCCAGCGCCTTGACCAGCCTTACGCGCGGGGTAAGGACGGGCGGTTGCACCCGATCAGCTGGGATGACGCCTTGCAAACCGCAGCGGCCGCGTTGAAAAAGGCCAAACCTGCGGGTATTGGCGCCATTGTTGGTGATCAGGTTGATGTGGAATCGGTTTATGCGTTGCACAGCTTGATGGCGCGTATTGGCAGCCCGCATATGGATTGTCGGCAGGATGGCGCCAAGATTGGCGGCGCGCGCGCCGGTTATATTTTCAATTCGACGATTGCCGGCATTGATGATGCCGATGCGTTATTGATCATTGGCAGCAATCCGCGCATCGAGGCGGCGGTTCTGAACGCGCGCATTAGACGGAACTGGTTGTCAAGCCGGATGCCAATCGCCGTTGTCGGCCCGCAAGCTGACCTGACCTATGACGCTGAATGTCTTGGCGATGATCCGTCTATTTTGAACAAGATTGCCGACGGATCGCACAAATTTGCCGCCAAATTGAAAAAAGCCAAACGGCCGATGATTATAATTGGTATGGGTGCGTTGGCGCGGGATGACGGGGCCGCGGTGCTTGGTGTGGCGCGTAAAATCGCCGACACCTATGGCGTTGTTGCCAAGGGCTGGAATGGCTTTAATGTGCTGCATACTGCCGCCGGTCGTGTAGGGGCGCTTGATGTGGGCTTTCTACCGGGGCGTGACGGGATGGATATCGCCGCGATGGGCAAGGCCGCCAGCGCCGGTAAATTAAAGCTGTTGTGGCTATTAGCAGCTGACGAAATCGATATGGCGCCGTTTGAGTCAAGTTTTGTGATTTATCAAGGGCATCACGGTGATCGTGGGGCGCATCATGCCGATTTGGTGCTGCCCGGCGCAGCCTATACCGAAAAAGACGGCATTTATGTCAATACCGAAGGCCGGGTGCAATATGCCAGCCGCGCCACATTCCCGCCCGGCCAGGCGCGGGAAGATTGGGCCATTATTCGTGCTGTTGCCGGCGTTTTGGGCAAGTCGGTCGGGTTTGATACGCTGGCCGAATTGCGCGAAAGCCTGATGGCCGCACATCCACAATTTGCCGGGATGGACGAGATCGCCCCAGCCAAATGGGCCGCCTTTGGTGGGCGTGGCAAGGTAGGGACCGCACCGATCGGCCAAGCTTTGGACAATTTCCATATGACCTGTGCGATCAGCCGGTCGTCAGAAACCATGGCCGAATGCCGGCGCGCCGCTAATGGCGGTGATGCGGCAGCGGTTGCGGCGGAGTAGAGCGATGGTTGAATTTTTGAGTCAGGACTGGATTCTTGAACTTGGCTGGATCTTGGCCAAGATATTGGCTGTGGTCGGCCCATTGTTAATAGCCGTGGCCTATTTGACCTTGGCCGAACGGCGGGTGATCGGCTTTATGCAATTGCGTAAAGGGCCGAATGTGGTCGGCCCGTTTGGCATGTTCCAGCCTTTTGCCGATGCGCTGAAGCTAATGGCCAAGGAAACAATCTTGCCGGCGGGGGCGAACAAAATCGTCTTTATCTTGGCACCGATGCTGACCTTTATTTTGTCGCTGGTGGCTTGGGCGGTGATTCCTTTTGGTGAAGGTCTGGTCATCGCCGACATCAATGTCGGTATTTTGTACCTGTTTGCGATTTCGTCATTGGGTGTCTATGGCGTGATCATGGCGGGGTGGGCCAGTAACTCGAAATATGCGTTTTTGGGTGCGTTGCGTTCGGCGGCGCAGATGGTGTCCTACGAGGTATCGATGGGGCTGGTGATTATCAATGTGTTGCTATGTGCCGGCACATTGAACCTGACAGCGATTGTCGAAGCCCAGCGTGGCATGTGGTTTGCGATTCCATTATTGCCGATGTTTGTGGTGTTTTTCATCTCGACCCTTGCGGAAACCAACCGGGCGCCGTTTGACCTGCCCGAGGGTGAATCAGAATTGGTTGCCGGCTATTTCGTTGAATATTCGTCAATGTCATTCGCGCTGTTTTTCCTCGGTGAATATGCCAATATGATCTTGATGAGCGGCATGACCACCGTGCTGTTCCTTGGAGGATGGCTGCCGCCATTTGATATATGGCCGCTTAATCTGGTGCCGGGGCCGATTTGGTTCATTCTGAAAATCATGCTGGTGCTGTTTGTGTTCTTGTGGGTGCGGGCGACCACACCACGCTATCGCTATGATCAGTTGATGCGCCTTGGCTGGAAGATTTTCCTGCCATTTTCATTGATTTATGTGGTTCTGACCGCAGGCTATCTGTTGATGACTGACAGCCTGCCGCCGGTTGTGTTGGGATAGGGAGACGACAGATATGTCTGCATTGGTTAACGCGGTTCGATCGTTTCTGCTGTTGGAACTTGGCAAAGGCCTGTTCCTGACCTTGAAATATTTCTTCAAGCCAAAGGTCACAATCAACTATCCCTATGAAAAGGGCAGCTTGTCGCCGCGGTTTCGTGGTGAACATGCGTTACGGCGCTACCCGAATGGCGAAGAACGCTGCATCGCCTGCAAGCTGTGCGAGGCAGTTTGCCCGGCGCAGGCCATTACTATCGAGGCTGAACCGCGGGCAGATGGCAGTCGCCGGACAACACGCTATGACATCGATATGACAAAATGCATCTATTGCGGCTTTTGTCAGGAGGCCTGTCCTGTTGACGCGATTGTTGAGGGGCCGAATTTTGAGTTTGCCACCGAAACGCGCGAAGAACTGTATTACGACAAAGACAAATTGCTGGCCAATGGTGACCGCTGGGAAACCGAAATTGCCCGTAACCTTGCCGCCGATGCGAAATGGCGCTGACGGCAGGGCAGGGGGAGCGACGCGATGATAACAGAAAGACATTTCGATAATGATTGAGGCTTTGTTCTTTTACCTGTTTGCAGGGGTGATGCTGGCAAGCAGCTTCATGGTCGTGGTATCGCGTAACCCGGTTTATTCGGTGCTGTTCCTGATCCTTGCCTTTTTCAATGCAGCTGGGCTGTTTGTGCTGATTGGGGCCGAATTTCTGGCGATGCTGCTGGTGGTGGTGTATGTCGGCGCGGTTGCGGTGCTGTTCCTGTTTGTGGTGATGATGCTTGACATCAATTTCGCCGAAATGCGGGCTGGCTTTCAAAAATATCTGCCGCTTGGGCTGGCCGTCGGTGGCATTCTGGTGTTCGAGCTTGTTGCCGCCATGTATGGTGACGCCTTTTCGGGCGCACAATTGCCGGATATGCCCGATGTTGCCAATACCACGCGGCTTGGTGGTGTTCTCTATACAAAATACGCCTATCTATTCCAGCTTGCCGGATTGATCTTGTTGGTGGCGATGATTGGCGCGATTGCGTTGACGATGCGGAAACGCGTTGGCGTGCGGCGCCAGTCCATTGCCGCGCAGAACAGCCGGCGCCGTGAGGATGTTCTGGAAATTGTCAAAATGCCGGCGGGTACACGGCAAACGGCCGACGATGACGCGGCGCACAGTGACGAGACGAAATAAAGGGTTCAGGTTGATGTTGGAATTATCGTTAAATCACTACCTTGCCGTGTCGGCGATTATGTTCGCCCTTGGCATTTTCGGTATTTTTCTGAACCGAAAGAATGTGATCACCATCTTGATGTCGATCGAGCTGATGCTGCTGGCGGTCAATATCAACATGGTGGCGTTTTCGGCCTATGGCAACAATCTCGATGGGCAGGTGTTTTCCCTGTTCATTCTGACGGTGGCAGCGGCCGAAGCGGCCATCGGCCTTGCTATTTTAGTGGTGTTTTTCCGCAACCGCGGGTCTATCGCGGTTGAAGATGTGAATATGTTGAAGGGGTAGGACCGGTTATGTATTCCCTTATCGTTTTCCTGCCCTTGTTGGGGTCTGTGCTGGCCGGTTTGCTGAGCCTTGGCAACCGTGATCGGGCCGCCGAGTTGGTCACTGTGTCGGGCCTGCTATTGTCTTTACTGTTGTCGGTGTTTGCATTTGCCGAGGTTGCCCTTGGCGGCACTCAGGTGACGGTTGATATCGGCCGGTGGATTTCGTCCGGCGGGTTTGATGCGCGGTGGGCGTTGCGGTTTGATACGCTGACCGCGGTGATGTTGATCGTGGTGACGGGCGTATCGTCGATGGTACATATCTACTCGATCGGCTATATGTCGCATGATAATGCGCGGGCGCGTTTTATGTCCTATCTCAGCCTGTTTACCTTTGCGATGCTGATGTTGGTAACGGCCGACAATCTGGTCCAGCTATTCTTTGGCTGGGAAGGGGTTGGCGTTGCGTCCTATCTGCTGATCGGGTTCTGGTACAAAAAGGAATCAGCGCATACCGCAGCGATGAAGGCCTTTGTTGTCAACCGGGTTGGTGATTTCGGTTTTGCTTTGGGTATTCTGGCCGTCTATGCGCTGTTCGGGACTATTCAGTTTGACGAGATCTTTGCCCAAGCCAGCCAATTTACCACAGTCAGCCTGTCTTTCCTCGGCAATGATCTGCCAGCACTTGAGGTGATCGGCATATTGCTGTTCATCGGTGCGATGGGGAAATCGGCGCAATTGGGGCTTCATACATGGCTTCCCGATGCGATGGAAGGCCCGACGCCGGTATCGGCATTGATCCATGCCGCAACGATGGTGACCGCCGGTGTCTTTATGGTGTGCCGCCTGTCTCCTTTGATGGAATATGCGCCATTTGCGCTGCAAGTGGTGACGGTTGTTGGGGCATTGACGGCCATTTTTGCGGCCACTGTTGGCATGACTCAGTTCGATATCAAGCGGGTGATCGCCTATTCGACCTGTTCACAGCTTGGCTATATGTTTTTTGCCGCCGGGGTGTCAGCCTATCCAGCCGCGATGTTCCATCTGACCACCCATGCGTTTTTCAAGGCGTTGCTGTTTCTTGGCGCTGGCTCGGTGATCCACGCGCTGTCGGATGAGCAGGATTTGCGCAAGATGGGCGGTATTTGGAAACAGGTGCCGGTGACCTATGCGATGATGTGGATCGGATCGCTGGCGTTGGCCGGGTTCCCGTTTTTTGCCGGTTTCTATTCAAAAGACATGATTCTTGAAGCGGCCTATGGCGCCCATAGCGGCGTTGGCATGCTGGCGTTCTGGCTTGGGTGTGCGGCAGCATTCCTGACCGCCTTTTACAGCTGGCGGCTGTTGATCATGGCGTTTCATGGGACGCCGCGCGCCAGCGCCGAGGTTATGGCGCATGTGCATGAATCACCGCGGGTGATGACTGTGCCGCTGTTTGTTCTGTCGATTGGCGCGATTTTCTCCGGTTGGCTTGGCTATGAATTGTTTGTCGGACATGACATGGCACGGTTCTGGGGCGATGCGATCTTTATCCTGCCGACCAATCAGGCCATGGAAAATGCCCATCATGTCCCCACATGGGTCAAGCTGTTGCCGATCGTTCTGGCCAGCAGCGGGGTCGTTTTGGCGGTGCTGTTCTATGTCGTCTGGACCGATATGCCGGCCAAGATCAGCCAGTGGTTCCGCCCGGTTCATGCGCTGTTTTTCAATAAATGGTATTTTGACGAGCTTTATGATGCGGTCTTTGTGCGGCCCGCGGTCCGGATCGGCCGTACCTTGTGGCAACGTGGTGACCGTGACACGATTGATGGCTTTGGCCCGGACGGCTTGTCGGCTTTTGTCTATCGGCTGTCGGGGGCCTGTTCGCGGCTTCAGACCGGGTTCGTTTTCCATTATGCGTTTGCCATGTTGATCGGCGTTGTGGTGCTGGTCAGCTGGTATTATTTCCGCTTCAAAGGGGCTTAGACGATGATCGATAGCTGGCCGATTTTATCTATTGTCACCTTTTTGCCGTTGGCGGGTGTGCTGTTTTTGCTGTTGATTCGCGGGGACGAGGCGAATATTGCCCAGAATTCACGGCTGGTCGCTTTATGGGTATCGGGGTTCACCTTTTTACTGTCGCTGCCCTTGTGGATTATGTTTGATAGCGGTGTAACCGGCTATCAGTTTGAAGAACAGGCGGTTTGGCTGCAGGGCACTGGTATCGGGTACCATATGGGCGTTGATGGTATTTCGATGCCATTTATCCTGCTCAGCACGTTTTTGACGCCGTTATCGATTCTGGCAAGCTGGCGGGCCATTACCCATCGGGTCCGTGAATATATGATCGCCTTTTTGGTGCTGGAAACGATGATGGTCGGCATGTTCGCATCGCTCGATATGCTGATGTTCTATCTGTTCTTTGAAGCGGTCTTGATACCGATGTTCCTGATCATCGGCGTGTGGGGTGGCCCACGCCGGGTCTATGCGGCGTTCAAATTCTTCCTTTATACCCTGTTAGGGTCGGTGCTGATGCTCGTCTGTATGCTGGCGATGTATCTGGAAGTTGGAACCACCGATATTCCAATGCTCACCGCGCATCAGTTTGCCGAATCGATGCAGACATGGCTCTTCCTTGGCTTCTTGGCGTCATTTGCGGTCAAGGTGCCGATGTGGCCGGTCCATACTTGGTTGCCTGATGCGCATGTCGAGGCACCAACCGCCGGTTCGATGATTTTGGCAGGCGTGCTGTTGAAAATGGGGGGCTATGGATTTTTGCGGTTCTCCTTGCCAATGTTTCCGCTTGCATCCGACTTTTTCGCACCGCTGATTTTTGCGTTGTCAATCATTGCGGTGATTTATACCTCGCTTGTGGCGTTGGCGCAGTCGGACATGAAAAAGATGATCGCCTATTCGTCGGTGGCGCATATGGGTTTCGTCACGATCGGTATCTTTACGATGACCGAACAGGGCATTGCCGGTGCAATGTTTCAGATGATCAGCCATGGCCTTGTATCGGCCGCCTTATTCTTTTGTGTTGGTGTGGTTTATGACCGGCTTCACACCCGCGAGATTAGCGCCTATGGCGGCGTTACCGCGGCGATGCCACGTTATGCGGTATTTTTCATGTTTATGATGATGGCATCGGTCGGCTTGCCGGGGACAAGCGGTTTTGTCGGTGAAATGCTGGTGCTTGTTGGGGCATGGCATGCCAGCAGTTGGGTGGCCTTTTTCACCGCGACAGGGCTGGTTTTGGGGGCGACCTACATGCTGTGGCTGTACCGGCGGGTGATGTTTGGTGAAGTCGTCAATGACGAGGTCAAAACCATGGAACCGATGGATGGCCGCGAATTTTTCATTTTCGTTCCGTTGACCATTCTGGTGTTGGTGTTTGGTGTCTATCCGATGGCGTTGCTTGATGTGATGGAAACATCGGTTCAGTTTGTATTGAATGGCCTTGCGGCAAGCGGGCTGCCATTGCTTGCCGCGCAATAAGCGGCAGGAAAGGATAAAATGATGTTTGATCTGGTCGATATCCTGCCTGCCTTGCCTGAAATGCTTTTGGCCGGGTTGGCGTTGGTGCTGGTGTTGGTGGCGGCGTTTGGTGGCGAGGGGGCAGCGAATGCCCGCCGGGTGACGATGATCGCGCTTGCCGGCATTGTGCTGGTCTCGGCGCTTATTTGGTCGGGCGACAGCATCGCAACAACGGCGTTTGGCGGTTTGTTTCGGGCGGACGGCTTTGCCAGCTATATGAAATTGCTGGTGTTGATTGGCACATTTGCCGCGCTTTATATGTCGGTCACGCCGCTGGCTAAAGATGACGTCAACAAGCCGGAATTTGCACTGCTTGTGGTGTTGGCGCTGGTTGGCATGATGCTGATGATTTCGGCCAATGATCTGATGTCGCTCTATATGGCGGTTGAACTGCAATCGCTGCCATTATATGTGGTGGCCGCGATGCGGACCAATTCATTGCG
>CAZYKI010000070.1:3586-8633 GCA_964648035.1 uncultured Candidatus Puniceispirillum sp. | reverse complement strand
ACCCACAAATACCCTCGCGACATGACCGACGAAAGGTCAGGCTGCTATCGGTTTCGTTTTTGATCTTGATCAACGCATCAAGCACCATCGGGCCACAGTCATGAAGATCAACCTCGAATGAGTCAATCCGCGGATTGGCATCATCATCTGGCGACCAGCGATAAATCTTGAAGGTCCGGACATCACCGCCAGCATTGCCAACCTGATAGGTTTTGCCGTCGGTAATCGTGGAATTTGCAGGAAGCTTGAACTCGGCCATAACTGATCCTCGTACCTTGTCCTAATAGACCCGTGGCGCCGGCGGGATGGGCGCAATGTCATTGCTTAGGGTTTTCATCACGACCTGACGGTATCCAAGCCGCGACTTGTTATGTTCGTCAAGCCACATAACCGTATGTTTCATCCAATTGTCATCGTCACGTTCTGGCCAGTCTTCATGAGCATGCGCGCCGCGTGATTCCTGCCGCTGGTCGGCCGACCGGATCGTCACCAAGGCTTGCCCCATCAAATTTTCAAGCTCAAGCGCTTCGATCAGGTCAGTGTTCCAGATCAATGACCGGTCCTTGACCCCGATATGCGCCATTTTGCCGGCGATCTGGTCCATTTTGCCAACGCCCTCGGTCAATGAGTCGCTTGACCGGAACACCGCCGCATGCCGCTGCATCGCCTGCTGCATGTCAAGCCGGATCGACGCCGCGCTCGACTCGCCATCGGCATGCCGCATACGGTCAAAGCGATCAAGCGCTTTGTCGGTCGCACGTTGCGGCGCCATTTTAGCCGGTGCGCCGGCGGTCACAATTTCATTAGCCCGGTGCGCGGCGGCACGGCCAAACACCACAATATCCAGCAACGAGTTAGTGCCAAGACGGTTGGCACCATGCACCGACACACAGGCCGCTTCGCCAATCGCCATCAAACCCGGCACCACGGCATTTTCATCATCCGCGGTTGGCGACAACACCTCGCCATGATAGTTCGTCGGGATACCGCCCATATTGTAATGCACTGTCGGTAAGACCGGAATCGGCTCGCGGGTCACATCGACACCGCAAAAGATTTTGGCGGTCTCGGTGATACCGGGCAAACGCTGATGCAGCGTGTCGGCATCAACATGCTCAAGGTGAAGCATTATATGGTCTTTATTTGGGCCGACACCGCGGCCTTCATTGATTTCGATTGTCATCGCCCGGCTGACCACGTCCCGGCTGGCCAAATCCTTGGCCGTTGGCGCGAACCGTTCCATAAACCGTTCACCTTCGGCGTTGGTCAGATAACCACCTTCACCGCGCGCCCCTTCGGTAATCAGCACGCCGGCGCCATAGACACCGGTCGGATGAAACTGGACAAATTCCATATCTTGCAATGGCAGGCCAGCCCGCAACGCCATCGCATTGCCGTCGCCGGTGCAGGTGTGGGCTGAGGTGCATGAAAAATAGACCCGGCCATAGCCGCCCGTCGCCAGCACCGTCTGCTGTCCCCAGAACCGATGCAAGGTGCCATCTTCCATCCGCAAGGCAATAACACCGGCACAGGCGCCATCATCCGTCATCAACAGATCAAGCACGAAAAATTCGATATGGAACGCGGCCTTATATTTCAGGCATTGCTGATACAGCGTATGCAAAATGGCGTGGCCGGTCCGGTCAGCGGCCGCACAGGCGCGCCGCGCCATTGATTTACCATGATTAAGGGTGTGGCCGCCAAACGGGCGTTGGTAAATCTTGCCCTCTTCGGTACGCGAAAATGGCACGCCGTAATGTTCAAGCTCGATCACCGACGGTATGGCGTTACGACACATATATTCAATGGCGTCCTGATCACCAAGCCAATCCGATCCCTTGACCGTGTCATACATGTGAAACTGCCAGTTGTCGCCTTCGCCCATATTGTTCAGCGCGGCGCCAATACCGCCTTGCGCCGCCACCGTATGTGACCGCGTCGGAAATACCTTGGTGATACAGGCGGTTTTCAGCCCGCCGGCCGCCATGCCCAATGTTGCGCGCAATCCGGCCCCGCCAGCGCCGACAACGACAACATCATAATGGTGGTCAGTGATTTCATAAGCACTCATTGCACATACCTTTTCAACTGTGGTTGCCGGCATCTTGCAACGACCGGCCCCGCTGATCCCGTAAACGGGATATCCACTGCCCCCTTTAGATAACGCCGGTAATCACCGTCAACGCCGCCAGACCAGCCACCGCCAGCAGCATAAATACGCCTTGCGACAACCGTACAAAACGCTGCCGACCCTGAGCCAGCGTCACATAATCCTCGATAATCATCTGCACCCCAAGTGCCGCATGAAACAGCCCGGCGACCAGCAGCACGACCAAACCAAGCGCATGCACCGGCACCGCCACAAAGGCAGCAGCAGCGGCGTAATCCATTGGCCCGATTCGCGCCACCATATAGGCAAAATAGACCATCAGCCCTAGGGTCGCGAGCGCGCTGATCCGCTGCCAACGCCAATGGCCAAGACCTTTGTCACGCGGGGCGGTGGACCGGGAATGTGTCATTTGTGCCATCGCTTGCTGCCCTTCATATAACCAACCAGAGACAGGCGGTCACCACAACCGTCATCGCCAGAACTAGATACCCGCTGCGGTAGACCTGATCCACCTCAAGCCCGATACACAAATCCCAGACCATATGCCGCACACCATTGAGCCCGTGATAGACCAATGCCAGCGAATAGCCAAACAGCACAAATTTGCCAAGCGGGTGTGCCAAAGCCCCGGCGGCCAGCGCAAACCAGTCAGCCCCGGCGGCCAGCATCACCAGCCACAGCACCATCAGCACTGTGCCACTGGCCAAGGCGGCCCCGCTGATCCGGTGCATGATCGACATGACGGCCGGCAAGGGCAGGCGGTAAATCTGAAGATGCGGCGATAGCGGGCGCGGCTTTGCCATCTGGTACCTCTGGCGGTCAGACATTCGACCAAAAAGCGGTTGGACATTGTATCGCACTATATGTGTTATCATTGCCCAATAGTCAATATTGAAGCCCTCTATCGCCCCGACAGCGACATGCTGCAGAGGCATCACGCAGCGCATGCCCATTGCCATTTCCGTAAAATGGCGGCAAAACGTCAGACCATGGAAAAACTTCTGTCAATCCAATCAACTGTCGCTGTCGGCTTTGTCGGCAACCGGGTGGCTGTTCCGGTCATCACCCGGTGTGGCCATTATCCGATAGCGGTCGATACGATGCATTTGGCTGCCCATCCCGGGCATGGGGTGATCGCCGGCGGGCCACCACCAATCGACCAGTTCAAGGCGATTTTGGCCGCCTTGCCACAGCTTGGCATAATGGCCGACTGCCCTTGTGTTATCACCGGCTATTTAGGCGCTGTTGCCCAGATCGACCCGATCGCCACGGTGATTGATCACTGGCGCGCGGCGCGGCCGGCAGGGCAGTATATTCTGGATCCTGTGCTTGGTGATAATGGCCGCATCTATGTCAGCGATGGGCTGGTACAGCAGGTGCGGGCAGGTTTGTTACCTCGGGCCAATTATGTGACACCAAACCAGTTTGAATTGGGCCTGCTGGCAGGCCAGCCCGTCACCAATAGCGATGATGCCAGCGCCGCCGCCCACCACCTTCTTGACCAGCACCCCCCGCTACAAGCGGTGATTGCCACCGGCATTATTGGCGATGATGGGTGCATTTATGACCATTTTATCGGCCGCGATGACGCGGTTTCACTGGCCTATAGCAAGCGGGTGGCCGGCATGCCCGGCGGCGGCGATTTGGTCACAGCGCTGTTTGCCAGCCACTGTGCCAGCGGCCTCTCGGCACCTGACAGTTTTGTCGCCGCCAGCCGCACCGCGCACAAGATCATCGATGCCAGCACCAGCCATCTTGATATCGCGCTGTTGGATCATTTGGACAGCGTGATGCCAGACCGCTAGTTTTTGATCACGCCGCGTTCGACAAGCAGTTCGGCGATTTGCACCGAATTGAGGGCCGCCCCTTTACGAAGATTGTCCGACACGCACCAGAACACCATACCATTTGGCACCGTCGGATCCTTGCGGATACGGCTGATATAGACAGCGTCCTCGCCCGCCGCCTCATGCGGGGTCACATAGCCTTCGTTGGCCCGATGATCAACCACCACCACACCGGGTGCGTCGGTCAGCAATTGCCGCACCGCGGTTTCGGTCATCGGCTTGTCGGTTTCGATAAACACCGCTTCACTATGGCCAACAAAAACCGGAATGCGGACGCAATGCGCCACAAGCTCGATCGCCGGGTCCAAAATCTTTTTGGTTTCGGCGGTCATTTTCCATTCTTCTTTGGTAAAGCCGTCATCCAGAAACACATCAATATGCGGGATCGCATTAAACGCAATCTGCTTGGTAAAAATTTCCGGTGTCACCGTTTCATTGACGTAGATGCCGCGTGTCTGATTAAACAGCTCATCCATCGCCGGCTTGCCAGCACCCGACACCGCCTGATAGGTCGACACCACCACCCGCTTGACGCTGAACGCATCATGCAACGGCTTTAAGGCGACAACCAGCTGGGCGGTCGAACAGTTTGGATTGGCAATGATCCGGCGGCCACCCTTGTCAATAAGACACCCCTCGATCGCATCCGGATTGACTTCCGGCACAATCAACGGCACATCGCTGTCCATGCGGAAGGCCGATGAATTGTCGATCACATAGCAACCGGCAGCGCCAGCCACCGGGGCATATTTTTTGGATATGTCGCCCCCTGCCGAAAACAGCGCAATATCAGCCTTGGCAAAATCAAACTTGTCGAGGGATTCAACCTTCAAGGTCACATCCTCGCCATAGGATACCTCGCGGCCGGCCGATTTTGACGATGCCACCGCATAGACCGTCTCGACCGGAAAATTACGCTCGGCCAAGGTTTGCAGCATTTCACGCCCAACCGCACCGGTTGCGCCAACGACAGCCACTTTATATCCCATTATTTTACCCTTTTTAGAATCCCGCTGGCATCGTACCTGATGCGGGTTGTTGATATTCGCCGCGACTCGCTCGATCACCTAAAGCCGCCCACTACTGGGCC
>CAZYKI010000070.1:0-3486 GCA_964648035.1 uncultured Candidatus Puniceispirillum sp. | reverse complement strand
CGGGCGAGACGATCCATCGCATCGAGAACAGCCTGGGTCATGCCATCAGTGCCGGTCTGCTCGCATCCTGGTGCCATAATATCGCCGGTGCGTTTGGTCTCTAGGGCGGCGCTGACCGCCTGCTCAACCAGATCTGCCTCATCGCCTTGATCAAAGCTATAGCGCAGCATCATAGCAAAGCTAAGGAATTGCGCCAAAGGATTGGCCAGACCTTGGCCCGCGATATCGGGGGCCGAGCCATGCACCGGCTCATACATCGCCTTTGGAAGGCCGGTTTCCGGGTCTGGATGGCCAAGTGATGCCGATGGCAACATGCCAAGCGAGCCGGTCAACATCGCCGCACAATCCGACAATAAATCACCAAACAAATTATCCGTCACGATCACATCAAACTGTTTTGGATTGCGGACCAGCTGCATCGCGCAATTATCGGCATACATATGGCTAAGCGTCACACCATCGCCCTCGGCAGCGTGCAATTTGGTCATGACCTCACGCCACAACACGCCCGAATGCATGACATTGGCCTTTTCTACCGAGGTCAGGCGGCCATCACGCTTGCGCGCCAAATCCATGCCAACCCGGCCAATACGTTCAATTTCGGGGGTGGTATAGGCGTTTGTATCAAAGCCTTTCTTGATACCGTTGCCCAAATCCTCGATACCGCGGGGCTCGGCAAAATACGACCCGCCGCACAATTCGCGCAGGATCATGATATCAAGACCTGACACCACTTCAGGCTTCAAGGTTGAGGCCTCGACAAGCGCCGGGAACACCATCGCCGGCCGCAAATTGGCAAACAAATCCATTTCTTTACGCAACCGCAACAATCCCGCTTCAGGCCGGACTTCAAACGGAACGCCGTCATATTTTGGGGTGCCAACAGCGCCAAACAAAACCGCGTCACTAGCGATTGAATCGGCCAGCGTTTCGTCGGTAAGCGGGGTGCCATGCACATCATAGGCGGCCCCGCCAACAAGCCCTTCAGAAATATCGAAACCAAGGCTGCGATGTTTGGCCAACCAATCCACCAGCTTCATATTGGCTTTCATTACTTCGTCGCCGATACCATCCCCCGGCAACACCATGACCTTGCGGTTAGACGCCATCTTTTTTGTCCTTTTATAGTGAATATGGGCCCCGTTCAGGCCCCAAGCGGAAGACCCGTTTTACAGCCACGGCTGGGCGCTGGCGCGCTTCGCCTCAAAGCTGTCAATGTCCGCCCCTTTTTCCATGGTCAGACCAATGTCATCAAGCCCCTCAAGAAGACATGTCTTGCGGAACGGATCAATATCAAATGACACCGTCACACCATTCGGCCGACGAATCGTTTGGGCGACAAGATCAACAGACAATTCCGGATTTTCCGTATCGGACGCATCAGCCATCAGCGCGTCACGGTCATCGGCGCTGACAACGATCGGCAACACCCCGTTTTTGAAACAGTTATTATAGAAAATATCGGCAAAGCTGGTCGAGATCACACAGCGGATTCCGAAATCGAGAAGCGCCCATGGCGCATGCTCGCGGCTTGATCCACAGCCAAAATTATCACCAGCAACCAGTATTTCGGCATGGCGATATGGGCCTTGGTTCAGCACAAAATCGGCTTTTTCCCCACCGGTGGCGTCATAGCGCATCTCGTCAAACAAATTCTTGCCAAGACCGGACCGCTTGATCGTCTTCAAAAACTGCTTTGGGATGATCATGTCGGTATCGATATTGAGGATGTTCAGCGGCGCCGCTACACCCGTCAGCTTGTCGAATTTCTGCATTGTCTTTGCTCCCCCTGCCTAAAGCGCGCGCACATCGGCCAAATAGCCAGATACCGCTGCCGCAACAGCCATTTCCGGGCTGACAAGATGGGTCCGCCCCCCACGCCCCTGCCGGCCTTCAAAATTCCGGTTCGAGGTTGACGCACAGCGTTCACCCTCGGCCAGCTTGTCAGCGTTCATCGCAAGACACATTGAACAGCCAGGTTCACGCCATTCAAAGCCTGCCTCGATAAAAATCTTGTCAAGCCCTTCTGCCTCGGCCTGTTCCTTGACCAAGCCTGATCCGGGCACAATCATCGCCCGCATGCCACTGGCGACCTTCCGGCCCTTGGCCACCGATGCGGCGGCCCGCAAATCTTCGATGCGGCTGTTGGTACAAGACCCGATAAACACCGTATCAACCTTGATATCGGTCAGTTTCTGACCCGCGCTCAGCCCCATATAGGCAATCGCGCGTTCCATCTTGGCGCGTTTGGTTTGATCTTTTTCCTTGGCTGGGTCCGGTACCGCACCAGTGATCGCCAGCGCATCTTCCGGGCTGGTCCCCCATGTTACGGTTGGCGCAATATCAGCGGCGGCCAAGGTGATTTCGGTGTCATAGCGCGCGCCCTCATCCGACGGCAGCGTCTTCCAATAGGCAATCGCCTGGTCCATCGCATCGCCAGCAGGGGCCATCGGCCGGCCCTGCAGATAGTCAAATGTGGTTTGATCCGGCGCGATCATGCCGGCACGGGCACCAGCCTCGATGGCCATGTTGCAAACCGTCATCCGGCCTTCCATGCTCAGGCCGCGAATCACCGAGCCGGCAAATTCGATCACATGACCGGTGCCACCGGCGGTGCCAATCTTGCCGATGATAGCCAAAATCACGTCCTTGGCGGTGACCCCGGCGCCCAGGTCGCCATCAACCGTAATACGCATGTTTTTGGCCGGCTTTTGGATCAGGGTCTGGGTGGCCAACACATGTTCGACCTCGGACGTGCCGATGCCGAAGGCCAGCGCCCCAAAGGCGCCGTGGGTTGCGGTGTGCGAATCGCCGCAAACAATGGTCATGCCGGGCAGGGTAAAGCCCTGTTCCGGGCCAATCACATGGACGATACCTTGACGAATATCATCCATCGCGAAATAGGGAACGCCAAATTCAGCCGCATTGGTTTCCAAGGCTTCAACCTGAATACGGCTTTCTTCATCGGCAATGCCAACACTACGGTCGGTGGTCGGGATGTTGTGATCGGCCACCGCCAAGGTGCGGTTCGGGGCACGGACCGCGCGACCAGCGTTCCGCAACCCTTCAAAGGCTTGCGGGCTTGTCACCTCATGGACAAGATGCCGGTCGATATAAATCAGGCAGGTACCGTCGTCCTGTTGATGCACCACATGGGCATCCCAGATTTTGTCAAAAAGTGTTTTTGGAGCCGACATATCATTCTCCCGATTGCTGCCGGCGAGGAGGTCATCTCAAGGCCGGTCTGGCAATTCAAGAGGATGACGCCTCGCGATAGTTTGTTTTTTCAGCGATACGCGCCGCCTTACCGGTACGGCCACGCAAGTAATAGAGCTTGGCCCGACGCACCCGGCCACGGCGCATGACCGTAACACCGGCAACCTGTGGGGCATGGGTCGGAAACACACGCTCGACCCCTTCGCCATAGGAAATTTTGCGAATGGTAAATGATGAATTCACCCCATCATTCTTGCGGGCAATGCATAC
>CAZYKI010000069.1:2682-9232 GCA_964648035.1 uncultured Candidatus Puniceispirillum sp. | reverse complement strand
ATCACCACCCACTCATCGCTGGCGCCATGCAAGGTGATACCGGCAATCTGCAACTGCCCCATCGCAAACCCGAACGTGCCACCGCTATTGGCCTCTTTGATACCGCCGGTAAGCGGGCTTTTGCAGCCCACGCTCAACCGGTTCGCATTGGAAAAATTGGTACCGGCAAACGGCCCGACAGAAAAAATCAACGGGTTGTCGGGGGCCAGCGGGTCGATTTTTGCCACATCGGCATCAAGTAACATTTTAGCAATCAGAAAGCGCCCACATTCGGCAATCTCGCGACCGGTCAAGACGCGGCTCTCGCTGCTTTGGCGGCCTAGGTCAATATCGATGTATTTACGCATGACACTCCTCGCTTGATGATCATCATCGCCTAAAAGCCATGCCCAAGCATGACCGGAAACCATGATGGCTATTTCATTTGTATACTAACAATAACCTCACTTGTAAATCCTGCTTTCATCGGGGTAGATGACAAATGCTCATCCGCCTAACACAATCTCTGGCAGGCGTGTTGCCGGCGGTGTGTTACGGCTGCGGCCGGTTCGTACAATGCCATCAATGATGGTCATGCCAACGCCTGGCAAGTTACCTTGATGAATACTCTCAAGCATATCCTTTCCAGGCGCATGCTGGGCGGTATCCATCAGCACAAAATCGGCACTTCGCCCAACTTCGATGATCCCGGTGTCAAGGTCGCGCATGCGGGCGGTGTTGCCTGTCGCAAAACAAAAGGCAATTTCTGGCGGAATATCGCCAAGACTGGACAGCATCGCCACCATACGCAAGATGCCAAGCGGCTGCACGCCCGATCCAGCCGGCGCATCGGTGCCAAGAATCACCCGTTCGGCCTGCTTGATCTCAAACGCCGTCCGCATCGCCAATAGCCCCGCCCGTTCATTGCCATTATGGACAATTTCGATGCCACGCGTACAGCTCTCGCACAAGCAGGTGATCTGATCGTCTGGCAAGGCGGTGTGCCCCCCATTGATATGGCCGATAATATCGGCGTCGGCTTCCAGCACCACATCCTTGTCGATCAGACCCGATCCGGGAATTGACGGGCCGCCGGTGTGGATCGTTGACTGAATGCCATATTTGCGCGCCCATTTAACCATTTGCGCCGCGGTTTCACCGGCTTTGACCGAGCCCAAACCGACCTCGCCAAGCAGTTTAACGCCGGCATCGGCAAGGTCCTTGAAATCGGATTCGACCATCCCGTCCTCGATCACCGGCGCCCCGGCCAGCATCTTGACGCCAGACGGGCGGAAATTTTCATACCAGCGCTGCGATGCAATCGCCATCGCCTTCAACCCGACAATATCCTTGGGGCGGCCCGGGGCATGCACTTCACCGGCCGATATCATCGTTGTGACCCCGCCATGAAGACAGGAATCAATCCAATTCAGCTGCTGCTGGCGGGGGGTGTAATCGCCGATCACCGGATGGACATGGCTGTCGATCAGGCCGGGCGTTACCGTCACGCCATGCGCATTGACATGGACTGTTGCCCGATCAATATCCAAATCCTTGGCTTTGCCGATGGCGGTTATTTTCCCGTCAACCGCGATAATACAATCGCCATCGATAAACGGCGCCTCAATCTTGCCCGACAGGATTTGCCCGATATTTGTGATCACCAGCTTTTGCGTTGTCATCCTTCACACCTCATCATTCCTAAAATCACCCCGCCTTGCCTACTAAGCCGGCAAAGCCAGCCGCGGGTCAAGGCGCATTTGCCTACAGCTTGTCAAGCAATGCGCATAATCGCGCCGCCTCACGCTTGGTCAGTTTGGCGGTCGTTTCCGCCGTGATGCGATGTGCGACCGGCACCACCGCCGCCAATGCGGCCACCCCCTGATCGGTCAATGAAATCACCAGGCGGCGCATATCAGTGCCATCCGGCCGGGTTTGCACAAGCCCCTTGTCAACAAGGCGGTTCACCACGCCCTTGGTCGTGGCCGCATCCATCGCCACCAACCGGCCCAACTGGTTTTGTGACACCGCGCCAACATCGTGAAGACGCACAAGCACGGAAAATTGGGTAGGGGTAAAATCTGTCATCAGCCGCGAGAAAATTTCAAGATGCCGCTGGTTGGCAAGGCGCAATTTATACCCAATCTGCGCTTCCAACTGATAAGACCCGTTCGGCAGACCGCGCATTTTATCGTCTTTTTCCCCCATTACCGGCACACCTTCGCGTCAAAAAGCCTCACTCTGTCGCGCTTATTCGACATTTTTCCAAAACCCTATCATCCCTGTTTTCGAAAGACCAGATAGCAAAATTAAACATTAAATATCAGCAATATAAATGAGACAGCCCACGCCGCACCCGACTGGTCAGCATCCCGATATATTGTTTGACAGCTAATGATTTTTGTCTTTTGATTTCATACTATGTCATTCACGTTAAATACGAAGGGACGCAAGAGTAAGATGGGGTTGGCCAAAATTCGTAAGATTGTGACAGTGGTCGAGGAAACGCATGAAGAAGCGGGCCAAAGCATCGCGCCGGCAACCCGTCGTGCCGCGGCGATTGCGGTCATCGAAAATCCGTTTGCTGGTCGGTTTGAAGCCGATCTGGAACCGCTGATGGCCATTGGTGAAGAGCTTGGTGGCCTGCTTGGCGATGCCTGTGTCGTGGCGCTGGGGATCAGCCCGGCGGCGGCCGAAAGCTATGGCAAGGCAGCGCTGGTTGGCGAAAATGGCGAACTTGAACATGCCGCGGCGATTTTGCATCCGCGGCTTGGCGCACCGTTGCGGACCGCCGTTGAAAAAGGCGCGGCGCTGGTGCCGTCCAACAAAAAGCGGGGCGGCATGGGCCACCCGCTGGATGTACCGCTTGGCCATAAGGATGCCGCCTATGTGCGGTCACATTTTGACGGTATGGAAGTGTCGGTCAATGATGCGCCGCGGGCCAATGAAATTCTGGTGGCGGTTGCGGTCACCGACAGCGGCCGGCCGTTGCCGCGCGTTGGTGGCCTGACACATGCCGAGGCCGAAGGCAAGGATGGGTTGCGCTAGACGCGGTAACCGGCCTACTGCTATTGGCCGGGTTATTTGCCGTTTGCCAGCTGGGTTGTGACCAGCCCCACAAGCAATAGCGTCGCCCCCCCGACTTGCAGCAGATTAACCGGCCGCACCGGCGCACCAAACAGGCCGAAATGGTCGATCATCAATGAAAAGATAATCTGCCCCGATACCGCCATCACAATAAAATTGGCCACCCCGATCTTGTTGGCCAGCACCGTTGCGCTCAACACATAAAATGCAACGATCAAGCCGCCGCCATATTCGACCGGTTGCAACCGGGCGATATCGGCGAGGCCGGGAAGCCCCCGCCCCAACAACACCGCCACCGCGACCGCCAGAACCAGCGTGACCGTAAATAGCACAACACTGGCCTGCAATGAGTCACCAAGAACCCGGCCGGCACGGCCGTTCAAGATACCGACAAGCGGGATAAAGGATCCGGCAAGAAGCGCCCATACCAAATATTTGATATTGATCATGCTGCCCCCTCGGCACGGTCGGTTAACGGCGTGGCATCAGGCCCCGATCAGGGGTGTGGCCCCCACGGCGCCGCATTCAAAAGCTGGTTCTGTTGACTGATCAATAGCGGCCGCAATTCACCGGCAAATGCCATAAACGCATCATCGGCAAACAGGCTGTTCCAATGATTGCGCCGGTCATTATCGTCATCAAATTTCCACAAATGCACGATCTGATGCAGCGGGCCTGTATCCGAAATGAAATAGCCCACCAGCTTTTTGTCATAGCCACCGGCTTTGAGCGCTGGCCATCCCTTGCCATCATAGGCGGCAATTGCGTCTTTCATCTTGCCAACAGTGACCTGATAGGTCCGTAATTCATAAAGCGCCATAACTCACTCCTGTTTGTTCTCGTTGTCACCCGCGGTGGGGCAAGTTAAGTGAAGCCATCAATCAAGAAGTCCGGCCGCCACCAGCGCGGCGCGTAGCCGCCCGATTTCGGCATCGGTCAGCTTCATCAGCGGCGGGCGCACAACCGCCCGGTCAAGCCGACCAAGCAGCACAAGACACTCTTTCATGCGGTTATGCATATCAAGAAATGGCGGGCTATAGAACGCCTGCGCCACCGGATAAATCCGGTCATTGACCGCCCGCGCGGTGGCCAAATCATTGGCTTTCATCGCATTGAAAAGGGCGACCTGCAAATCGGCGATCACGCTGCCGGCCCCCGACAACAAACCGGCCGGTTGCATCGACAAGGACGCCATCAGCCATGACGAATGGGTGGTCAGCACATTGACCTTGCGCGGCAGCGACTGAAAGGTGCGGATATGTTTTTCATGCAGCATCGCATCGTTGCACCAGTCCTTGATCGCAACAATATTTGGCACCGCCTCGAAAATATCCAGCATCGTGGCAAACGGATAGCCAAGTCCGGTGGCCGCCGGATATTGGAACAGGATTAGTGGCAAATCGGTCGCATCAGCGATCATGCTGAAATGACGAAGCGCCATATCGGGCCGCAACTGCCCTCCCATACTCATGCTGTTCGGCGGAAACACCAGAAGCGCTGACGCGCCTTCGGCGGCAGCCATACGCGCCACTTCCACCGCCGCGTGACTGCCATCGGCATAAACACCATTGACCAGCGGCAGCTCATCCCCGGCCTCGGCCAGTGACGAGGCTAACAGACTTTGCTGTTCACCGAGGGTAAAAGCATGAATCTCGGAGGCGTGACCATTAACCGTCACCGCGCTCAACCCGCCCACATTAACGACGTCACGAAGATGTTTGCGTGACGCCGCTATATCGATCGAAAAATCATCGGCAAAGGCCACCAGCGTTGCCGGGATCACCCCTTCAGCAACAAATCGACCGGGTTCGGACATGGCTGTTATCCTGTCTAATTTTTAACGATTGAGCCCCGCTCAATCACATAGGTGCGGTCAATCACACTGGCCACATGCGCATCATTCGATTCGGCGATGATGATCGACACCCCCTCTTTTTTCAGCGAGGCCAGAATTTCGCCCATGCGCTGGGCCAAAACCGGGGCAATGCCCTCGGTCGGTTCATCCAGCAATAAAAGCTTATGCCCCACCATCAGGGCGCGCCCCAACGCGACCAGCTTTTGCTGGCCACCAGACAGGCTGGTTGCCGGCATGGCCCGAAAGGATTCGCATTCAGGAATGATCTTGTAAATCCATTCCAGACGTTCCTTGAAGCCGGTCACATTGGTTGAAAAAACCGGCACCATGATATTTTCTTCGGCGGTCATTTCAGGGACCAGACGCCGGTCCTCGGGCATATAGCCAATCCGCATATGGGCGCGCCGATAGCCAGGCTGGTCTTGCAGGGCATTGCCGTCGAATTGCAAGCTGCCGCCACGGATTGGCAACAACCCCATCAACGAGCGTAAAAATGTTGTTTTGCCCGCCCCGTTACGGCCGATCAAACCAATAATTTCACCCGCTTTGAGTTCCAGCCCGACATCCCGCAAAATGGGCGTTCCGTTGATATCGACATCAAGCGCATTTACTTCCAACATCTTACCGTTCCTACCCCTTAATGTTAATGTCGCTTGCCGATCACGAACTCTTGCACCTTTGCATCGGCCAGAGCTTTTTTCGGTGTCATGTCGGCAATGATCTCGCCTTGATAGAAAGCCAAGACACGGCTCACATACCGTTCGACAATTTCCATGTCATGTTCAACGAACAGGACCGTCACTTTGTCTTCCTTCAGTGCCCCCATAACGACATCCATAAAGTCGAATTTTTCTTCGACACTGATACCGCTGGTCGGCTCGTCCAACAGCAAGATCCGCGGTTTGCTGACCACGGCCATTGCGATATCAAGTAGCTTACGCACCCCTTGCGACAACACGCTGACCGTCAGATCACGGTGCTTTTCAAGATGATAGCGTTTTAGCACCGCATCACGCTTGTCGCGCAATTCGGGGGTATCCATTTCCTTTAAGGCCGCCATCCCGCGGTTTTCGGCAATCGCCAAGGCAATCATCAGGTTTTCTGCCACCGTCATGGTGTGGAACACCTGCGATACCTGAAACGACCGGGAAATGCCCGCATGGGTCACCTCGCGCGGCCCTTTGCCTACCAGCTGCATCCCTTCAAACATGATGCTGCCGCTGGTTGGTGCCAGATAACCGGTGACCATATTGACAAAGCAGGTCTTACCGGCGCCGTTGGCCCCGATAATGCCGACAATCTCGCCGGGGGACACATCCACGCAAAGATCCTTGGCAGCGACAACGGCGCCAAATGTCTTCAACAGATTGCGAACTTCAAGGATCGGTTTTGACGATGTCATGACTTGTTTCTCCCAAGCTTGGCAATCAGGCTCCAAATCCCGCCGGGCAGGAAGAAGATAACAGTCAAGAACGTCGCGCCGACGATCAACTGCCAGGCCTGCGGGGCCAGCTCAAACGCATAGGTTCTTAGCACTTCAAACACCAGCGAGCCGATGAACGGGGCAATCACATTGCCCGGGCCAGACAGAATTGTCACAAAGACCAATTCACCCGACACCGTCCAGTT
>CAZYKI010000069.1:0-2582 GCA_964648035.1 uncultured Candidatus Puniceispirillum sp. | reverse complement strand
AATGGTTGGCAGTGAAATCGCAAATCCGTCGGTAGACCCAAGCGATTCGGTCTTAACGACAATACCATACAGCACCATCGACACCGCGGTATTCAGCATCGCAAAGAAAATATCGCGGTAATTCCGCATAATGAAACCAAGCACGAAGCCAGCAAGACCAGCGACAATCGCCCCGGCAAACAACCGCAAGAACACGTCTGAAACGCCAAGTTGAATGTCGATAATGGCCACGGCATAGGCCCCAAGCCCAAAATAGAACGCGTGGCCAAATGACACCAGACCGGTGCGCCACAGCACCATCAGGCCAAGAATGGCAAGGGCCCGTGAAAAACCGAACATGAACTGATTGACAATCCAGTTAGGTGCAAAGAACCCCAATACAATCAGCGCCAAACCGCCGAATAGCACGACTTTGGATGTTGTATCTTTCAACATGTTAAATCTTCCTTGGCTTGGCTGGCGCAAACAGACCTTCAGGCCGGAACACCAGTACAATCGCCATCACCGCAAAAACCACAAACAATTCGACCTGTGGCAGTTCATGGACCGCCAAGGCCCGCAAGATGCCGATAATCACCGACCCAATCGCCGCGCCGGCAATCGATCCCATACCACCGACAACCACCACTGCAAAGGACAGCACAATCACCTCGGTCCCAAGGCCAGGCGCCACCGAAATGGTTGGCGCAATATACGCCCCGCCAAGCCCACCAAGGATCGCTCCGCCAATAAAGGTCATCGTGTAAACAAGCGGCACATTGATCCCCATCGAGATACCCATTTCGCGGTCAAAAATCACCGCTTTCAGGATCGTGCCCCATTTTGTCTTGTTCAAAAGATACCAGCAGCCAACCGCCACGACCGCGGCCACACCAATCAAGGACAGGCCATAGACATCGCGGATAATACCGCCAACCTCAACCGAGTCCAGCAGCGCCATCGGCTGGTAGGCAAAATACGGGTCGGTGCCAAACGCAATCAAAATCACGTCTTCCAACACCAAGAACAGCCCGAATGTCGCCAGCACGATCAACACCTCGTCCCGGTGATACATATGCTTCAAGATGCCCTGCTCGATGATAAAACCAAGCACCACCCCGACAACAATCGCGGCGGCAACGATGATTAAAAAACCAAGCGCGTCAGGCATGCCCATATCGGAAAATTTGCCGATGAAGAATGCGGCTGTATAGGCGCCCCATGCATAGAAGCTGCCATGACAGACATTCAGGATTTTCATCACGCCGAAAATAATCGTCAGCCCGGCAGACACGATAAACAGATAGGATGAAAACTGAAGCCCATCCAATAAAATGGTCAGGAAGGTTTCCATGATGGCCGCCCCCAAATAACGTCAAAAATCAGGAAAACAATAAAATAGTGACCAGCAGCTATGCACCGCATAGCTGCTGGTCAACCGGTTCATGCGATTAGCACTTCGCACCTTTCATGCCGCCTTTGATCCATTCGACGCTTTCAACGCCTTCTGGTGGCAACACACAACTGGCTGGATAAAATTTCACATCGGTTACGATGTTTTCACCGGAAGCCTCGTCATACTTGGTGATGCCATAGCCGTTTTCGGTGACTGCCTGATGGCCGCCACCTAGAGCCATTTCGATAGTAGTCGAGAATGCTTCAAAGCTGATACCGCGAAGAGCGTCACCAAGCTGCTCGTCAGTTGCATCACTGCCGGCTTTGTCATAAGCAACCTTAGCAGCCAGGATCGCCTGACCATACTGGTAGGCCGGGCCTGATGGGTAGATACCATAGATATTCTTATAAGTTTCAACGAACCACTTATTTAGCGGGGTGTCGAGATCTTTCACCAGAATGCCGTATGGCCCACGAGCGCCAATAATCAGACCGTCAGGCAATTTCTTGCCAAGACGATAGGCAGCAGTACCACCAACAGTCATCAGGCTCTTCTTTTTCTTGAACAGACCACGGGCTGCCCCCTGCAAGATAAAGCCTTCCAGGTCACCGCCCCAGAAGCTGGTGTGGATCAAGTCAGACTTGTCAAGCGACATCGCCGAAATTTCGGACCCGTACTGACCGGCAAAGATTTTTGGGAACTGAACCTTTTCTGACGCCTTAGCCGTGGAGATCTGCTGCATGGTCAGATCAAAGTCACGCCATGAATCTTGACCCCAGGCATAGTTCTGGTTGATCGCTGTATAGCCTTTAATATCTGGAAATTTTTCCATGACATATTTCGCAGCGGCCACGTTGTCACCGGTAGCATGCCCCATGGTACGGAACACATATTTACGCGGAGCTTCTTCAAAAATCCGCGGCGTTCCACAGGTAGCAAAAATGGTGAATTGCTTCAGCTCTTCGGCAATCGGCGCCAAAGCCTGGCAGTTACCCGATGAAATATAACCAACAACTGCGTCCACATTTCGCTTTTCAACAAGGTTACGATATTCGGCAACCTGCTTGGTTGCGCCGCCGCCTTCATCCAACTCGATCAGCTCAGCGGTTGCCCCGCCAAAGCCCTTGGTGTTGTAGGGAGCTGGCAACGTGCCTTTATTGATGGCGTCGGTCACCATTTTGGCGCCGTTCATCGCCGGAATACCAAA
>CAZYKI010000068.1:0-9273 GCA_964648035.1 uncultured Candidatus Puniceispirillum sp. | reverse complement strand
AAATGGTGAGCGCGACAGGACTCGAACCTGTGACCCAGTGATTAAAAGTCACTTGCTCTACCAACTGAGCTACGCGCCCGTCAGGACTTGACGCAAACTATGGAAAAGCGATGCCGCAATCAAGCCTGAATATGCATTTCCTCTAGATTTTTTTTTGTGGCAGCTTGTTATGCAGCGCGGTGGCCACATTCGCCGGCACAAAACTGGACACATCACCGCCAAATAGCGCGATTTCCTTGACAAAACGCGAGGCAACAAAATGCTGTTGTTCGGCTGCCATCAGGAACACCGTCTCAATACCGCCATGAAGCCGTTTGTTGATGCTGGCCATTTGAAATTCATATTCAAAATCAGCGACCGCGCGCAGGCCGCGCAATATCGCGCTGGCGCCTTGCTGGCTGGCAAATTCGGTCAACAGCCCGTCAAAGCTGCGGACTTCAACCGGATGGGCAAGGGTACCGGCAGCGGTCAGGCCATCAATTTCATCTTGAACCAACGCCACACGCTCATCGATTGAAAACAGCGGCTGTTTGCCGATATTGACCGACACCGCGACAATCAATCGGTCGCCAAGGGCGGCACCCCGGCGGATGATATCGACATGGCCATAGGTCAACGGGTCGAAAGTGCCGGGATAAATGATGATGCGCTCAGCCATGTTTTACTCGTGTCAGTCTTGGTTTGTATCTGAGTCGGAATCGCTGGCCGGCGCTGTGGTGGCGGGCGCTTGATCGTCAGCGGCGGTTTCGGGATTTGCTGCATCATCATCGCTATCGTCACTGTCGGTTTCGCGGACAATACCGGCCGAAACGACCTTTTCAGCCTCGTCATTGGCAACATCGAAAAGCCGTACCCCTTGGGTCTTGCGGCCAGCGACCCGGATCGAATCACCCTCGCCGCCATGTACCCGGATACGAATGACCTGCCCCATATTGGTCACCAGCATCAGCTGGTCGTCGTCTACGACTGCAAATGATGCCATCACTTTGCCGTTGCGCTGGCTGGTTTCAATATTCGCAACCCCCTGCCCGCCTCGGCCGGACCGGCGATAATCATTAACCGCGGTGCGCTTGCCATAGCCATTTTCGGTGACTGAGAGGACATATTCGTTTGCTTCATCGGCGATAATCGACATTGAAACAACGCGGTCTTTGCCCAAAAGCTTGATCCCGCGCACGCCGGTACTGTCACGGCCGCGGAACACCCGCACCGCATCAGCGGCAAACCGGATCGCCTTGCCATCACGCGTGGCCAACAACACATCGGCGTCGTCACTGCAGGGCTGAACGCCGACCAGTTCGTCGCCGTCCTGTAGCTTCATCGCGATCTTGCCATTCCGTTTGATATTGGTGAAATCACTCAGGTTGTTGCGCCGGACATTGCCCGATGATGTGGCGAAAATTACGTTGAGATCGTCCCAACTTGTCTCATCATCCGGCATCGGCATAACTGTATGGATCGTTTCGTCAGGCTCGATAGGCAGCAAATTGACCATTGCCTTGCCAAGCGATTGCGGCGCCGCCTCCGGAAGCCGGTAGCATTTCAGCTGATAGACCATCCCGCGTGACGTGAAAAACAGGATCGGCGTATGGGTGTTGGCGACAAACAGCCGGGTTACAAAATCCTCATCACGCGTCTTCATGCCGGAGCGCCCTTTGCCGCCCCGCCGCTGGGCGCGATAGACCGACAAAGGCACCCGCTTGATATAACCGCGGTGACTGACCGTGACGACCATGTCTTCCTGCTGGATCAAATCCTCATCATCCTGATCGCCAAGCTGGTCAGTGATTTCGGTGCGCCGTGGATTAGCCAGTCGTTCGCGGGCGGCAGCCAACTCTTCAAGCGCGACATCGCTGACCCGGGTTTCAGATCCCAGAATATCTAGATAATCGGCGATTTTATCGGCCAGTTCCTTGGTTTCATCGCTTAGCTTGTCGCGTTCCATTCCGGTCAAGCGCTGCAAGCGCAATTCCAATATGGCGCGGGCCTGCGTTTCCGAGAGCCGATAATGCCCATCGACAACCTCATGCCCAGGATCATCGATCAGCGCAATAAAATCAGCCACTTCAGCGGCAGGCCAGTTGGTCTCACATAACGAACGGCGGGCGGTTTCGGTATCCGGGGCTTGCTTGATCATTTCGATCACGCGGTCGATCGAGGCCAGCGCAACCATCAAGCCAGCCAAAATATGTGCGCGGTCGCGGGCCTTTGACAACAGATAGGTTGTACGGCGTATGATCACGTCCTTACGGAATTCACAAAAGGCCGCAATAACCTCACGGAGCCCCATCTGTTGTGGGCGCCCCCCATTCATCGCCAGCATGTTCACCGGAAAGCTGGTTTGCAGTCTTGTGTGCCGGTAAAGCTGGTTGAGAACAACATCGCCTGACGCATCGCGTTTGATCTCGATCACCACCCGCATGCCGTTACGGTCTGATTCGTCTCGGATATCGGAAATACCCTCGATGGTTTTGTCACGGACCATCTCACCGATCCGTTCCAGCAGCTGCGCCTTGTTCACCTGATAGGGAATCTCGTGGATCACGATCATTTCGCGATCCTTGGCGGTGGTCTGTACCTCGGCTTTGGCCCGCATGATGATCGAACCGCGCCCGGTCACATAGGCTTCACGAATACCCTGCCGGCCCATGATCAGCCCGCCGGTCGGAAAGTCAGGCCCGGGGACAATCTCGGTCAATGATTCGGTGCTGATGGCGGGGTCACGAATAAAGGCTTCACAAGCGGCGATCACCTCACCCGGATTGTGCGGCGGAATATTGGTCGCCATACCGACAGCAATGCCGTTGGCCCCGTTGACCAGCAGGTTTGGATATTCGGCTGGTAATACTGTCGGTTCGAGCTGGGTTTCATCATAGTTGGCGGTAAATTCTACCGTATCCTTGTCGATGTCACGAAGCAGACTTTCGGCGGCCCGCGCCAGTCGCGATTCGGTGTAGCGCATCGCCGCCGCCGGGTCCCCATCGACCGAGCCGAAATTGCCCTGCCCGTCAACCAACGGCAGGCGCATCGAAAAATCCTGCGCCATCCGCACCATTGCTTCATAAATCGAGCTGTCGCCATGCGGGTGATAGTTACCCATCACATCACCAACGATACGGGCTGATTTGCGGGGTGGTTTCGACCAGTCGTAATTGCCTTCCATCATCGCATACAGAATCCGGCGGTGAACCGGTTTCAAGCCGTCACGAACGTCGGGTAAGGCCCGCGACACAATCACGCTCATCGCGTAATCCAGATAGGATTTACGCATTTCATCGGAAATGGAAATGGTTGGATTGGAGGCGTCGGTAGTGTCGGTCACGCTGTTTGGTCTTTCTGTGGTGGCAAGGCCAACGCGTGCGCTGTGTCCCCTGTCGGGATGTGCCGGTCTACCTGCCGTACAATCGTCAGTAACACTACAATATTTACATCAAAATTTCGTAAGGGGACACTAAATATTGTGGTTTTATGATAAATCCGCCAATAAAAAACAGCGCCTTAACAAAATGCTAAAGCGCTGTGTTGACAATTCTTAATAAAGAGCTGATTAAAAAGGAATATCATCATCCATGTCATTGGTGCTTCGCATCGGTGGCGGTGACCCTGTTCCGGCACTTGCATAGCTGTGATCAGCGGTGCCACCATCATCGCCAAATCCACCACTTGCCGGCGCCGAATCGCCACGACCGCCAAGCAGGGTCAATTCACCACGATAGCGTTGCAAGACAACTTCGGTCGTGTATTTTTCGGCCCCTTGCTGGTCGGTCCATTTGCGGGTTTGCAGTTGCCCTTCGATATAGCAGGTGGACCCTTTGCGCAGATATTGTTCGGCTATTCGTGCCAGATTTTCATTGAAAATGACCACGCGGTGCCATTCGGTTCGCTCGCGTTGCTCGCCTGAATTGCGGTCTTTCCATCTCTCGGACGTCGCTAGCGACAAATTGACAACCTTGTTGCCATCCTGCATCGTGCGCACTTCAGGGTCACGCCCAAGATTGCCCACCAGGATAACCTTGTTTACACTGCCAGCCATCGCGACGCTCCTTAGCTTTACTGTCGTTGATTATCACTGTCAGATTAGCCGCCCCTACCGCCTGATGACAAGGCCTAAACGGGGTTTTTGTCAGCGCCGCCTGCGGCGGCAAGCTGGCGGCAGTAAAACCGGGCCAATCTTGGTTTTTCCGCTTTCGGCAAATCTGTTTTTTATCGGCTTTTGGGGTATGAAATCGCTGGCGATAGCGCCCGTTTGAGGTTTATAGTCCGGCCATGCAAAAACCGATCACTCCCATGTCGTTTGCTGGTCAGGATAAACGGGCCGCGATTGAAAACAGCGCTGGCGAACCACGCACTATTTCGGTGCGCGGGGCGCGCGAGCATAATCTTGCCAATGTCGATATTGATTTGCCGCGGAACAGCCTTGTTGTGCTGACGGGCTTATCAGGGTCGGGCAAATCATCACTGGCGTTTGATACGATCTATGCGGAAGGGCAGCGCCGATATGTCGAGTCGCTGTCAGCCTACGCACGGCAATTTCTTGATATGATGAACAAGCCCGATGTCGATCTGATTGAAGGCCTGTCGCCGGCGATTTCGATTGAACAAAAAACAACCTCGCGAAACCCGCGCTCGACGGTTGGCACCGTTACCGAGATTTATGACTATATGCGCCTTCTTTGGGCGCGCATTGGGGTCCCCTATTCGCCTGCCACCGGCTTGCCAATCCGCAGTCAAACGGTCAGCCAGATGGTTGACAATCTGTTGGCGATGGCCGCCGGAACGCGCCTTTATCTGCTGGCCCCGATCGTGCGTGGTCGTAAAGGTGAATATCGTAAAGAGCTTGCCGAGTTGCATCGTAAAGGCTTTAGCCGGGTGCGGATCAATGGCGAGATTTATGATGTTGAAGAGACACCGGCGCTCGACAAACAGAAAAAGCATGATATCGAGGTTGTCGTTGACCGGATTGTTATTCAACCTGATTCGGACGAATTGGCGACCAGACTGGCTGACTCGCTCGAAACCGCACTTGGGCTTAGCGACGGTTTGGCGTTTGCTGACGATGCCGATACCGGCGCACGGGTGGTGTTTTCAGCCCGATTTGCCTGTCCAGAATCGGGGTTTACCATTGACGAAATAGAGCCGCGGCTCTTTTCGTTCAATAACCCGTTTGGCGCCTGCCCTGCTTGTGACGGTCTTGGGGTCAGCAGTCATTTTGACGAACAATTGGTGGTTCCTGATCGCCGTATCACCCTACGCGATGGTGCGCTTGCCCCCTGGTCGTCTAACAGTTCGCGCTATTATCTGCAAACGCTCGAATCATTGGCCCGGCAATTCACCTTTTCCCTCGATGTTCCGTTTGACGAGCTGCCGGCAGACATACAGTCAATTATTCTGCATGGGTCAGGCAAGACGCCGGTTGTGATGGAATTTGACGATGGATTACGGTCCTATCGCACCACCAAGCCATTTGAGGGGGTGATTCCCAATTTGGCCCGCCGCTACCGCGAAACCGATTCCGCCTGGGTACGCGAGGAGATGGATAAATTTCGTGCCAACCAGCCATGTGCGGCCTGCCACGGGAAACGCCTGAAGCCGGAAGCGCTGGCGGTCAAGGTCGAGGCGCATGACATCACCGACATTGCCAGATTATCGATCGCTGATGCGCGTGACTGGTTTGCGGGTCTTGGCAACCGGTTGACGGGTCAGGATTCGGAAATCGCGACACGAATCTTGAAGGAAATTAACGAGCGTCTTGGGTTTCTGGTAAATGTCGGGCTTGGCTATTTGTCGATGGCGCGCAATTCCGGCACATTATCGGGGGGTGAATCACAGCGGATCCGCCTTGCCTCGCAAATTGGCTCGGGGCTAACCGGCGTTCTTTATGTGCTTGATGAGCCGTCAATTGGCCTGCATCAGCGCGATAATGACCGGCTTTTAGCGACCCTTGTACGGTTGCGCGACCTTGGCAATACGGTATTGGTTGTTGAACATGACGAGGAAGCCATCCGGCTTGCCGATTATGTTGTTGATATGGGCCCCGGGGCTGGTGTTCATGGCGGTCAGGTGGTCGCGTCTGGCACCCCTGCCGATGTGATGGCCAACCCGGCATCCCTGACCGGTCAATATTTATCCGGCGCTCTAGAAATTGCGGTACCGCCGCAACGGCGTAAAGCCAAAAAAGACCGGTTTATCCGGGTTGAAAATGCCACTGGCAACAATTTGCGTGACGTAACTGTTAAGTTCCCGTTAGGGGTGCTGACCTGTGTGACTGGCGTTTCTGGCGGCGGCAAATCGACCTTGGTACTGGAAACCTTATGGAAATCACTGGCGCGGACCTTACATAAGGCGCGCGAAATGCCAGCCCCCCATAAGGCTGTCTACGGGGCTGAGTTTTTGGATAAGGTGGTTGATATTGACCAATCGCCGATTGGGCGGACGCCGCGCTCTAACCCGGCCACCTACACCGGCGCCTTTACCCCGATCCGTGAATGGTTTGCCAATCTGCCTGAAGCCAAAGCCCGTGGCTATGCGCCCGGCCGGTTTTCGTTCAATGTCAAAGGGGGGCGGTGCGAGGCGTGTCAAGGCGACGGGCTGATTAAGATTGAGATGCATTTTCTGCCGGATGTTTATGTCACTTGCGACAGTTGTAAAGGCCGCCGCTATAACCGGGAAACGCTGGAAATCACGTGGCGCGGCAAGTCGATTGCTGATGTGCTTGATATGACTGTCGAGGAAGGTGTCGACTATTTCAAAGCAGTGCCAGCGATCCGTGAAAAGCTGGAAACGATGCACCGGGTTGGGCTTGGCTATGTGCGAATTGGCCAGCAGGCAACCACCCTGTCGGGGGGCGAGGCCCAGCGCGTTAAATTGTCGAAAGAATTGTCACGGCGGGCAACCGGCCGCACAGTCTATATTCTTGATGAGCCAACAACGGGGCTGCATTTTCACGATATTGCCAAGCTTTTGGAGGTGTTGCAGGAGCTTGTCGATCAGGGCAATAGCGTGATTGTGATCGAACATAATATGGATGTGATCAAAACCGCTGACTGGATTATTGATCTTGGTCCTGAAGGCGGAGATGGCGGCGGGTTTATTGTTGCCGAGGGCACCCCTGAAACCGTTGCCGCTGTGGGTGAATCGCATACCGGCACTTATCTTGCCCGCCTGTTGAAGAAGTGAGGATGTGATGGCAAGCAAGGCCTGTTTACATATAATTGGCGGCGGCCTTGCCGGATGTGAGGCGGCGATGCAGGCGGCACAGCGCGATGTGCCGGTTGTGCTTCACGAAATGCGCCCAATGCGGCAAACCGATGCGCATCAAGGCGAAGGTTTGGCCGAACTTGTTTGTTCCAACTCGTTCCGGTCAGACGATGCAACGGCTAATGCGGTTGGCGTGCTACATGAAGAAATGCGCCGCCTTGGCTCATTGATCATGCGCGCCGCTGACTCCCGCAAAGTACCGGCGGGTGGCGCGCTGGCGGTTGACCGAGACGGTTTTTCAGCGGCTGTCGAAGCCGAGATTACGGCGCATCCCTTGATCACTGTCGCGCGCGGTGAAATCGCCACCATTCCTGCCGAATGGGACCATGTCATCATTGCAACCGGCCCGCTGACCTCGCCGTCTTTAGCCGCGGAAATCCAGCGATGTGGCGGCGAGGATGATCTGGCCTTCTTTGATGCGATTGCGCCGATTGTCCATTTTGACAGCATTGATATGACCCGGGCATGGTTCCAATCACGCTATGACAAATCAACCGATGGCGGCGATGGCAAGGATTATATCAATTGTCCGCTGACCAAGCCGCAATATGACGCCTTTATCACCGCCTTGATCGACGGTGAAAAAATGTCCTTCAAGGAATGGGAAGAAAACACCCCCTATTTTGATGGCTGTATGCCGATCGAGGTGATGGCAGCGCGTGGGCATGAAACATTGCGTTGGGGACCGATGAAGCCGGTTGGTCTGACCAATGCGCATGACGGCTCGCGCCCCTATGCGGTGGTCCAGCTTCGTCAGGATAATGCGCTTGGCACCCTTTATAATATGGTCGGGTTTCAGACAAAGTTGAAATATGCCGAACAGGTGCGGGTGTTTCAGACCATTCCGGGGCTTGAAGCGGCGCAATTTGCCCGCCTTGGTGGGCTGCATCGCAACACCTTTATCAATTCACCGCGCCTTCTTGATGATCAATTAAGAATGAAAGCCAACCCGTCTTGGCGGTTTGCTGGCCAGATCACCGGGGTCGAAGGCTATGTCGAATCAGCCGCTACCGGACTTTTGGCCGGGCGTATGGCGGCGGCGGCGATCTCCGGTCATGATTGGCGTGGACCGCCGCTTGAGACCGCGCATGGCGCGCTTTTGGCCCATATTACCGGCGGCGCTGTTGCTGACAGCTTTCAGCCGATGAATGTCAATTTTGGGCTGTTTCCCGACTTGCCGCCAGACTCGCGCGGGCGGCGTCTTCGCGGTCGGGATCGTAAGGCGGCCTATGCGGCCCGTGCGTTGCAGCAGATCGATGCGTGGGTTACAAGCCAGCCACAGTGAGCCGATAAAGTGCTGGGTAGCGCCGCAATGCTCAGCCGTTTGGTGGCCCGAAAAACCGCCATCCCATCACCCGCCAGACAAGCCAAGGATGCGCCGCATTACGATCGGTCTGATTAAGATACCGTGCCAGCATCGCTGACAAATACAGCCAGCTATGACCAGATTTTTTGCCGGATTGCTGTAACGCCCGAATATCGGACAGCGGCACCACAAGGGGGGGTAAATTATGGCTGGCATGATAAAGGCTGGTGGCAACCGTGGCGGCCATGTCGGCGGCATTGGCCTGCCCGGTGACGCGTGCCAAAATTTCAAAGCTGGCGCCCCAGCCGGCACGGCTATCGCGCTCACTGTCATGACAGGCGGTTTGCCAAAACGCCATAAGATGCGGCACGGCGTCTTCAAGCTGGGGGGTGTCTTTGATCAGCCTATGCATCTGGCCTATCAGCGGTGCTGGTGGGGCAATAGTGGGATCAACCGGCGTTAATACCGTGTCAACCCACCATTGCACACGGATGGCTGCCAATAGGGACTCGGTTGGCAGACGCAACGCGGTTTCGAGCTGGATCAGCAGCTCTAGCATTGTCGCGCAAACAAATTGGGTCCGCGGCTCGTCAAACATAAGGCAAAATGCGAGGGCTTTTGACAGGCCGTCCGGATCGGCTTCTTGTAAATTCTTGATTGCGTCTCTGGCCGCGTTTGGGCGAGTCAAGCCAGATGTCATGACTGAAGAT
>CAZYKI010000067.1:0-9285 GCA_964648035.1 uncultured Candidatus Puniceispirillum sp. | reverse complement strand
CCGATGTAATTTTAACGGTGGATATCGCCCGGCTTGCCGAATATGCCAGCCTTGACCTGTTGGCACCGGTGTCATCGGATATTCTGACAAAAAACATACCGTCACGGTTAAGAGCCGCGGATAACCGTTGGTTTTCGTTTTCTGAACGGGCGCGGATTATCGTGACCGCAAGGGACCGGGTTGCAGACGGGGCGATCACCGACCTTGAAGATCTCGCCAAGCCGGAATGGAAGGGGCGCGTCTGCTCACGGGCCGGTAGCCATGACTATAACCGGGCCATGGTTGCCTCGATGATTGCGGCGCATGGTGTAGCAAAAACCGAAGCGTGGGCGCGAGGTGTAGTGGCCAATCTGGCCCGCAAGCCGCAGGGCAATGACCGTAGTCAGGCCAAGGCGATCTTTCAGGGTATTTGTGATGTGGCGATCATGAATAGCTATTATTACGGCAATATGAAATTCGGTGATGCGGCTGATCAAAAACAATGGGCAGCGGCCATTCGGTTGGTATTTACCAACCAGTTGAACCGGGGCAATCACATGAATGTATCGGGGGGCGGTGTTGCCAAATATGCCAAAAACCGGGCTGATGCGATCCGGTTCTTGGAGTTTTTGACCGAAAAGACCGCGCAGCGTCTCTATGGCGAAATCAATTACGAATATCCGGTCAACCCCGCGGTACCGGCAGGGGGTGAATTGGCAAGTTGGGGCCAGTTCAAACCTGATGATCTGCCCATTGAACGGCTTGCCGAACTGGCCCCACAAGCCCAAATGATTATTGACCGGGTTGGATGGTAGCCACATTTCTCAGCAATCTGGCGCGCACAAGGCAGCGGCCCTTCGATCGCTGGTCGCTTGGCGTTGTGGCGCTATGTGCGCTGATATTGGGGCCGGTGCTGGCGGTTTTGTTGGCCGCCTTTGGTGACAGTGGCGGCTTGTGGACCCATCTTTTCAACACGGTTCTTGGCCGTTATGTCGGCAACACGCTGGTGTTGATGGCTGGGGTCGGGCTGGTGGCGGTTGGTTTTGGTGTCAGCACCGCATGGGTTGTCAGCCGCTATGATTTTATCGGCCGGCCGATGCTGGAATGGATGCTGTTATTGCCGGCGGCGATTCCGGCCTATATCATCGCCTATAGCTATACCGAATTTTTTGAATATGCGGGTCCGGTGCAATCTGGCCTCAGGTCGCTGTTTGGCTGGGCGACACCGCGCGATTATTGGTTCCCCGAAATCCGCTCGCTTGGCGGGGCGGTGTTGGTCATGGCATCGGTGCTTTATCCCTATATCTACATGGTGACACGGATCGCGTTTCGCCTGACACCGGCCAGCCTGTTCGAGATAGCCATTGTGCATCGCCGGTCACAATTCTGGCATGTTGGCCTGCCCTTGGCGCGGCCGGCGATCATGGCAGGTCTTGCTTTGGTGATGATGGAAGTGGTGTCAGATTTCGGCACGGTCGAGTTTTTCGCGATCGAAACCATCACGCTGGGGATCTTCAATGTCTGGTTGGGGATGAATTCCTTGGTCGCGGCGGCGCAAATATCGGTGGTCGGCTTTGGGTTTATAGTGGCGCTTCTCGGATTAGAGCTCTATGCGCGGTCACGCCAGCGCTTTGTTGCGACCAGTCGCAAACAGACCAGCCTTGCCCCGATCACGCCATCGCGGGCAGGGGTGGTGTTATGCTGGTTGATTTGCCTTGTGCCGCTCGGTTTAGGGTTCTTCTTGCCGGTCGGGATTTTGCTTGATCTGGTGCGAAGCGGTGATGTCTTGGGTGATTTGTCAGCCTTGCGTCCGGTGATTGGCAACAGCCTGATCGTCGCGGGCAGTGCGGCATTGGTGATTATGCTGCTATCGGGTTTTATCGTGCTGACCGCAGCCTACCGCGCTGGGCCAAAAATCCGTAAATTGGCATTGCTGGCCTCGACCGGCTATGCGTTTCCCGGCACCATTCTGGCCATTGGCGCGCTGGTCTTTATGGGCGGGCTTGACCGGTTTATTGCCGGGCTGTTCGGACCGGAGGCGCGTGGGTTTTTGATTGCTGGACCGGCGGTGTTGTTTTTGGGCTATCTGGTGCGGTTTCAGGCGGTTGGCTACGGGGCGATGATTTCGGGGGTGCGCCGTCTTCCGGCCAATATTATGAATGCCAGCCGGGTTTTGGGAAAAGGCTATATTGACTCGCTGCGCGCGGTGATCCTGCCGCTTTTGAAAAGCTCTTTTTTGGCCGGCGTGATGCTGGTTTTTGTCGACATCATGAAAGAATTGCCGATGACCTTGCTGTTGCGGCCTTTCAATTTTGAAACGCTGGCCACCTATACCTATCAATTTGCCAAAGACGAGATGATTGAAGTCGCCGCTTTGCCCGCCTTGATGATTGTGGCGGCGGGCTTGATTCCGGTGATGTTGATGAGTGCGATGTTGCGGCGCTATCGCTAGGCGGTCTGTCCGCGGTGTGATGTTGTGCTTTGGCCCGTAATCGGGTAGATGTGACCGATCGAATAGTTCTTAAAAATTAAAGATTATGTGCCGTGAGCAGGGGGCCGTGATGGCAAAAATTGCCTGTATTGAGGATTTAAGAAAACTGGCTGAACGGCGTGTGCCACGCATGTTTTATGACTATGCCGATAGCGGATCTTGGACCGAAACAACCTATCGGGCGAATGAAAGCGATCTTGCCAAAATCAAGTTTCGTCAACGCGTTGCGTTGGATGTCAGCAGCCGGTCGACGGCGATGACCATGCTTGGGCAAAAAGTGCCAATGCCGGTTGCGCTGGCACCAACCGGCCTCACCGGAATGCAGCATGCCGATGGCGAAATTCTGGCGGCGCGTGCCGCGGCCGAATTTGGGGTGCCGTTTACGCTGTCGACGATGTCGATCTGCTCGATCGAGGATGTCGCTGAAAACAGCCCGGCGCCATTTTGGTTTCAGCTTTATGTGATGCGTGACCGTGATTTTATCCGCCGGTTGATCGAACGGGCACGCGCCGCCAATTGTTCTGCCTTGATGGTCACGCTTGATCTGCAACTGATGGGGCAGCGCCACAAGGATGTGCGCAATGGCCTTAGCGCGCCGCCAAAACCGACGTTACGCAATATTCTGAATCTGATGCAAAAACCGGCATGGTGTCTTGGTATGCTGGGGACCAAACGGCGGCAGTTCGGTAACATTGTCGGCCATGTCAAAGGCGTCAAGGATATGTCGTCGTTAAGCGATTGGACCGTCAGCCAGTTTGACCCGTCGCTATCTTGGGACGATGTCGCCGCGATCCGCAAACAGTGGGGCGGCAAAATGATCATCAAGGGAATCCTCGATGTTGAGGACGCCAAAGCCGCTGTCAAGGTCGGCGCAGATGCGATCGTGGTATCCAACCATGGGGGGCGGCAGCTTGACGGCGCCATGTCCTCTATCGAGGCGCTGCCGGCCATTGTCGATGCGGTGGGCGACAAGACCGAGATATGGATGGATAGCGGTATCCGTTCCGGCCAGGACGTGTTGCGGGCCATTGCTCTTGGCGCCCGTGGTACGTTGATTGGCCGCGCCTTTTTATATGGGCTTGGGGCTGGCGGTCAGGCGGGTGTGCGGCAGGCGTTGGATATCATCCATAAGGAGCTTGACCTGACGTTGGGCTTGTGTGGTCAATCCGACTTGGCCAAGGTCGACAGCTCAATTCTGGTGAAATAGGCGGCCCTTTGCGGCCGGCGGCACGCTTAGTCCGGCAAGCCGCGCCATATCCCAAGACAGGGCGGCATTGCTGGTGACGATTGGTACGCCAATTTGGCGTTCGGCGGCATCGATCACTGGCGCACATTTCAAGGCTGTGCAGGACACAAAAATCGCGTCAAGCGGGTTCGCCGCTTGTGCTGCGAGCCCACACACAGCCTGCATGATCGATGCGCCGTCAATTTGTCCAACCACTGAGTCGCGCCCTTCGCCAAAAGTCCCCGCGGCAACGATGTCGAACCCGTCATCGGCCAAAAATGCACACATTCTTGCAGAAATTTCGGAAATATAGGGGGCAAGATAGCCAATGCGCTGTGCGCCAAGGGCGCGCATAGCGCGGCGGGCGCCGGTCAATGGGGTGGTCACATGGGTGACCGCGCGGTGTGCTGTGATCAAGGACTGAACCTTGGCCTCGCCGATGACCAAGGACGCCGATGTGCAGCCATAGCCGATCACGTCAAACGCATGGTCTGGCGGGAACATATCCAGCGATGCGGCAAACTGGTCTTGCATCGCGTCAAGGTTGCTGGTTGTGACCTGATCGTCACTGACAATACGGCTGTGCATGATATTAGGCTGTTTGCCGCGCGCCGTGGAATCGCCAATGAAATGGCGCAACTCGGTTTCGATGGTCAGATCGGTTTTCAATGTGATAAGCCCCAGCTGCACCGCCCGTTGGTCAGCCGGTTCAAGGTCAAAGGGGAATGGGGTGAAATCGGTCATGATACAATCTGCCTAGGCGCGGTGCGGGGTGATCACCGGCAGATCGCGCGGTGCGCGGGTGGATAGTAGCGTGAAGCCGTCCTCGGTCACCAGCAGATTTTCCTCGGCCACCATAATTAACCCGTCACCATAGCTGATCGATGGTTCCAGCGTCAGGGCCATCCCGCTTTTAAGTACCGTCTTATCCCAGCTGGTATGCGAGGGCGGTTCGGTCAGCTGTATGCCCAGCCCATGACCATAACGCCCGACATCATCGCCCGTGGTCGCCGCGTCGCGGTTTGGGTACAATGCGTGATGCATGGCGGTAAACAGGTCGGCAGCCATGATCCCGGGGCGCAACATTGCCAGCGCGGCATCGATCGCATCATAAAGACGGTGATGGGCGACCATGGCGGCATCGGTGGCATGGCCAATCGCAAAGTTACGGTCAAAATCGCAAAAATAGCCGTCCCATATACAGCCGGTATCCAGCATCAAAACATCACCAATGGCAAGCGGGCGTGCTGTTGGCGGGGCAATGATATCAGCATAGCCACCCGGTCCGGCCGCCCCGACCAGATAGCTGACATCATCAACCCCGGCGTCCAAAGCCCTGATCTTGAACTGGCGGAATAGCATATCAAGGGGCAGTCCTGACGATACCCACTGTGGCATATCATCAAATACCGTCGAGGCGATGCGGCAAATATGGCGTAACTTGTTCTGTTCGGCAGGTGATTTGATCATCCGTATGTGCTGGATGTCGGCCGTCATATCAACCACGCTGACAGGACCAAGCTGGGTCATTAGGGCATCAAACCCGGCAAGTGGCATCCGCAAGGCGGTCTCGCGGCCCCGCAACAGCCCAAGTCGGCGGGTCTCCTGACGGCGGGCCCCAAGGCAGTCATTCAAGGCGCTGGCCAAAAGGCTGATACCGTCATCGTCGGCGGCTGGTGACGACCAGCAGCGCAAATCGCCAATATAGCAATCGCGCATCAAGGCGGCCCCGATGGTCGGGATAACCGCAATCGGCTTGCCTGCGGCGGGCACAATAACAAACCAGGGGCGTGTCGGGCTTTGCCAGAATTGGGTCATAAAGCCGGTGACATAGCGAATCTCGGCCTCGCTGGTCAGCAGCAGGGCGCTAACGTCATGCCGGGTCATTGCGGCCTGTATCTTGGCCAGCCGGCCGGCGAATTCAGGGTCGGTGAAGCCGCGTGCCGGTACGGTCATATCTGGCGTCCGGCGGCGACCAGCTGTTGGTACAAATCCGGGTCAGTTGCCCCTTCGGTGCCGATCAACAGCACCACGGATTGCGGGCCAAACCCAAGCTCTTGCCAGAGCGCGTCATCTTTTTTGGCGGCCAGCAAAGCGGCAAGGCCAGCTGTCGCGCATTCGCCGGCTTCAATCGGGGCCGGGCCAAAGACGCTGTCGGCAAATCCGGCCATCAGCGGCGCAACCGCATCGTCGCCAATCGCAAGGCAATGCGCGAGCGTCGGCTGCAATATTTCCCAGGCAAGCGCGGATACCTCGCCGCATGACAGTCCCGCCATCAGCGTTTCGGCGGTGATATCAACAAGCTGCGGGGTGCCAGCGGCAATACTGTCCAGAAAACAGCTGGACATATAAGATTCGACGCCGATCATGCGGCCGAGTTCAGCGCCCCGGTCGCGCCATAATGGCGCAACAATGCCGGCCGCCAGCCCGCCAACACCAATCGGCAGAAAACAATGGCTTGGCTTGACCGGCCCCATCTGGTCGATGATTTCGCGGCCCATCACCGTATAGCCGGCCATGATATCGAGCGGTGCGGCACGATAGCCCGGCCATGAGGTATCAGAAACGATAAAGCGGTTATGCGTTGCTGCATCTGCCTTGCAGGCGGCAAGCGAGGCCTCGTAATTGCCGGTGATCCGGTTGATGTTGGCGCCATAGGCAGCCATCGCATCGGCACGTTCTTGGCTGACATGCTGGTGAATATAGATCTCGGCCCTGCAACCGGCTTGGCGGGCACCCCAGGCGACCGACCGGCCATGATTGCCATCAGTTGCGGTGGTTACGGTGATGGTCGCCGGGTCAACGCCGTTGGCGGTTTGTTCGGCAACCAGTTTGGCCACCGCATAGGCCCCGCCCAACGCCTTGAAGGATTTCAGATCAAACCGCGCTGATTCGTCCTTGTAATAGACCGCGGCAATACCACAATGCGCCGCGACTTTATCCAACTGGACAAGCGGTGTTGGCGCATAGGCGGGCCATCCGGTGATGCTGTCATGCGCTGCATCCATCACCGCAGCGGTCAAATTATCATCCATAGCCGGAAAGGCCGCAGACGCGTGATGCCGGTTTTTTACCACGCTGGTGATCGTACAGGTCGCCAGCAATCCGTCAGTGATGTCGGTCATGATAGGTGGCCTTTCTGTGATGCATGCTGGTTTTGCCGGTGTTTGCCCTTGTTGTTTGTGATAGATTGGCAAGGATACTGTCAAGAGCCCCTAAGCCGGCGACAGTATCATAGGCGCATCGCTAGCAAGGGGAAAGAAAATGGCAGATCACGGATATGAAGGCGGGCGGTTAAATCTGCCGTTTGTTGGGTTATGCAGTTTTGGCAAATATCCCTACCAACCAGACTGGACCGCAATTGATGCTGATTTTGCGGTGTTGGGGGCGCCGTTCGATTTTGGCACGCAATTCCGGGCGGGGGCAAGATTTGGCCCGCGCGGTATCCGCGAAGCGTCAACGCTCTTTTCCTTTGGGCATGCCGGGGCCTATGATCATGAGGATGATATAACCTATCTTGAGGCGGATAAAATCCGCATCGTTGATATTGGCGATGCCGATATTGTGCATACCGATACCGAACAAAGCCACGCTAACATCGAGGCTGGCGTGCGCGCCATTCTGGCGGCCGGTGCGATACCGGTGGTGCTTGGTGGCGACCATTCGGTCAATATCCCCTGCATCAACGCCTTTTCTGATCAGGCCCCGTTTCATCTGATCCAGATTGACGCCCATCTCGATTTTGTCGATGTGCGGCACGGGGTACGCTATGGCCACGGCAACCCGATGCGCCGCGCGGCGGAAAAACCCTATGTGACCGGCCTGTCGCAGATTGGGATTCGCAATGTATCGTCGACGGCGAAAGACGGTTATGAGGCGGCCCGTGCGATGGGATCGGATATTCAGTCGGTGCGCCAGTTCAGGGCGCTTGGCGTGGCCGGGATGCTGGACCGGATTCCGGCTGGTGCGCGCTATTATGTGACCATCGATATTGATGGGTTTGACCCCTCGATTGCCGCCGGCACCGGCACCCCATCGCATGGCGGATTTGCCTATTATGAAATGCTGGAATTTCTGGATGGTCTGACCAAACGCGGGGCAATCATCGGGGTTGATCTTGTCGAGGTCGCGCCCGATTACGACCCATCGGGCAGCACGACCACCCTGGCGGCGCAATTATTACTGAATCTGATTGGCCGGATTCATCATAATCGGCGCTAAAAATCTATCGGCTTTGCCTATGATTTGCCCGGTGCGCGCAGAAATAATTTTTTCTGTGGGAAACCGCGCAAAATTTTTTCGCGTGACCGGTCTGGCTGTTGCCAAAACCGACCGCGCGTGGTTAAGTTAAAACTAAATCCGTTGATGATAATTCACATAATTTCAAGACGGTTAACGATAGAGTAACTAGGTAGGCAGGGAATGGCGGGACAAGACAACCCCTTTGTCAGATTCAAAGGCGTGCAAAAAAGCTATGATGGCGAAACGCTTGTCGTCAAAGACTTGAATCTGGATATCGCTGCCGGTGAATTTTTAACAATGTTGGGGCCGTCCGGTTCGGGTAAAACCACCTGCCTGATGATGCTGGCTGGCTTTGAAACCGCCACGCATGGCGATATTGAACTGGCTGGCCGGCCGATCAACAATATTCCGCCGCATAAACGCGGTATCGGCATGGTGTTCCAGAATTATGCGCTGTTTCCGCATATGACGGTTGGCGAAAATCTGGCTTTTCCGTTGCAGGTCCGCAACATGCCCAAAGCCGAGGTCGAGGACAAGGTGCGCGGCGTTTTGGATATGGTGCAGATGCTTGGCTTTATCGACCGCAAGCCGGCACAGCTATCGGGTGGCCAGCAGCAGCGTATCGCACTGGCGCGGGCCTTGGTGTTCAATCCGGAATTGGTGCTGATGGACGAACCGCTTGGCGCGCTTGACAAGCAGTTGCGCGAACATATGCAGTATGAAATCAAGCATATTCACGAAAATTTGGGTGTGACCGTGGTCTATGTGACGCATGACCAGTCCGAGGCCTTGACCATGTCCAACCGGATTGCGGTGTTTGATGATGGTATCATCCAGCAGCTTGCCGATCCGGTTACCCTCTATGAAAAGCCGGAAAATGCGTTTGTTGCCCAGTTTATTGGGGAAAATAATCGCCTGACCGGCATCGTTGACAAGGTCAGCCGCGGCAAGGCAGTGGTCCGGCTTGACAATGGAACGATGGTTGACGCGCTGGATATTAAATCGGGCGGTAAAGGCAGCCGGACAATGCTGTCAATTCGGCCGGAACGCTGTGTCCTTAGTCAAAAGAAAACTAGCGGCAAAAACACCCTGCCGGCTCAGGTGGAAGAACTTATTTATCTCGGCGACCATGTGCGCTGCCGGATGAATGTGGCCGGTGATGACCAGTTTATTGTCAAGGTACCAAATAATGCGGGCGAGATTGATTTCCGGGTTGGCGACAATGTTTTTGTCAGCTGGCAGGGCAATGATTGCCGCGCGCTTGACCACAGGCAAGCTGGCTAGGTCTGTCGGTAACAGGATTCGTGCAGCTTGACTATCGCAAGCGGCGAAACAAGCGTTCCCTATC
>CAZYKI010000066.1:0-9515 GCA_964648035.1 uncultured Candidatus Puniceispirillum sp. | reverse complement strand
CACCAGCAGTACCGCCATGAAAAAGGCCCGTACCGCGCTGATCGCGCCACCCGACAGCAACACATAGGCCCCGCCCGCAATCAGCGCGACCACGGCCGCCACCTTGTACAGCGGAACCCTGACAGCATCGGCAGGGAATAACGCACCACAAAACCGCACAGCGCCCATCACGCCAAAACAGACAAGCCCCATATGTAGCCCTGAAATGGCCAAAAGATGGGCAAGACCTGATTTTTGAAAAAGGCGATAGGTGTCTTGCGAAATATAGCGCCTGTCACCAACCAGTAACGCCGCCGCAATCCCCCCTTCGCGGCCCGGCAATGCGGCAACGATCCGGTTAGCCAAATCAATCCGCATCCGTGCTAACCCTAGGCGCCAGCTTGCTGGCTTGCTCATGTGCCGGCTCGTCGGTTCCCCAGACCCAGCTTGATCATGCGGCAGCGGCGTGATCACATAACCGCTGGCGCTGACATCTTGAACCCGCGCCCTTGGGGCAAAGTCGGTGGTACCCGCCAAAAGCCGGGCTGGGGGCGGATATAGCCGGACTTTGGCGCTGATCACACCGCCAATTTCATGCTTAATTAGGGTGTTTTTGGTGCTGATACGCACCACACTGCCGGTTGGCAACCCGTTCGCCGCCCCCATAGCATCAGTCAAACGCACCCATAATCGCCGGCGTGCATCCTCTTTGCCATCAACCGCTACAATGGTACCGTCAGATGGGTGGTGATCCCCTGCGTCAATTGGGGTGGGTCATGCAAAATATATTGCCCGCCAGCAACGGTCACGCCGCCAACACCGCTGGCAAGCACCAACAGAACAGCCCCCAGAACGGGTCGCTGATCAAAATAATGCACCGCCCCCCAACAGCATAATGTGACTGCCGCACCGCCCAAAACCACGCCAAGAAGGCGATCACCATCCTGCCATGCTGCAGGCAGCAGATGAAATAGCACAATCCCCGCCCCAAACAGGTAAAGATGCAGCAACAAACCCTGTTCAGGTGCAATCAGGGGTGCCTTTTCCGTTACCATTGGTGTAGCATGCGCCCGATTTTTACAGTTGGCCGCCAGCTTATCAGAAAGGCGTTAACAGATTATGAATGTCGTGACCCGATTTGCCCCGTCCCCGACCGGCTATTTGCATATTGGCGGTGCCCGCACCGCCTTGTTCAATTGGCTCTTTGCCCGTCGTCATGGCGGGACATATCTGTTACGGATTGAGGACACCGATAAAGCCCGGTCAACCGCTGATGCGATTGACGCTATCCATGATGGTTTGTCGTGGCTTGGGCTTGCCGGTGACGAACCGGCGGTCAGCCAGTCGGCGCGAAGTGCGCGTCATGCCGAGATCGCCTATGCATTGATCGATGCGGGCGCGGCGTATAAATGCTATCTAAGCGATGCCGAATTGACCGAAATCCGCAACCGGAGCAAGGAAACAGGGGATGCGGTACGCTCGCCGTGGCGCGACCGCGCCAACGCTGACATGCCGGCGGATGCCAGTTTTGTGGTGCGGATGAAAATGCCGGAAGACGGCAGCACCACGATCAGCGATGCGGTGCAAGGTGATGTGACCGTTCAGAACCGGGTCCTTGATGACATGATCATTCTGCGGGCGGACGGCTCGCCAACCTATATGCTGGCGGTTGTGGTCGATGATCATGACATGGGTGTGACCCATGTGATCCGCGGTGACGACCATCTCAATAATGCGTTTCGGCAATATATGGTCTATCGGGGCATGGGATGGGAAGTGCCGGTTTTCGCGCATATTCCGTTAATTCATGGCAGTGACGGCGCCAAATTATCGAAACGGCACGGGGCGTTGGGTGTTGATGCCTACCGCGATATGGGCTTTCTGCCGGACGCGATGTTCAGCTATCTGCTTCGCCTTGGCTGGAGCCATGGTGATCAGGACATTTTCACGCGCGATGAAGCCACCGCCTTATTTGATCTGGGTCATGTCGGTAAATCCCCTGCCCGCTTCGATCTTGACAAGTTATACGACGTCAATAGTCAGTTTTTGCGGCAAATGGATGAGGCGGTTCTATGTGACATGATTTTGGATATAGAAGCACCGACAAGCCCGGATGCCCGGGCGCGCCTTTTGACCTTGATGCCGTTGCTAAAAGAGCGCGCGCGAACCCATCTTGATATTGTCGATGGCGCTGGCTACCTGCTTCATGACGGTGCCGTGCCGATAGCTGAAGAGGCGGCCAGCTTGTTGGACGATGCGGCCAAAGCGCGCCTTTTGTCGCTTGACCAGTATCTGCAAGGGCGTGTCTGGCGCTTGCCTGACCTAAAACAAGCGGTTGATGAATTTATGGCGGAAAACAGCCTTAAAATGCGCGATATTGGCCTGCCTTTGCGCGCCGCCCTGACCGGCAGCAAACAATCACCTTCGATTATTGATATTATGGCGGCCTTGGGCGCAACTGAGACCAGCCGACGGATCCGATCAGCTTGCGATTCCTAATTGTTTGCGCTACAACATCCGTGTCTCGTTGCCGGTGCTGTTAGCCGCGCAGCCCCCCGTGCCACGTCATAAATAGTTTCTTAAGAGGTCCTAAAATGGCAGATAATGCGCGTTCCGACAAAACCGTAACGATTACCGACAACACCACCGGCAAATCCTTTGTCCTGCCGGTAAGTGAAGGAACCATCGGGCCTGACGTCATCGATATTCGCCGTCTTTATGCCGAAACCGGCATGTTTACCTTTGATCCCGGCTATGGGGCGACCGGGTCATGTGTATCTGGACTGACCTATATCGACGGCGATGAGGGTATTTTGCTGCATCGCGGCTATGCCATCGAGGATTTAGCCGAAAAAGCCGATTTTTTAGAGCTTGCCTATCTGTTGCTGGAAGGTGAATTACCGAACCCGCTTGAAAAAGAGGCGTTCGATACCGCGATCACCCGCCACACCATGGTGCATGAACAACTTTCGACCTTCTATCGTGGATTCCGCCGTGACGCGCATCCTATGGCCATCTTGTGTGGTGTAACCGGCGCATTATCGGCCTTTTATCATGACTCGACCGATATTCACGACCCCGTCCAGCGTATGATTGCCTCACGGCGCCTGATTGCCAAAATGCCAACCCTTGCGGCGATGGCGTTCAAATATTCGTTGGGGCAACCCTTTAACTATCCGCGCAACAACCTGAACTATGCAGAAAACTTCCTGCATATGTGTTTTGCCGTGCCTGCCGAAGAATATGTTGTCGACCCGATCTTAGCCGATGCGATGAACAAGATTTTTATTCTTCATGCCGATCATGAACAGAACGCATCAACATCGACTGTCCGGCTTGCCGGTTCATCAGGCGCCAATCCGTTTGCTTGTATTGCGGCTGGCATTGCCTCTTTGTGGGGGCCTGCGCATGGTGGCGCCAATGAAGCTGTGTTGAACATGTTGAACGAGATCGGCGACAAGAAAAATATCAATGAATATGTCAAACGCGCCCGCGACAAGGACGATCCTTTCCGGCTATTTGGCTTTGGCCATCGGGTCTATAAGAATTTTGATCCGCGCGCCAAGGTGTTGCGCAAGGCCTGCCATGATGTTCTTGGCAAACTTGGTATCAACGACCCGTTGCTTGAACTGGCTATGGAACTTGAACAAATCGCCGTCAATGACAGCTATTTCATCGAAAAGAAACTATACCCCAATGTCGATTTCTATTCCGGCATCATTCTAAAGGCGATGGGTTTCCCAACATCTATGTTCACCGTCCTGTTCGCTGTGGCGCGCACGACCGGCTGGATTGCCCAATGGAATGAAATGATCACCGATCCGTCACAACGGATTGGCCGTCCACGCCAGCTCTATACTGGACCGGCGGCGCGCGATTTCAAAAATTTGCAGTCACGCTAACACGGCAAATCGACCGGTCCGGCAACAGGATCTACCTTGCCGGACCGGATTCCAGCCAAGGCGCCAATGCCGGACACAGCATGTCGCCAAAAGCTGGCATGCCGCCGGTCAGGCAGGCCCGCAACGCACCAGCGGTCTGTCTGGCGCTGATCGCATGCGCTTCATCATCTAGGCAGGATTGCACGGCTGCGGCCAAGGCATGCGGGTTCAGCTGTTGCTGAAATAAAAACGGGTAGACCTCCCGACCAAGGATCGCATTGGGCAGTATGACCTTGTCAAAATTGACAAGGCGCCGCCCAATCGCCGCGCTGATATATCCGCTTCGATAGGCAGTCACCCCGGGAACGCCGTGAAGCGCGGTTTGCAGGGTAATCGTGCCGGATGTCGCCATCATTGCGTCTGCCGCACAAAGCCACCGGCCAAGGGCGTCACCACCGTCAACAACGTCAATCCAAGGCGCGCCCGCAACCATGGTTTCTATATGCTGGCGCCATCTTGGCACTGCCGGCAGAATAAACCGTATTTTGTTTTGGTTGTCTTGGTTTAGGGTCTGCGCCGCCGCGACCATGTCGGGCAATATCAGATCCAGCTCGCTCCGCCGACTTCCGGGCAGCAGCAAAACGGTCTTTTTCCCGTCAGGTGACCGGGGCCGGGGCGGCATCTCTGCCGGGGCCAAAAACGCTTCAGGATGGCCAATAAACTGGGCTGGCAAGCGATAGCGGGTGAAATAGGCTGGTTCAAACGGGAACAGGCACAAAATTCCATCCATAGCGGCAGCAAATTTGCCGGCGCGCCACGCCCCCCATGCCCACACCGTTGGCGCAACCGTATGAACGATCGGCGCAGACCACCCGGCTTGCTGCATGCGGCGGCGCAATCTACCGGCAAAACGAAGCGAAAAACCCTTTACATCGACGGTCAAAACCAGCCTTGGCCGCATCGCCATAACATCATCGACAAGCCTGTCCATCAAGCGGGACAGCCGTAAATATGAACTAAGGGCCCGTCCAAAGCCAAAAATTGTCAAGGCATCCATGTCGATCAGCGGTGTTAACCCCTGCCCGCACATGGCGGGGCCGCCAACCCCGACCCAGTCAACGGGGCCAAAACCGGCAGTGACCGCCTTCATCATATGCGCTGCCAATTGATCGCCCGATGGCTCTCCTGCCAAAATAAAGATCGGTGCATCGGTCATGGCGCCGCGCTGTTAAACCCGATAAGGCCAACACCAAGACGCTGGCAGCTGGCAACGAGCTGGTCGATATCATCGCCCAAAACTACGCCGCCCGCCTCGATAGCGCATAAATCGATACCTGAACCCGCCGCCGCTTCAATGGTGGCGCACCCGACCACCGGCCGGTCAAGATCGCGATCTTGAGACAATTTACGCATCTTCACAAAAACCGTGGGCCCATCACCCGGTTTGATCAGGTCCTTGACCCGCTTCAACATCTGGTCGGTGCCTTCTGCCGCCTCGATAGCCAGCACCCGGCCGGCTTGAACAACAACCGACTGACCAACATCCTGATCGCCCAACGCCCCCAGAACGGCGCGGCCATGTGCAATTGCAGCCTCAGCCATGGACGATGGCGGATCGCCGGCCTTCAACCCTTCTGTCATGACCCGTGACGGCATGAAACGGTCCACCCCTATAATAGCTATGCCTTGTGCAGCGAAATACTCCTTGAGCAGCCGCAAAACCTTGTCATCACCGCGGGTAAGCATCTTACCCAGCAATTTGACCCCGTCCCGGTCAGGCCGTAAATCGCGTAATGATGGCCAGTCAACCTTTCCGGCCAAAACCAGCTGGTCGATCCCCCGGTCCCGTAACAGTGACCTGGTTGTGCCAATCGCACCAAGCCTGATCGGGGCGGTCTCGAACCCGGTGAAGTCAGCATCGGCTTGCCCATTGATCGGCATCACCAGCGGCCTATAGCCATGATCCGCCGCCGCCTGCGCCACATCCAGCGGCATCCGCCCTTTTCCGGCAATAATGGCAAGGCGTTTTATCACCCGCTATCTCTCCTGTTTCAGGGCCGAAGGCGTCGGTCGGCCGCCTCCCCCTTCTATCGTTTGAATGACTGGCAGATCCCATTACGGCCAGCGGAAGCGACAAAATCAAAAAGCTGGTCGCAATGCGGATCACCGGCAAATGACTGCCGCGCCACCGCCAACCGATCGGCAAATAGGCCGTCACCGCGGATTAGCAGCTGGAATAACGCGCGCAACCGGGCCACGCTATCCGCATCAAAGCCGCGCCGCTCCAGCCCGATCACATTGATCCCTGATAATTTAGCCCGATTACCGGCGGCGATACAGAATGGCATAATATCGGCATCTACAAGACTGTGCGCGCCAACCATGGCATGAGCCCCAACACGCCCCCATTGCTGGACCGCGGCAAAGCCACCCATCATCACATGGTCACCAATTTTCACATGGCCGCCAAGCGCTGCATTATTCGCAAAAATGACATTATTCCCAACAATGCAATCATGTGCCACATGGGCCCCGGCAAAAAACAGGCCATTGTCGCCGACAACGGTTTCCATCTTATCAATGGCCGTTCCTGGGTGCATCGTCACATGTTCCCGGATCTGGCATTTTTTGCCAATCCGCAGGCGGGACGGCTCATTCGCATAACGGGTATGTTGCGGCGGACAGCCAAGCACCGCAAAGGGGAAAATCTCGCACCCCGCACCGATCTCGGTATAGCCATCAATCACAACATGGCTGTGCATGGTAACGCCGTCACCAATGACCGCATCTGGCCCTACTACGCAAAAAGGCCCGATTGTGACATCGCTGCCAATGGTGGCAGCCGGATCGACACACGCCGTCTTATGAATAGAGGTCGGCATATCAGCGGTCCGGGTCCACAATCATCGCGCCGAATTCAGCTTCAGCGACAAGCTTGCCATTCACTGTTGCCGTTCCGGTAAATTTCCACAAGGGGCCTTTGGCACCGGTTTTGACCACGCGCATAACCAACAGATCGCCTGGCCTTACCGGCTGACGAAACCGGGCCTTTTCGATAGTTGTAAAAAACACCAACTTGCCCGCGGTAAAATCCGGCGTTGTTGACGCCACCATAACCGACGCCGTTTGTGCGATAGCCTCGACAATCAAGACGCCGGGCATCACCGGAAAATCGGGAAAATGCCCAATAAAATATGGCTCGTTTCCACTGACCGCCTTGATACCTGTTGCCTCGCTGTCAGCAATGATGTTTTCAACCCTGTCGATCAGCAGCATCGGCGCCCGGTGCGGAATTAGTTTTTTGATCGCGTCGATATTGAGAACGGTACCGTCGTCTGTCATGGTTACTTTTCCTTTTTACTTTTAGCGACTTTGCGTTTATCGACGGGCGCTCAGTATGGCCTGTCGGTGCTAGTCTTGTCTTCCTTTTTTCGCCGATTTGGCGAGCCGGCGCACCGCCGCTTGATCGCGCCAGAATTGCCGCGCTGGCACAGCCGGAAATCCGGCAACTTGCTCACCCGGCGCCACAGTCTTGGTCACACCGCTGCGCGCCATCACCACCGCGCCATCACCAATTTTGAGATGCGGCGCAACACCAACCTGACCGCCCATCATCACCCGTTCACCGATCTGGACGCTGCCAGAAAGGCCGATCTGCCCAGCCACAATGGCATTGGCCCCAATCACAACATTATGGGCGATGTGACAAAGATTATCGATCATCACCCGGGGGCAGATTTGGGTGTTCGCGAGGCTGCCACGATCAATCGCACAATTGCTTCCCACAGACACCTGATTGCCGATGACCACGAGGCCCAGATGCGGCACCTTAATCACACCGTCTGCGGTCATTTCAAAGCCAAATCCCGCCTCGCCAATAACGCTGCCCGCCCCGATATCGACATCATCGCCAAGGATGGCAAAAGATACCACAGCCGTGGCCCCAATCCGGCATCTCGTACCAACACGCACCGCAGGGCCAATGACAGCACCTGCCTCGACAACGCTGTCAGCACCGATACGGGCCCCGGCCATGATCGTTGCCGCCGGATGAATTTTAGCACCCGCATCGATCACTGCCGTTGGCGATATGCCGGTTGTCTGCAACGCATCCTCGCGCGGTGTGGCTAGTATCGCTGCGGCGCGCGCAAACCCAATTCTGGGGTTATCCACAACAAGGCAAGCGTTGCTTCTGTCAAAAAGCGCGGCACAGGCCGCGGTTGTTATAATGACCGCGCCAGTAACCGCTGCCTGCCGGGCGGCGTCAGCATCGCCTTGATAGCCAAGCATGGCCGGTCCCAAACCATCGAACGATGCAATATCTGCAACAACCAGATCAGACGGGCCGCTAATCTCAGCCGCGCCAATGGCCGCGCCAAGCTGGGCAGCGTCAATACCATCGGCAAAATGATAGAAGTCCCTGTCGATCCCCATCGATAGCCCTATTCTGCCTTGGGCTTCTTCAATTCGATTTGAATACGGGCATTTTTGGTGCGTTCATCAAGCCGTTTCAACACCTCATCGGATATATTGAGCCGCGGCAGGAACACAACGCTGGCATCCCGGTTAACAATCAGGTCGATCTGGCGCTCGGCGGCAATTTCCTTGATCACGTCGACCGCCAATTTGCGCACATCATTCAGCGCCTTTTGATAGGCATTGTCGATCGCTTGGCGTTTATATTGAATATCTTTTTGGACATTCGCGACCCGCTTCTGGAAGGCCGTAACCATCTTGTCATAATCATCTTTGGCGATCACATCGCGCTTGGCAAGAAGGTCACGTTCGGTTTGCTGCAAATCAAGCTCGACCTGACGGAATTCCTCTTGGAACTTTTCACGCTGACCATCCAACAATTCCTTGATTTTGGTATTTGCCGCCGCCGCGCGCAAAACACCATCAAGGCTGACCACAGCAATGCGCCGCACCTCCATATTGGCACCGGTATCGGCAGCCGTGCCTTGGCCTGCTGTTGTGTCACTTGCGGTTTGCGCCACCGCTATTGTGGTCATCATCGCGACGCCAAAAACCACAGCAAACAGTGCTGAGCCAAGGGCTGACAAACGATTACGGTTGTTCATACCGCTCCCCTATAGCCGTGTGCCAATGCTAAACTGAAAGCTTTTGGTCTGATCATATGATTTTTTGGCATAGGGGCTGGCAAAAGAAAAGGACAGCGGTCCAATCGCCGTATTCCAATAAATGCCAACACCAACACTGGCCCGCAATGACGAGTCAGTGGCCCCGGTTACACCGGTCGGGTAATCCGTGTCCCATAGTGCGCCAAAATCGTTAAACACGGTCCAGCGCAAGCCCGAATCCTTATCAAAGCCAAGACCGGACACAACTTCCAGACGACCGGCAAACATTTTATTGCCGCCGACCGCATCAAGCGATCCGGTGTCCCGCGGCCCGATACCGCCGCCGGCAAAGCCGCGCACTTCACGCCCGCCCATCTGAAAGCGGTTTGACTGTGTCACCTTTTTGCCACTTAACCCGGTGATATAGCCAACTTTTGCACTCGCCCCCAATACCACCTCATTGAACATCATCGGCTTATAGTAACTGGCGGACAGCACTGAACTCAGAAACTTGACATCCCCCCCAAGACCCGCGATCGATTCCTCAAGTTCGATCGAAAAGCCGCGAGTTGGA
>CAZYKI010000065.1:0-9825 GCA_964648035.1 uncultured Candidatus Puniceispirillum sp. | reverse complement strand
TTACGATACCCGCCGCACCGCCTGTTCCCGATAGAATGAATAAAGCCCGGTCACCACAATCAACAGGCTGCCGCACCATGTCCAAATATCCGGCCATTCAGCAAAAATCACCACCCCAAGCAGGATTGCCCAGACAAGGCCAAGATAGCGGAACGGCGCCACAAAACTGAGATCACCATGCCGCATCGTTGTCACCTGCAACAAATAGCCGCCGGCCACCGCGACCGCGCATAGCAGTAAAATCAGCCACTGACCACTATCAACCGCCGTCCAGGCCGTTATGGCGGTCATCACACCGCTGAACAAACACACCGCTACCGCCGTGAAGAGCGCTGCAAACAATGCCGGAATGCGGGTTGGCAAATAACGCGTGACCGCATCATTGACGGTGGCAAAGCCAACCGCGGCCACCGCCAAAAGCGAATATAAATTGAAATCGGCATGCCCCGGACGAATGATCAATATCACCCCGATCAAGCCCATGATCACCGCAGACCACCGCCGCCACCCAATCACCTCGCCAAGAACGAGGGCTGCGACCATAATCAGGGCCAACGGCACTGCCTGCATAACGGCGGCAACATTGGCCATCGGCATATGCGATAACGCCAATAGAAAACAGGCCGCCATACCGATCTGGGCGGCACCACGGACCAGCAATATGCCAATATCAGCCTTGCTCAGGCGGACCAACAGACTGTTTTGATAGCAGGCAACAGCACCGATCAACGGCACCGCCAGCATGCCGCGCAAGAACATCGCCTGAAACACCGACATATCGGCAAACAGAAATTTCATTAACGCGTCGTTGGTGACAAAGGCAATGCGGCCTGCCGACATCAACAACGCACCTTTTGCATTGGCCGACATCATCGCCCACTCACCCAAAAAACGCCCCCCTATTAGGCGGGCAATTCTTGGTTAAGGCAACAGCTTTTCGATATAGGCCGGCAACCCGAACGCTGCCTTGTGAACCGCTGGAGTGTAATAGCGTGTTTCGATCCCGGATGCGGCAAAACGTTCGCCAAGCTGTTCAGGCGTAACCGCCCGACCAGCTGGCGATTGACTACCCCAGCCAAATGCCATAGGGCCGCCTGCATAGGTCGGAATGCTGGCAATGTAGCAGCCCCAATCGGCAAACAGCTGCTTGAAGGCCCGCATCGTTCCGGTCAGTTCATCCGGCTGCATGAAGGGCACACCATTTTGCGTCACCAGAATGCCGCCTTCGGCAAGCCGGGCGCGCGCATGATCATAAAAACTGTCGGTAAACAACACCTCACCAGGCCCAATCGGGTCGGTCGAATCGATGATGATCACATCAAAATGCTGGTCGGACTGGGCCATGAAATCGGCGCCATCCGCAATCACCAGATCAAGCCGCGGGTCGTCAAACGCCCCATCTGAAAGGCGCGGCAGGTAGGTTTTCGAAAATTCCACCACACCAGCATCAATTTCAACCATGGTGACATGATCAATCCGGGCATGACGCAACACTTCGCGGGCCATTCCCCCATCACCACCGCCGACAATCAACACCCGGCGCGCCGCCCCATGCGCCAGAATCGGCACATGGGTCAGCATTTCATGATAGATGAATTCATCGCCTTCGGTGGTTTGCACCACGCCGTCAAGCGTCAGCACACGGCCAAACCGGCTATTTTGAAACACCTGAATATGCTGAACGTCACTCTGGTTGTCATACAGCACTTCGTCAATCTTCAGCGACTGACGGTAATCGCTATGCAGCGTTTCGTCGAAAAACCGGCTCATAGGCACGCGGCGACGATGTCTTCACCGCGCAACAATTCCTTGACCCGAACATCTTTCGTATCAAACGCCTTGGCCAATACATCGACCGCTTTCCACGGCTTGGCGTCGCCACACATAAAGACGTCAAACGCCGCATAGCCAATCTCTGGCCATGTATGCACCGATATATGGCTTTCGGCCAATACCGCCACGCCCGAAACGCCTTGCGGCGAAAATTTGTGGGTGTGGATATGCAGCAAGGTTGCCCCACATTCATCGACACATGACCGAAAGGCGGATTGGATCCGTGCCTCGTCATCAAGGCCAGTGCCATTGACCACTTCGATAATCAGATGGGTGCCGGCAAAAACCTTACCGTCACGATGCACAAAATGATCCTCGCGCGACAAATCGCTGACAAGTTCCAATTTTTGCTTGTTTTTGACAGATTCATTTGCCGCCACATTGCAGTGACCGGCGTCGAAATCTTCCGCTTGGGTGCCCGTTGCCAGACCTATCCCCAGTTGGAAAAGGTTGGCGTTGTCCATGACGCACCCCTTTCAGAACCAGTAGATGAACCAGCAATGCCTTAGCGCCCCCCACATCAGCTGTGAGCTGGGATCGGTCATCGCAACGCCGGTCGTTTACGGCTTTTGACCATTCATGACAAGTAAAAAAATTAGGAATCTCTAAAATTTATTTCAGCCGATTGTGACTTGACCTTGTTACCGTGGTCAGGCTACGCCTAGCGCCACCGCCGCCAGCACCGGCTGATCGTCAGCAAACGCCCATCAGCCTTGAAACAGGCGGCGGCAACACCCATTTCAATGGCGACGGATTAGAGACGCGAGGCCAGCATGAAAGATCTAAAAGCGTTAGGCAAACCATCAAAATTGCCGAACAGCCCCGATGAGGCAGAGCTGGAACGGGTGCCAAACCCGCATCCGGACGCGCATTTTGTTGCCCGCTTCACGCAACCCGAATTTACCTCGCTCTGCCCGGTAACAGCACAGCCTGATTTTGCCCATCTTGTGATTGACTATATCCCCGACCAATGGATGGTCGAATCCAAATCATTCAAGCTGTATCTGAACAGTTTTCGCAACCATCAAGCGTTTCACGAGGCCTGCACGGTCGATATTGGCAAAGAGCTGGTCGAACTGCTGGCCCCGCGCTGGTTGCGCATTGGTGGCTATTGGTATCCGCGCGGTGGCATGCCGATTGATGTATTTTGGCAATATGGCACGGTGCCGGACAATGTCTGGGTTCCAGATCAGGGGGTCGCCGGCTATCGCGGCCGTGGCTAGCCTTCTTGGTTAACGGTCTTGGTTAACGTTCTTGGCGCCGCACCACATAGCTGCACAGCCGGTCAACGCCGAGATGCAATAGCAGCGTCATAACCGCCAGCACCAGCAAGGCCGCAAACATCAGATCAATCTTGGCCCGCCCGTTTGCCAGCAGCATCAAATAGCCAAGCCCCTGTGAGGCGCCGACCCATTCGCCGATAATCGCGCCAATTGGCGCATAGACGGCGGCCAACCGCAGTCCTGAGGCCAACCCCGGAATCGCCGCCGGAATACGAATATGCCGCATAATCTGCCACCGCCGCCCCTGCATTACACGCCCAAGGTCAAGCATGCCGCGCGGTGTTTGCATCAACCCGTCAAAAAACGCCGATGTGACCGGAAAATAGATGATCAACAACGCCATGATCACCTTTGGCCCCAACCCATAGCCAAGCCACAAGGTCAAAACCGGGGCCAGCGCAAAGACCGGCAACGCCTGACTAAGCACCATCATCGGCCGCACAACAAGCCGTGCCAGCGGTGACAGCGCCAAACCGATCGCGGTAACCGCGCCCAATACCGCCCCAAGGCCAAGGCCGATCAACACCTCGGTCAATGTGACCATCGCATGCCCGGCTATCAGCTCGGCATTTGCCCACAACGCCTGACCAACACGCATCGGGGATGGCAGAATGAAGGCTGGTAAATCAGCAAGCACAACAAGCGCCTGCCAAAGCCCAATAATTATCCCGACAACCGCGCCGATAGCTAGCAGACGGGTCATGGCAATTCCCGCAGCAAGCGTAGAAGCTGTCCCTGACAGGCCAAAACATCGGGCGCATCATAAGGGCGAATCACCGGTGTTGGCGGCGGTTCTATCGCCGTTAACCCCGACCGCCCCATCACATAGACGGTTTCACCAAGCCGCGCCGCCTCGCCCGGATCGTGGGTGATCAGACATACCGTCCTGCCGGCAAAAAGACGCGCGGCCAGTTCCTGCATCTCGGCTCTGATACGGGCATCAAGAGCAGAGAATGGCTCGTCCAACAACACCACCGGCCGGTCTTCCATCAAGGTCCGGGCCAGCGCGACCCGTTGGCGTTGCCCGCCAGACAAGGCACCGGGTTTTTTATGCCCGTGATCGGCAAGACCAACCTGTGCGATCAGCAAGTCGGCTCTGGCCATGTCGGCGGGTTCTCGGCGCACCCGACTGCCGAGCAGCACATTGTCACGCACGGTTAACCACGGCATCAGATTATCCTGCTGTGCCATCAACGCGACCCGGCCATCGAGACCGATGTTATCATTGGTGCTGACCGTCCGGTTACCGCCAATATCCTCGTCGAGGCCGGCCAGAATTCGTAACAGGGTGGATTTACCAACACCGGACGGCCCTAAAAGACAGGTCCATTGCCCCGCCGGTATAGCAAGACAAAGACCCTCAAACACCGTTACGCCGCCAATGATTGCACTGCCACGAAAATCAATGGCCGGCGCGCGCATTTCTGCGCCGGATAGGCCCGTGGCAGCTGTCACCGACCAAGCCCCATATCCCAGAACCCAATTTCCAGCCGGGTAGCGGTGGCAAACCGATGACACAGCTCAGCCCAGCGGGGGCTGGATTCGGGTTGATCTCCAATCCGGCGGGCCACAGCCCCATCGATCAACGCCCCGACATCACGGCAAACCCCCTGATAATCGGCCCCGCCATAGGTGTTGATCCAGTCAGCATAGGGGCCCTCAACCCGGCCCGCGGCCAAACGCGCACCGATTTCCCCATAACCAAGAACACATGGGGCCAGCGCCGCCATCAAATCCAGAAAATCGCCACTGTGACCGGCATCAAGAACATAGCGCGTATAGGCGATATTCGCCGCCCCCTCTTCCGCGGCGAATAAGGTGGCCTCGTCCAATCCGGCCGCCGCACAAATACGGATATGAAGGCTGATTTCATCATTCACCAGCGCGTTGACCGTGGCGGCCGCGGCCCGCATTTCATCGACCGTCCCGGCTTTGGTAACGGCCAACGCCCACGCCCGTGAAAAATGAATCAAGAACAGATAATCCTGCACCAGATAATGCAAAAAGGCCGATTTTGGCAGGCTGCCATCGGCAAGACCGGCGACAAATTCATGCGCCACATACTGGTCCCACTGCGTGCCGGCAGCCGCCCGCCATTTGACGAAATTTATGCCATAATCGGTCATTTTTCACCCAGATCAACTGCCAGTTCTTCGACCGGACGGGTTGTTTTCAACATGCCTGCATCCTTCAAAAACCGCTCAAACCGGCTGTAACGCCCAACGTCAAGTGCCTGCGGCCGCAACGCAAAGCGCGGTAGGGTGTCGACCCAGGCGCGGGCGTTTAACTCGTCATTCAGCTCGGCTGATGTTGATTTGAAAATATCCCAACTGGCCTGTGGATGATTGACGATATATTGGGTGGCCAATTCGGTGGCCTGCAAAAAGCGCCGCACCACATCCTTATTCATCAATTTTGGGTTCGCAACATAGATCAGCTCGTCATAGGCCGGCAGCCCTTCTTCTTCTAGATAGAAACAGCGCCCCGCCACCCCTTCAATATCCATCTGGTTCAACTCAAAATTGCGGAAAGCACCGATCACCGCGTCAACCTGACCCGACATCAAGGATGGCGACAGCGACCAGTTTACATTGACCAGTTCAATATCGCCCATGGCCAAACCATGTCGTGCCAGAATTGTCGACAGCAATGCCTCTTCGACGCCCGCCACTGAAAACCCGACCTTTTTCCCCTTCAAATCGGCAATGGATTTAATGGGCCCCTTTTCCAGCGTCAAAAGACAATTCAACGGGGTCGCAACCAAGGTTCCAACGCGGACCAGCGGCATCCCCTCGGCAACCTGAAGATGAAGCTGGGGCTGATAAGACACCGCAAGATCGGCCTTGCCAGCCGCAACCAGCTTTGGCGGATCAGCCGGGTCGGCCGGGGCAATCACCTCAACCTCAAGCCCAACATCGCGGAAATACCCCTTTTCCTGTGCAATAATAATCGGCCCATGATCGGGATTGACAAACCAATCAAGCAACAGCGTCACCTTGTCTGAAGCATTTGCCTGACTAATCATAAAAATTGTCATAAATACAGATAGATAAAATCTCATCTTAAACACCTTTCTTATTTATTTTCGGTCGCACCAAGCGCCAGGAGCGCAATCGGACCGGGCCAAAAATTAGACATTGTTTCGGCAGCCATCCACGCCCGTTGGCCGCTTTGACAGCACAAGACCACACGGGCCGCATTCGCAATTGGTACCGCTGGGGTGATATCGGCAGGCGCAATCCGGTGCGCAGCCGCCGTCACCAATGGCCCTTCATTTTCGTGGCGTAGATCAATCACAAAATCATCCGCGGTGATCTCGGTTTTGCCGATAAAATGGGGGCCTGATCCGGGCTCATCGGCCGCATCAAACCGGAAGCCGCCAAACCGGTTGGCACCCGCATCATAGGTGACCAGCTGCCCAAGCGGGGACGGGTCAAGACCGGTCAAAATGGCCAGCGCCATTTGTGCCTGTAGCCCGCCAATAACGCCAACCACTGGCCCAAGCACCCCATCATCGGCACAACTGCCAAACCGGCGAGGCAAATCCGGGAACACCGCCCGCAATGACGGCGCCTGCGCGCAAAACCCGCCGCAATAGCCAGACAGCCCCACCACCGACGCCGACACCAGCGGCAACCGCCCGCGGCAATAATCAGAAAGACTATAGCTGACGGCAAAACTGTCGGCACAATCCAGTACCAGATCAACCCCAGCCGCCTGTTCGGCAATCTTATCCGGCGTCAAATAAGCCGCTACTGGCGTGATCTGGCAATCAGGGTTCAATGCCGCCATATGGCGTGCGGCCCGTTCTGCCTTGGGCCGGCCAATATCATCATCACGATAAATGGTTTGCCGGTGCATATTGCTAAGGCTCACAACATCGCCATCGACAAGACGAATATGGCCAACCCCAGCCCCAACCAGATATTGCAGCACCGGGCTGGCAAGCCCCCCGGCCCCCACCACCAAAATACGGGCAGCCGCCAGTTTTTGCTGCGACTGGTGGGCATCTGGCAATACGGCTATCTGTCGGTCATAGCGTGTCATCTTGTTGCACGCACCCAGTCATCAAGTCGCGATTCGGGATTGTCATGCAGGGTGATATCGGTCACCACCGATACGATATCAGCACCGGCGTCAAACACACCACCGGCGCGCTCTACCGTCATGCCGCCAATCCCGACCAGCGGGATACCGCCGACAAGCCGTTTCCATTCGGCAACCCGGTCAAGCCCTTGTTCGGTCCATTTCATCTTTTTAAGGATGGTTGGATAGACCGGGCCCAACGCAACATAATCAGGATCCAGACTTAGTGCCCGGTCCAATTCATCATGGTCATGCGTACTGATCCCCAGCTTGATACCGGCCCGACGGATCGCCGCAATATCAGCACCATCAAGGTCTTCTTGGCCAAGATGCACCCAGTCACAGCCGATATCGATGGCCAATTGCCAGAAATCATTCACCACCATCACCGCGCCGGCGTCATCACACAACCGCTTTGATAGCTGCAACGCGTGTGTCAATGCGTCACCCTCCAGCGATTTGATCCGCATCTGCACCAGCTTTACGCCGCGTGGCAACATCCGTGACAGCCAGTCAGGATGATCAAAAATGGGGTAGAACCGGTCTAGCGTCATGTCAAAAATGCCTTTCCGATCAGTGGCGTTGACGGCGCGGCCATATCGCGCGGGGTCATTGGGTCGGCACGCACGGCCGCCTGTCCGGCCGCAATGGCCCGCGCAAAGGCGACCGCCATCATCACCGGATCACCTGCTTTGGCCACCGCTGTATTCAAAAGCACCGCGTCAAAGCCCATTTCCATCGCCTGTGCTGCCTGTGATGGCACCCCAAGCCCAGCATCGATGACCATCGGCACATCGGGGAATTGCGCCCGCAAACTGCGCAAGCCATAGGGGTTGATCAACCCAAGGCCCGTGCCGATCGGCGCCCCCCACGGCATCAGCACCTCGCACCCAGCATCAAGCAGGCGGTCGGCAAGCACCAGATCTTCGGTGGTATAGGGAAACACCTTGAAACCGTCGGCCACCAGCTGTCTTGCCGCGTCAACCAGCCCAAACGGATCGGGCTGCAAACTGTCAGTATGGCCGATCACTTCCAGTTTGATCCAGTCGGTCTCGAATAGCTCGCGGGCCATCTTGGCCGTGGTCACAGCCTCGCTTGCCGAATGGCACCCGGCGGTATTTGGCAGAACATGCACATCAAGATCACGGATCATCGCCCAAAATGCGGTACCGGCGCGCTCTCCGGCAGATTCGCGCCGGACCGAAACCGTGGCCACTGACGCCGCCGATTGCCGGAAAGCATCGGCTAAAATTGCCGGTGACGGATATTGCGCGGTGCCCAACATAAAGGGCGATGCCAAGCTGGTGCCGTAAAACTGCCGCATCTTAGCCTCCCTGCCGTGGTGCGACAATTTCGAGGGCATCGCCAGCGCCAAGCGCGGTGTCATCACGCTGACCGGCAGGCACAAACACCCCATTGACGGCCGTCGCCACTTTGGCATCGCCATAGCCAAGCTGGGCCAGCACCGCCGTTACCGATCCGGCCTCGATCTCAACCGGATCGCCATTAACCGTTATTTTCATCCATAACCTCCGGAACCACACCCTCAATCATAAAATCGGCAACCATCTCAGCAAGCGCCGGTGCAAGCAAAAACCCATGTCGAAACAGGCCGTTGACATAAATCCGCTTACCATGCCGGCGCACCCGCGGCAGATTGTCTGGAAAGGCTGGCCGCGCATCGACGCCAATTTCAAGAATCTCGGCTTCACCAAATGCCGGGTGCAGCGCATAGGCCGCCGATAGTAATTCAAGCACCGAGCGGACTGTCGCCCGATGACGACTTCCAGATTCGATCTGTGTTGCCCCCAGCATAAACACCCCATCACCACGCGGCACCAGATAGATCGGGATTCGCGGGTGAAGAAGCCGCACCGGACGCGATAATTCAACCTCGGAAGACCGCAACATCACCATCTCGCCTTTGACGCCGCGCAAATCGGCCAGCGCGTCAGACGCCGACAAACCACGGCAATCAATTGTTGTACCGGTCGCCGCATCAGGCTCTGCCGCACCGTCTGGAATCGCCGCCGCCGCGGTTTCTATACCCACCCCGTGCGCGGCAAGCCGACCGACCAAGCCAGCCAGCGCCGCCCGTGGGGCCAAATGCGCCTCGGTCGGAAAAAACAGGCCGCGCCGCGCCCGACCGGCCAACGCTGGTTCTAGCGCGGCAATGGCCTCACCATCCACCCATTGATGCGCGGTGGTGCGTCGTGCAAACCGGTCCAATTCGGCGGTATCGCGGCCAAGCGTCAACACCAAAGAGCCATGACGCACAACCGGCACATCATGACGCTCCCACCAGTCAGCCGCCTGTTGCCCTAGCCGCACAACAGGTTCTTCTGCCGTTTCCCCCTCGCAAAATGGGGCCAGCATGCCGCCAGCCCACCATGAACAGCTATGGCCAGCGGGGGCGCCATGCCGGTCAATAATCCGCACCGGCACGCCGCGCCGCGTCAACGCGCTGGCCACACACAACCCGGCCACACCAGCCCCGATGATTGTTGTCAGCTCTGCGGTCATTACCGCGACCATAATGCATGAAAATGATGCACCGGCCCGTGCCCGCTGCCGATGGCCAAGCTGTCAGCGGCCGCAATCGCGCCATGAAGCCACGCATGCG
>CAZYKI010000064.1:0-9961 GCA_964648035.1 uncultured Candidatus Puniceispirillum sp. | reverse complement strand
GGGAGCTGACAGGCAATGAGCAATTCGCAAGGAATGCATTCACCGGTCGAGCAGTTTGAAATCAAGCCGTTGGTTGAACTAACCCTTGGCGGCTATGATGTGTCATTTACCAATTCCAGCCTGTTCATGTTGCTTGCGCTTGGGGTCAGCAGCCTGTTTCTGGTTTCGGCGATGCGCCGCCGCGCGATGGTGCCCGGACGCATGCAAAGCCTGGCCGAAATGATGTATGAATTTGTCGCCGAAATGGTACGCAGCAATGTCGGTAATGAAGGGCGGCCATATTTCCCCTTCATCTTTACGCTGTTCGTGTTTTTGCTGTTCGGCAACATGCTTGGCCTTATTCCCTATTCCTATACATTTACCTCGCAGATCATCGTCACCTTTGCGATGGCCGCGTTTGTATTTGTCGGGGTCACAGTGATTGCCTTGCTCAAGCACGGGCTGCATTTCTTCAGCTTTTTCGTGCCAGCGGGTGCCCCAAAAGTGTTGATCCCGTTTTTGATTGTGATCGAAGTGATCTCATATTTCGTGCGGCCGGTCAGCCTTTCGGTTCGACTATTCGCGAACATGCTTGCCGGACATACCATGTTGAAGGTGTTCGCCGGGCTGGCGGTGATGATTTCAGGTGCTGGTGGTCTTGCAATGGCCGGCTCGCTGCTTCCCTTTGCAGCGTTGATTGGTCTTACCGGACTGGAAGTGCTGGTCGCCGCCTTGCAGGCCTATGTGTTCACCATCCTGACCTGCATGTATTTGAACGATGCCCTGCATCTGCACTAGACGCAAGGCCAACCTGATCCGCCGGCTTTGTGGCCGCGGTGTGAATTGAATGTAACTGTCTAAACTCATGGAAGGACTAGAATAATGGAAGTAGAAGCTGCAAAGATGATTGGTGCCGGTCTGGCCGTTATCGCTCTGGCCGGTGTTGGTGTTGGTATTGGCAACATCTTTTCCGCACTTGTGACCTCTATCGCCCGCAACCCTGCTGCCCGCGGTGAAGTATTCGGTATCGGCATTCTTGGATTTGCCCTGACTGAAGCTATCGCGCTGTTTGCTCTGGTTGTTGCCCTGTTGCTGTTGTTCGCGCTGTAATTCACCGAACCGGCAATAATTCCATGACTTGCTGCCCGGCATTCTGGCGTTTGTTGACCAGATGCCGGTCGGCGGCCAAGGGGATAGATATGAGACAACGCAAAAGTTACCGGCTGGTGCCTTTGACAATCGCTGCTATGGCGATGCCGCATGTGACGGCATTGGCCGCCGGCGCCAGTGAACCTGGATTGCCACAGCTTGATATTGCAACCTGGCCCTCACAGCTGTTTTGGCTGGTGGTGCTGTTTGCTGCCGGCTATGTGGTTATGGCCAAGATCGTAACACCGCGGATCGGGACCGTTCTTGAAGAACGTCGCCAAACCGTGGAAGGCGACCTTGACAAGGCCCGCCATGCAAGTGCCGAAGCCGCCACAATCCGCGAAAAATATGAAGCTGACCTGAATAAGGCACGCGGTGAAGCCGCCGATGTGGCACGCGAAGCTGCCGCCGAAGCCAGCAAAAATGCCGAGGCCGCCGAAGCCAAGACCGCCAAGAAACTGGCTGAAAAAGTTGCCAAAGCCGAGGCCAAACTGGCCGAAGCGAAAAACAGTGCCTTGGCCAATCTGAACGAAGTTGCAGCAGCGGCAGCCATCGAGGCCGTATCGCAGGTCGCCGGACTAACCGCTACCGCAGCACAAGCTGGCAAGACAGCCGATAAGATTGCGGCTGGCATGGCAAAGCAGGAGGCAAACTGATGGAAAACGGGATCGTCCTTGAATCGGTCTGGGTTGCTGTAGGCTTTGTCGTTTTCGTTGGCCTCGCATGGCGCAAGGTTTCGACAGCACTGGCAAGCATGCTTGATGAACGGTCAGAAAAAATCGCTGCCGAGCTGAAAGAAGCATCCAGTTTGCGTGACGAAGCGCTAGCTGAACTGCAAAATTATCAGCGCCTCCACCGCGAAGCGGCCGAAGAAGCCAAAGCGATCATCAAATCGGCCGAAGCGTCAGCCACGCGCATCCGCGAGACGGCTGAAAAGAACGCCTTGGCCGCGATCAAGCGGCGCGAGCAGCAGGCCGATGCAAAAATCAAGGCCGCCGAGGCAAGCATGGTCGCAGAATTGCGGGATCGTGCCGCCAGCCTGGCGATTGCCACCGCGACCGAAATCATCAGCAGCAAGCTTGATGAAAAGGCTAGCTTGGCGCTGGTTGATAAGGCCGCAGCCGAAATCGAAAAATTGAACTAAGCTGTCCGCGACAGTTTGGTAGACAATAAAAACGCTGGTCGCTAGGGCCAGCGTTTTTATTTTGGCCTGTTATAGTGCCTGTCAGGACGCCGGCACCAGGCTGATCACAAGCCGCGCATCAGCAGGCACGATTTGGTCCAGCGTTGCAACCGGATATTTGACCGCCTCATTTTTGGAAAAGCCGGCTTTTGAACTGACGCGTGCATTATCAATGACCCGATTATCCGGCCCGACGATGGCGGTCATCATCGGTATTTCGACAATATCAGCCTCTATACCTTGTCCAAGGTCGCGCTTCATCTTAAGCCCGACAGAGATCGTCATCGCCACGCCACCCGACTTGGCCGCACTACAGCTTGCCTCAACGCCATTTAACCGGACGTCAAACAATTGACCGGTTTCATCAGCCCGCATGCTGGCCCGCGCGCCTTCTTCAGGCGCTGTAATCGGCGGGCAAGGCACAGCGTCGCCAGTGGTTCCGCACCCAGCAAGCGTTAACAAGCCAGCCAACATGGCCCCGGATAAAAGAATAGGTGTCTTTGCTCTCATTGCATCATTATAAAGTTTTTTTTGCCGAACAGCAATTGACCTTGGCACCTGAAACAGGCGACAACATGACTATGAACAGCATGCGTAAAACCCTGACAATTGCTGCCCCGCGAGGCTTTTGTGCCGGCGTTGACCGCGCCGTGCGTATCGTCGAGGTTGCGTTGGAAAAATATGGCGCGCCGGTATATGTCCGCCATGAGATCGTGCATAACAAGACCGTTGTCGATACGCTTGCCGCCAAAGGTGCGGTATTTGTCGATGAACTTGACGCGGTTCCTGAAGGCGCGCCGGTGGTATTTTCCGCACATGGGGTCGCGCGCGCCGTCGTTGCCGAGGCTGAACGCCGCCAGATGATCGCCGTGGACGCCACCTGCCCGCTTGTTACCAAGGTCCATATCGAAGCACGGCGCCATGCCGAAAACCAGCGCCATCTGCTGCTGATTGGTCATGCCGGCCACCCCGAGGTTGAAGGCACGATGGGCCAAGTTGGGGTGGGCGAGGTCACCTTAATCGAAACCACCGAGGATGCCCAAACCGTGACCCCGCCTGCCGGGGCTAAACTGGCATTTGCCACCCAGACCACCCTGTCGGTTGACGATACCGCTGAAATCATCTCGGTGCTGCAATTCCGGTTTCCCGACATCACCGGCCCCCGCGGCGAAGATATCTGCTATGCGACCACCAACCGGCAAAAAGCGGTCAAGGATATCGCCGCGAGCGTTGATCTTATGCTGGTCATCGGCGCTGAAAATTCGTCAAATTCCAAGCGGCTTGTCGAGGTTGCGCGCGCCGCCGGCGCTGCCCATGCGGTATTGATTGCCGATAAGAACGCGATCGATTGGTCTGTGGTCGATGCGGCACAGCATATCGGCCTGTCGGCCGGGGCGTCGGCCCCGGAATCACTGGTACAAGATGTGGTGGCGGCCTTGTCCAGCCGCTATGCTATTGACGTGGCCGAAGCTGGTCATATTCGGGAAACGGTCAATTTCAAATTGCCCCCCATTCTTGGCAGTGCAGCAGGCTAACGATTATGGCGGTCTATACAACAGTTGACGATCAGGCGCTAAACGCGTTTCTTGCCGCCTACGACCTTGGCAATGTGCTAAGCTTTGCCGGCATTGCCGAGGGGGTCGAAAATTCGAATTATCTGCTCCGCACCGACAAGGCGCATTATATCCTGACCCTGTATGAAAAGCGGGTAAACGCCGATGATTTGCCGTTTTTCATTGAATTGATGACACATTTGGCCGATTCCGGCATGGATTGCCCGTTGCCGGTACCAGCCCGTGACGGCAGCATTCTTCAAGAGCTGATGGGCCGGCCCTGTGCGGTCTTTTCCTTTCTTGACGGTACGTCATCGCGCTATCCAAATCGCGATAAATGTCGGGCGGTTGGCAGCGCATTGGCCCATATGCATAAGGCGGCAACCGGCCTTACAAGGACCCGCCAGAACGCCCTGGGCCCGGTGTCATGGCAACCACTTCTTGACAGCGTCGGCACCCGCGCCAACGAGATTGCACCAGACATGCAATCGCTGGCACAAGACCGGCTTGATCAAATTCTGACCGCCTGGCCAAAGGATTTGCCGCAGGGGATCATTCATGCTGATCTGTTTCCCAATAATGTGCTGTTCGTTGGCGACCGGTTAACCGGGGTTATCGACTTCTATTTCGCCTGTGCCGACATCTTGGCCTATGATCTGGCGATTTGCCTCAATTCATGGTGTTTTGACGCTGATGGCAGCTTTAATATCACCAAGTCACGCGCCCTTATTCGGGGTTATCAGGATGTCCGGCCGTTAAGCCGCGCCGAAATTGATGCGATACCGGTGCTATGCGCCGGATCGGCCATGCGGTTTTTTCTAACCCGGCTTTATGACTGGTTGCACACACCGGCAGATGCGTTGGTCAGCCCCAAAGACCCGATGGAATATTGGGCAATTTTGCGGTTCCATCAATCGGTGTCTGGGCCAAGCGGTTATGGCTTTGACTGATCAAGGCAGAACCGGGCCGGCGGCGGCCAAAACCAGTGATCCGGTGATCATTCATACCGACGGGTCATGCCTGTCCAATCCCGGTCCGGGTGGCTGGGCGGCCATTTTGCACTGGCAAGACAATGAACGTGAAATCAGCGGTGCCGAACCTGACAGCACCAATAACCGTATGGAGCTAACCGCCGCCATCAATGGTCTGAATGCGGTCACACGTCCAATGACGATCGATCTATACACTGACAGCAAATATGTGATGACCGGGGTTACCGACTGGATGCCGCGCTGGAAGGCCAATGGCTGGAAAACCGCCGCTAAAAAGCCGGTTGCCAATCAGGATCTCTGGCAGCAGCTTGATAGCGCGGTATCGCGTCATCAGGTCAGGTGGCACTGGGTGAAAGGGCATGCCGGTAACCCGCTGAACGAGCGGTGTGACAGGCTTGCCCGTAGCGCCGCCGAATCACTTGCCTGAAACCGGCATCACCACATCTACGGTGGCGACAATGTCAGAGATTGGCTAACACATGGGTGGCGCTTGACACCTCAAATGCTGCCGGTTCTTCCATAAACACCTTTTTCACCACACCATTTTCAATAATCATCGCACAGCGCGCCGCGCGGCGGCCCATCACCGGCCCCATATCGCGGCTAATGCCCAACGCATCGGCAAATTCACAGCGCGGGTCGGCCAGCATATCGATCACCCCTGCGGTGCTGTTCGCATCGCCCCATGCCCGCATTACATGCGCATCATTGACCGCGAGGCACGCAATCCTGTCGAAACCGGCGGCGCGAAATTTATCGGCCTGTTCAAGAAAACCTGGCAAATGCTTGGCCGAACAAGTCGGGGTAAAGGCCCCCGGCACAACAAACATAACGGTCCGGCCATTGCCAAAATATGCGGTTGTTTCAACTGCATCGATACCTGAGTCAGATTTGATATGAACCGTGGCGGCCGGCACTGGTGCCCCGGCCGAGATGGTAGGGGTTTCACTGGTCATTTTGTCACCTTTATCGCTTGGCGTTTATGCGCCGGTCAGGGGGATTGCGTCAGGGCGCGGGATGCGCCGCCGAAATTCTAATACTCGCATGACGCTTTTAGCAACCCATCCGCGCCAGATTTACCGGCCTAATCCTGCCGCTTCCAGTCCGCTCAGCACCGTCTTGGCGGTCAGCAATTCGCCAAGGACAACACCGTCAGGCGCGGCGGGACCATAAATGATATTGAACGGAATGCCAAACCGGTCATGGCTTGCCAAAAAGGCAGAAATGGCGGCATTCGGCCGCGTCCAATCGGCTTGCAGCAATATCAGATCGCCCTGTTGTTGAAGCTGGCTAAGACGTCCTGATATCGGCGGCTGGTCAAGAACAAGTGCCTTATTGGCTTTACAGGTGATGCACCAGTCGGCGGTTACATCGACCAGAACCAGCTTGCCCGCTGACACGGCGGCAGCGGCAGCGTCAGGGGTCCAAGCCTGCCATTTGGATGCGGCGGGCGCTGACAGGGTGGTTGGTGCTGCCGGCATCAAGGCCAGCAGCACGAACAGGGCGCCAGCCGCACCAAGGCCGGCACCATAAACACGCGATGCGGCCGCCCCCGTCCCATAGCGCCACAGGAAAATCAGCATGATGCCGATCATCCCAACCGGGATCATCCCAACCGTCCCGCCGATGGCGGCATGAAGTAAAAAGCCAAGCCAGATGATGGTTGCCAGTAACAATGCCGCCAAACATCGTTTTAGCCACACCATCCACGGCCCCGGCCGCGGCAGCCGTGTTACCAGACGAGGCACCATAGCCACCAGCACCCACGGCGCTGCCAGACCAAGCCCCATCGCCAGAAAAATCGCAAATAATCCGCTGATGCTGCCGGTTAAAGCAGCGGTCACCGCGCTCCCAACAAATGGCGCCGAACAGGGGGTTGCCAGCAGAGTCGCCAGCATCCCCGCCATGAAATCGCCCCCGATTGGCCGGTCGGTGCGGATTGCTGCCCCGCCCGACAGTCGCCCGACAAACGCCGGCACCGGCAATATCAACCGGTCAAGCAGCATCAGCATGAACAGCCCCACAACAAGCATCATCCCGGCCAAAAATAATGGGCTTTGAAACTGGATGCCCCAGCCTATTGTCCCGCCCGCAAGCCGCACCACGGTCAGCCCGGCTGCCAACAATAAAAAACTGACAACAATGCCAGCCGCACCGCTGAGGAACCGCCACCGGACTGTGGCGCGGGTGGCCCCGCTGGCCTCGACTATCGATGCCAGCTTGATCGCCAAAACCGGCAACACGCAGGGCATCAAATTCAAAATTAGCCCGCCGACAAAGGCCAGACCGGCAATCCACCAGACGCTTGAGCCATTGTCGCTTGAGCCATTGTCGCTTGGACCAATGTCGCGGGCCGGTGATGCCCTTTGATCGGCAGTGGCAGCATCAGCCCCGATAGTGGTCTTGATCGTGCTGAATGACAAGCCCGCGACAACCGTCAAATCCACCGCCCGGCCGGCAAGGTCCGCAACAGGGCCGGTCATGCTGATCGTCGCAACATTGTCGTGATAGACCGGTTTTTTGAAACCAATGCCATCGATACCTTCAACGAAAATATCATCGATCACGGGTGTGCCGCTGCCGAATGTTACGACCAGGTCGGCTTTGTTTTGAACGACCTGTTCGATGCGGATTGTCGAGGCCGCCCCAAGCCGCGGGACCCGGGCCGCAAACCGGGCCATATCCTGTGCCAACAGCGATGGTGTTGCCGCGCCATCGGGCAAATCAAGCGCGACCTCCTCGGTCAAAGGCACACAGATATCCTTGCAAACCAATGCCTCGACCCGGCCGCGCAACTGCACCGCCTGCCCTTGGGTTAACCCGCCTATGGTCAGCGGCAAAATGACGTGTTGGCTATAGCCATAATTGTCAAACCCAAACACATCAAACCGCTGCGGCACCGGCCAGCCAAGCTGGGATGCCAGCGGCGTTCCATCAACAAGCGTCATATCGATTGATGGGGCGATACCCGCCTCACCGGGGGTGCGCCAATAAATTTTCCACCCTGGCGCCATGCGAAATTCCAGCCCCAACGGCAATGTGGCCAAGCTGCCGGTCGCGTTGACCGCACTGACCAGCCGCACCTCGGCAATAGCCATGTCGCCACCCCAGACGCTGGCGGCCGCCTGACTGGCAGCGTCAGACCCGCCGCGCGAAACCGACTCAGCGCTAACCAGACGGGGCGACAAACCCACCCCGACCCACAGCATGATAATGGCTATAGCGGTTGATAACAGGCGCATCTTGTGGGCGGTCCCTCATTCACACAGCCGGCGGCAAAACATGGTTTTGCTTTACCTCATGGCGATTTGCTGTCTAGTCTAAATAATGCGATTCGCAAAAGATACAAGTGATCGACTGGTGCGGGCAGCCGATAGCGCGCGCGGCACACGCGGGACCAGCCTTCAAGGACAGCTTCTGATCGCCAGCCCGCATATGGAAGACCCGCGATTCAAACATAGCGTGATTCTGATGTGCCAGCATGACGACAGCGCCGCGATGGGGGTGGTGATCAATCGGCGGTCCAGCCAGATCAACCTGTCGCAATTATGCAAAACATTAGAGATGGGCACGCCGCGCTTTTGTGGCGATCAGCCGGTCTTTATCGGCGGGCCGGTTGAAAATGGACGCGGCTTTGTGTTGCATTCCCAAGACCATATGCGCCCTGAAAGCGTCGCCGTAACACATGAGATTGGGTTGACGTCCAGCGTCAAGTTCCTGCGTGACATCACCGACGGCACCGGACCAGCCCAGTCGATTGTCTCGCTTGGCTATGCCGGCTGGTCAGCCGGTCAGCTGGAAACCGAAATTACCGAAAATGCGTGGCTTCACCTACCATCAACAAGCGATCTGGTATTTGACCCGCATGTCGATGATATCTGGCACAAGGCCTATGCGCGGCTTGGGGTAAATCCGGGACATTATGTCAACCGGCCGGGCTCTGCCTAGGCCGCCAACCGCGCCGCCAATTCTGCATTTGGCATAACATCCGCCTTGGGGCCTACCAGCGCCAGTGCCGGCGGCCCCGCGGCAATCAACTGGCGCGCCATCGCCGAAATCGCCGCCCCATCAACCCCATCAATAGCCGCCAGCAATTCATCGTCAGGTTGTGGCCGGCCAAATAGCATCATCTGCCGGGCCAGTGCCTCGGCACAAGATGACACCGACTCGCGGCTCATCAGCAAGCTGGCGCGCAATTGCGATTTTGCCCGCGCCACCTCATCATGCCCAACCGTACCAGCTATCGCGGCCAATTCGGCGGCGGATACGCGCAGCATCTCATCGACATCGGCAACCGAGGTGCCGGCATAGACCGCAAAGGCGCCCCCATCCGAATTGAGTGAGGCAAAAGAAAAAATCGAATAGCACAGGCCCCGCTTTTCGCGGACCTGCTGGAATAGCCGCGATGACATGCCACCGCCATAGAGGGTCGATAGCGCCATCAAGGCGAACCGGTCGGCCATTGAATCAACCACCGCCGGCAAACCAAACACGACATGCGCCTGTTCAAGTTGCCGCGTCACAATATGGCGACCGCCTTGCCATACGGCCGGGGTACGCTTGGCCGTTTCGGCGCTGGCCATTTGGCCAAGACGGGCCTCGATGCGGCTGGTCAGGGTTTGATGCGTAATCGCCCCGGCGGCACAAACCAACATTTGCCCGGCGCCATAATAGCGCGACAGAAAGGCCCGTAAATCGGCCTGACTGAAGCCTGATACGCTGTCAACGGTCCCCAGAATCGGCCGCGCCAATGTATGGCCCTCGAAACAGGATTTGGCAAACAGATCAAACACCAAATCATCCGGCGTATCCAAGGACTGCCCAATTTCCTGAATAATAACACCGCGTTCACGTTCAATTTCATGTTCCGGCAAGGTCGAATTGGTCAGAATATCGGCCAGAATATCAATACCAAGATCAAGATGTTCCGGAAGAAGCCGCAAATAATAGGCGGTTTCCTCACGGCTGGTATGGGCATTCATATAACCTCCGACATTTTCCACCTCGGCCGCGATCATCTGCGCGTCGCGCTTGGTTGTCCCTTTGAACGCCATATGTTCCAGCATATGGGCAATGCCTTGCTCATGCGCCAATTCATCACGCGC
>CAZYKI010000063.1:0-10173 GCA_964648035.1 uncultured Candidatus Puniceispirillum sp. | reverse complement strand
CCCCTGTTGCCGCCGTGAAAGGGCGGTGTCCTAGGCCTCTAGACGAACGGGACATTAAAGTACGCCGACCAAGTGCTGCTTGTATTAGTCAAAAGACGCCGCCAAATCAAGCGACTTTTTCGGGCAAACTCTGCTTTTTGCCGCAAATGTCAAAATCGTTGCAACGCCACCGCTGCATCATCTATTTCAAACTGCATCGCCCGCCCCCCGCGAAACCGATCACGGCGCAATCGCCCAAGAAGGTGAAGCCGGTGGCCATCGCCCGCATTGATCAGCGCCCGCCCTAACGCACTGCCCCCCGCTTGAAAGGCAATCGCGTTCAAGGTGCCGCTGCCATCATCAAGACGGCATGACAGATGCGCCCCCGCCGCCCCGACCGGCCGCGGCGCCTTGACAAGACAATCCGCCAGCACAAACCGTGGTTCGGGGTTGCCACTACCAAACGGCCCGATCCCGTCAAGCCAGTCCGCCAATTCAGGCTGGCAGCCAGCAATGCTAAGCAAACCACTGGATTTATGAATGATTTGCGGAATAGCGCCATTCAAATCTGCGGCCAGACGATCATTTAGAAACAGCTGCAAATCAGCCAGTTTACTGGCTTTGACGGTAAAACCGGCGGCCATATCATGCCCGCCACCGCCGTCCAATATACCGGCTTGGTGGGCGGCGATAATCGCATTGCCAAGCCGGAACCCCGGAATACTGCGCCCCGAGCCTTTGCCAACGCCATCCGGCCCCATCGCGATAATCAAGGCCGGCTTGCCAAACCGTTCGCGCACCCGGCCCGCAACAATGCCAATCACCCCTTCATGCCACGCCGTATCATGCAGAATCAGGACCGGGTTCTGATCATCATTGGCGCGGTCGATCGCCTCAAGCCGGATGGTTTCATCGATCTGACGGCGTTCGTGGTTTAACGCATCAAGGCGGGCGGCCAGTCCTGTTGCCTCATCCGGATCGGTTGTGGCCAGTAATTTAACGCCAAGCTCTGAATTCCCAATCCGTCCACCGGCATTGATCCGCGGGCCCAACAAAAATCCAAGGCTATAGGGACTTGGGGCGTCGGTCAGGCCAGCAATATCGGCCAAGGCGGCCAGCCCGACATGCCCGCGGCCAGCCATAACTTTCAATCCCTGCACAACAAAGGCCCGATTGACCCCGACCAAGGGCACAACGTCACACACTGTGGCAAGCGCCACCACATCCAAATGGGCGATCAGATCGGGCGCGGGCCTATCCGGACCAAACCGCCCCATCTCGCGCAACCGGCGAACCAAACCAACAAGAAGAATAAACACCACACCGGTGGCACAAAGATGCCCGTAGGCCCCATCTTCATCAAGCCGGTTGGGATTGACCACCGCATGCGCCCGCGGCAGTTCAGGGCCGGCAATATGATGATCAACGACGATGACATCGATCCCGGCGTCGGCCGCCGCTGCCAACGGGGCATGGGCGGTAATACCGCAATCAACCGTTGCAATCAGGTCGGCGCCCTTGGCCCGTAATGCTTGCAAGGCAGTGGCATTGGGGCCGTACCCCTCGGAAAAACGGTCTGGGATATGCACCTCACAAGCCACGCCAAGCTGGCGCATAACCATGACCAAAAGCCCTGCTGCCGCGGCACCATCAACGTCATAATCGCCAAAAACACCAAGCGTTCTGCGATCGACAACAAGCTTGGCAAGCCGCTCTACGGCCTTATCGAGATCTTTGAACCGGGACGGGTTTGGCAACAAATCGCGTAATTTTGGCTGCATATAGCTGGGCAGTGACGCGGCATCCAATCCGCGGTCTGCCAGAATAGCCGCCACCGGCAAGGGAAGGTCGGGAACAGATTCACACAAAGCCGCCGCCAAGCGGTTGCGCTGCGGTGGCGGTAGGTTTGACAGCGCGTCAACCCAGCGCGCACCGCTTGCCGATTTATTTATGCCAAGAAAGCTGTCACCAGCCATCAAGCCCCCATATCCTCGGGCAAAATAGGCATTGCCACCGGCGCCCCTTGTACCGCGGCAAGCCCGGCAATTTCAGCTAATGCGCCCCGTAAATGCTGTGCTGATGTTTCATGGGTGGTCATCACCAGCGCGACAGATTCGCCCGGTGCCCGCCCCTTTTGCAACAACCCTTCAACGGAAATATCGAACTTCTGCAAAATGCCGGTCACCGCGGCCAATACCCCCGGCTGATCAACCACCATCAAACGTACATAATAGGGGCGGTCAGGCCCGTCACCGTTTTTCACCGCTTTGGCGTCTGTCAACGCAGCAACCGGCCGCCCGAACGGCGCGGTGCAGCGCCCCAGCGCCACATCGACAAGATCAGCCAACACCGCCGATGAGGTCGCCCCCCCGCCAGCCCCCGGGCCAACAGCCAACACCGCCCCGACCGGCTCACCGTGATATTCGACCGCATTCAAAACGCCATTGACCTTGGCAAGCTGACTTTCCAGCGGCAACAAGCATGGCTGCATATGCGGTGTGAGGCCCGGTTCGGCAACACCAACCAGCTTGATCCTGAATCCCAGTTGATTGGCATAGGCAAAATCGACCGACGACACATCGCGAATGCCGCAAATCGAGACGGCATCGAAATCGGGTTCCTGACCAAAGGCGATGGCGGCCAGAATGGTCAATTTATGGGCGGCATCGATCCCGTCAACGTCAAAGCTTGGTTCTGCCTCGGCATAGCCAAGGCGTTGGGCATCAGCAAGGACCTCGGCAAAATCGCGGCCGGTTTGCTCCATCGTTGTCAAAATATAGTTGCAGGTGCCATTCAAAATACCGGCAACACGGTTAATCCGATTACCAGCCAACCCTTCCCGCAGTGTTTTGACCGCTGGGATACCGCCGGCAACCGACGCTTCAAACAACAAATTGGCTTGGTTCGTTTCGGCCAGCCGGGCCAACTCGGCGCCATGATGCGCCAACATCGCCTTGTTAGCGGTGACAAAACTTTTTCCAGCGGCCAAAGTGGCGCGCGCCAGATCAAGTGCCACCCCCTCGCTGCCGCCGATCATCTCAACCACAACATCAACGTCGCTGCGCGCAGCCAGATCTAGCGCATTGTCCACCCAATCGATCCCGGCCATCGAAAATCCCCGATCGGCATCACGGTTTCGCGACGATACTGCCACCACGCAAATCGGACGGCCAGCAACCGCGGCAATCTCATCCGGCCGATTGATAAGTTGGCGCGCAACCTCGCCGCCAACCACACCAAGTCCGGCAATGGCAATGTTAAGTTGTGAAGAGGCTGATGATGTCATAATGGGTTCCGTCAACTGCTAGGGGCGGCGGTGGTAAGGGCCAAGCCGGTTACTGCCACAGATGTACCCCCTCACCGATAGGCTGGCAAGTCGCCATAAACCGAATCAGGCCGCTTATGTGGGGGCACCAGCCTGCCGGACGCGTGTGATCACATATTTGTCGCACTTCGCGCGGCCTGATCATAAAGCCCCGATAGCAGGCGTAATTGCCTTGCGACCTCGCCAAGGGCGGCATTGTTGACCCCGTCAAAAGCGGCAAATCCGTCAACCAGACACGCCTCGCGCACCGCCCGATAGCGGGCAATCAGATCAAGCCCCTGCGCGGTTGTGGCATAAAGCACTTCCTTTCCCTGTTTTTCGCCAGCGACCAATCCGGCTTTAACCAGCTTTTTGAGGGCGTAATTTACCGTATGGCTGTCCTCGACATTCAGTTTGAAACAAATATCAGCCAGTTTTTTCGGTCGCTCGCGATGATGGACCGAATGCAAGACCAGCACATCAAGCACACCCAAATCACTACCGCCATTTATCGTGATCCCCAAGTCAGCCACAGCCGTTGCCATCGCTTTGACCATCCACATCCCAAACGCATTGCCGGCGACAATAAGCCCATATTCAACCTCGCTAAGCGCTGCCGCCTTATGCGACACCAAATGCGATGATGACACGATACGCGGCGGCTGGTCAGATTTATTGTCATTACCCGTCATGCCCACCCCTTTTTTCCAATGGTTTTCAGCGCGGTTTTTTACCAAAGCCGCCACCGCCCGGCGTTTCGATCACAAACACATCCCCGACTGTCATCTGGCGAATGTCGGTGGCACCGAATTCATCGATGGTCCCGTCGGTGCGCTCAACCCAATTGCGGCCGGGCGCGCCCGGATCACCACCATCCATGCCATAGGGCGGCACAATCCGATGGTTGGCCAGAATCACCGCCTCCATATCTTGCAGGAACCGCAACCGGCGCCGCACGCCGTCACCGCCTTTATGCGCGCCCGCCCCGCCAGACCCACGCCTGATCTCAAAGCTTTCAAGCAACACCGGATAGCGCCATTCCAGCACTTCAGGGTCAGTCAAACGGCTATTGGTCATATGGGTGTGAATCGCATCAGTGCCATCAAAGCTTGGGCCAGCCCCTGATCCCCCGCACAAGGTTTCGTAATATTGGTATGTGTCATTTCCATAAAAGAAATTATTCATCGTGCCTTGTGCGGCCGCCATTACCCCAAGCGCCCCATAGAGCGTATCGGTGACAATCTGCGAGGTTTCGACATTACCGGCGATCACTGCGGCAGGATATTGTGCTTTGAGCATGCAATCATCGGGCAGGATAATATTAACCGGCTTCAAACAACCTTCATTCATCGGTATATCATCGGCAACCAAGGTTCTGAAAACATACAAAACTGCTGCCCTGCACACCGCAGCAGGCGCATTGAAATTATTGGCGCCTTGAGCACTTGTACCGGTAAAATCAACGGTGGCCGACCGGTTGGGTTTGTCAATTGTGATACTGACTTTAACCTGTTGGCCATTATCCATCGGATAGGTAAAGCTGCCGTCTTTCAAGACATCAATAACCCGGCGCACCGATTCCTCGGCATTGTCTTGCACATGCCCCATATAGGCCCGGACCACATCAAGCCCGAAATGCCCCACCATTTTACCAAGTTCAAACACACCCTTTTCATTCGCCGCCAGCTGGGCGCGCAAATCGGCGATATTCTGATCGGTGTTACGCGCCGGATATTTTGCCCCATCAAGAATCGCCCGCATTTCAGCTTCGCGATACAGGCCGGCATCAACCAGTTTGAAATTGTCAATCAGCACGCCCTCTTCTTCGATATGGCGCGAATCAGGCGGGGCCGACCCCGGTGTGCGACCACCGACATCAGGATGATGACCGCGCGAGGCGACAAAAAACAGAATGTCGTTTTTGGCATCGTCAAATACCGGCGTGACAACGGTGATATCCGGCAAATGCGTCCCCCCATTATAGGGGTTATTCAACACAAACGCGTCACCCGGTTTGATCCCGCCCGCATTGCTGCGGATCACCGCCCGTACCGACTCGCCCATCGAGCCTAGATGCACCGGCATATGCGGCGCGTTAGCAATCAAGGCGCCTTCCGGATCAAAAATCGCGCAAGAAAAATCGAGCCGTTCTTTAACATTTACCGATAAGGCGGTGTTCTGCAGGGTATAGCCCATCTGCTCGGCAATCGACATAAACAGATTATTGAACACCTCAAGCATCACCGGGTCACAATCGGTGCCAATCGCCACCCGCTTTGGCAGCGCCACAACACGCCGCGCCACCAAATTGCCGATCGGGGTCATTTCAGCGTCCCAGCCCGGTTCGATCACATTCGTGCCGGTGGTCTCGATAATCAATGCGGGGCCGGTAATATGCTGGCCCGCACAAATATCTTCACGCCGGTAAACAGGGGTTTTGACAAACGCATCCTGCATATAGCAATCGACATGATCAACCGGCAGCGCTGGCGTGTCACCGGCGGCCGGCACCATAACTTCTACATCAAAATTGCGGCCAATCGATTCAACCGATACCACAGCTGCAACAAGCCCCTTATCCGGCATCAAAAAGCCAAACCGGGCCTTGTAGGCCGATTCAAAATCGGTCGTCATCGCCGCGATCGATCCAAATGGTACCGCCAAGGCGGTATCTGACCCGTCATAGCGTAGATGCACAAAACGCTGCGTTTCGGTGCGCGAATCGGGAATGTCCTGGCCCTGCAATTCGGCAACTGTTTCAGCCGCCAAACCATCAAGATCGGCCGCTAGCTGCTGGAGCAAGGCATCGCTAAGCGGCCGTTCAACTGAACGTTCCCGCAATGCGGTGACATCGGCAAGCCCCATGCCATAGGCGGACAGCACACCGGCAAACGGATGAATCAATACGGTTTTCATGCCAAGAACATCAGCAATAAGACAGGCATGCTGTCCGCCAGCGCCGCCAAAGCATTGCAGCGCGTAATCGGTCAGATCATAGCCACGTTGCACCGATATTTTCTTGATCGCATTGGCCATATTTTCGACCGCAATTTTCAAAAATCCGCTGGCGATATCCTCGACACTGCGCTGTATACCGGTTTCCGCCGCAATCAGCCCGGCCAAGGATTCGAACCCGGCCTTAACCGGTGCCGGGTCCAATGGCTGGTCCTGTCCGGGACCAAACACTGCCGGAAAATAGGCAGGCTGCAATTTGCCAAGCATCACATTACAGTCGGTCACCGCAAGCGGACCACCACGCCGATAACAGGCCGGCCCCGGGTTGGCCCCGGCACTTTCCGGCCCCACCCGAAACCGCCCCTGATCAAACCGACAAATTGATCCACCGCCAGCTGCCACCGTGTGAATGAGCAACATGGGTGCATTGATCCGCACACCGGCAACCACCGTATCGAACACCCGCTCATAGCCGGTGGCGTAATGCGCGACATCGGTGGAGGTACCGCCCATATCAAAGGTGATCACCTTGTCAAAACCAGCCTGTTCAGCGGTTTTTACCGCCCCGACAATGCCGCCGGCAGGCCCGGACAAAATAGCGTCTTTGCCCTGAAACAGGCTTGAGTCGGTTAAGCCGCCATTTGATTGCATCAACTGCAGGCGGGTGCCTCTGCTTTGGTCAATATCGCGCGCAAGACGGTCAATATAGCGGCGCAAAATAGGCGATAGATAGGCATCGGCCACCGTGGTATCGCCGCGGGCGACAAATTTGATCATCGGACTGGTGCCGTGACTTGTTGATATTTGGGTAAACCCAATCTGGCGGGCCAGGGCGGCCACCGCCAATTCATGCGCTGGCACACGATAGCCATGCATCAAGACAATAGCGACCGCCCGAATCCCGTCATCATAGGCGGCTTGCAGCCGCGGCTGCAAATCATCAAGGTCAAGCGGCACAAGGATGTTGTCATGCGCATCAATCCGTTCGCGCACCTCCTCGATACGCGCATACAGCATTTCGGGTAGGGTGATCTCCATGTCAAACAACCGCGGGCGCGCTTGATAGGCAATCCGCAGCTGGTCGCGAAATCCTTGTGTGACAACAAGCAGGGTTTTATCACCCTTACGCTCAAGCAGCGCATTTGTTGCCACGGTGGTGCCCATTTTGACGGCATCGATCATCTCGACCGGCAACGGGTCATCAACCGCCACGCCCAACAGGTCTCGCATCCCCTGCAATGCCGCATCTTCATAGGATTCAGGATTTTCAGACAATAATTTGTGCGTATGGAGCGTCCCATCGGGCGCCCGGGCCACAACATCAGTAAATGTGCCGCCACGATCGACCCAGAATTGCCACCCTGCCGCATCGGTTTTATGCAATGACGTCATACCCACTATCCCTGTCTTGACTGGAGAATCCCACCTCGGCCAAAACATTGATAAATTATCAATAAAATGTCAACGTGATTTACCAGCCATAGAGGGCAGCCCCCACGCACCGCAGGTCAGGGGCGTGATCAGTCCGATTTACCCGAACCCCGCATCGATTGCGCCATAAAGCCAAGACCCGCCGCATCGGTTTCAGCGGCGACATTGTCAAAATCACCCTTATCGCGGTTTTGACTCATTTTGGATTTGGCAAGACAGCGGTCGATATCAATCGTGAAGCCGACAATACCCGCCAGTTTATCGGCCAGAAAATCCGCCGGCGCATCGGCCATTTTCCAGGCCTTATCTTGCTGATGGACCGTTTCAAAAAACTTTGTCATCCTGCCGACAATGCCGCGTAATGCCTTATCATCATCGACAAACCGAATACGGCCATAGCAATGCACAGCCTGATAGTTCCAGGTTGGTACATGGCGATGGTGAACAAATTTGCTGGGATACCAGTTTGGCGAGATATAGCTGTTTTCAGCTTGAAAGATCATCAAAACCGCGGCGCCATCACCGACCGTTTGGTGCACGCTATTGCGGCGGGACAAATGGCCAATAAAACGCCCCCTCCACTGATCGGTATCAACGGCGTCCAGCGGTGTGTCGACAAGAACCGGCAGATGGTTGGCAACAAGCCCTTGATCCGTTACCGCAACGATGGTTGCCAGCGGAAACTGTGTGACAATCGCCTTAATTTCGTCAAGCCGGGTCTCGGCAAATTCTGACGGGATGAACATCACGCAGCCTCCCTGATAACCGGTTGATCATACGGTGGCTAAAGGCTAGCCGGCAAGCACAACGCGTAAAAAAAAGACCCGCTTGATAGCGGGCCTTTTCGACAATTTGTGATGGATTAGCGCTTCGAGAACTGGAAGCTACGGCGGGCTTTGGCCTTACCGTATTTTTTACGTTCGACAACGCGTGGGTCACGGGTCAAGAACCCGCCAGCTTTCAACGCCGGGCGCAACCCTGGTTCAAACAAAGTCAAAGCACGGCTGATCCCGTGACGTACCGCGCCAGCTTGGCCAGACAAGCCGCCGCCGCGGACGGTAGCAATGACGTCAAATTCGCCAACACGCTCGGTTGCCTCAAACGGCTGGGCCAGAATCATCTGCAATACCGGCCGTGCAAAATAGGCATCAACCTTGCGGCCATTGATGGTGATCTGACCGGTGCCACGCTTGACCCATACCCGCGCGGCAGCGTCCTTGCGGCGCCCGGTCGCGTATGACCGACCAAGATTGTCGATCTTTGGTTCGGCAGGCGCTGCCTCAACAGCGGCGACTGGTGCATCGGCTGCCAGCGTTTCCAGTGCAGCCATGCCTTCGGCCTGTGGGGCGGTTTTCTGTGTTTCTTCAGCCATGACTACCTCACATTCTTTACATTCATGCCGGCAACATCGAGCGCAACCGGCTGTTGGGCTTCATGCGGGTGACTTGGACCAGCATAAACATGCAAATTCCGCATCGCCTGACGCCCAAGCGGGCCGCGTGGGATCATCCGTTCAACAGCCTTTTCAATCACCCGATTAGGAAAGCGCCCATCGAGAATCTTGTCGGCTGTACGGTCTTTGATCCCGCCCGGATAGCCGGTATGCCAATAATAGGTCTTGGCGGTCCGCTTATTGCCGGTCAGATGCACTTTCTCGGCATTGATGATCACAATATGATCACCGCAATCCATATTCGGCGTATAGGTTGGCTTGTGCTTGCCGCGCACGCGCATGGCAACAAGCGACGCAAGACGCCCAAGGACAAGATCTGTGGCGTCGATAACAAACCACTTTTTCTCAATGTCTTTCGGCGTTGCGACATAGGTCCTTGGCAAAGGCATGTTACAATCTCCGGTCAAAGGATGTGGTCCAGCTTTTTGAACCACCAAACAACTGGCGCGGGTTATATGGTGTTTTCGATAGCCCGTCAAATGCTTTGTTTCGATTATGCGTATATTTTTCGTTATATTTCAGATATATAAAAATGTGGTTTTATTTTACCACACAAAATTACCAGCGAAATGCGCCCGCCTACTGGCTTTGCGTTGCCAGCTAACCCTGCTATAGTATGGTGTACCGCCAGCCATTCCGCATTTCTATCGAGGCCGTCTTGTTCATCTTGATCGACAATTATGACAGTTTTACCTGGAACCTGTGGCATTTCCTGTCAGATTTGGGGGCGCAGGTCGAGGTGATCCGCAACGATGCGACGACTGCCGACAAGGTGATTGTTGCCGCCCCGCAAGGCGTCATTATTTCGCCCGGTCCCGGAACACCCGACAATGCGGGGATCAGCATACCGTTAATCCATGCGGCGAGCGCGGCCGGCATTCCGCTTTTGGGGGTTTGTTTGGGCCATCAGGCCATTGGGGCCGCCTTTGGCGCCGCGATCACCCGGATCGACCCCCCGGTCCATGGGAAATTATCAACCGTAATCCGAAGCCGTAGTAACGCCGTTGCAACCGACATTTTCGCGCTATGCCCCGATGAATTTCCGGTGACG
>CAZYKI010000062.1:5173-10562 GCA_964648035.1 uncultured Candidatus Puniceispirillum sp. | reverse complement strand
AGCATCGGGTGGTCGACCCCGCCATGCCGGGGTGCTTGGCCTTTTCGGGTAAAATGGGTATAAGGCAGGATCAACCACGCATGGTGCGCGGTGCGGTGTGATGCCCGTCACCGTGACAGCCGCCGCTTTAAGCAGGAGTGTCTTTAATGCCGATCCGCGTTCCCGACAATCTGCCTGCGCTTGAAGCGCTTCATGCCGAGTCGGTTGATATCATCCCGCAAGAGCAGGCCACCCGGCAGGATATCCGGCCATTGCGCCTGTTGCTGCTGAATCTTATGCCCAAGAAAAAAGACACCGAAATCCAGTTTGCGCGGCTTTTTGGCAATTCGCCGCTGCAGGTTGAAATGATTTTGATGACCACGGCCAGCTATACCCCGCGAAATACCGAGCCCGGCTATTTGCGGCGCTTTTACCGTTATCTGGATGATGTGCGCGACGACTATTTTGACGCGCTGATCGTGACCGGCGCACCGGTTGAAACCCTGCCGTTCGATGATGTGGTCTATTGGCAGGAACTTGTCGAGATTATGGAATGGTCGCGCCAGCATTGTTTCCGCCGGCTGGGGATCTGCTGGGGGGCACAGGCCTTGCTATGGCATTTTTATCAGGTGCCCAAATATGAAATGGATGCCAAATTGTTTGGCATTTTTGAACATGGTCTTTGTGACGTATCGGGGCGGCTGATGAACGGCTTTACCGACCGGTTTCCAATGCCGGCATCGCGCTATACAATGAATAAAAGCGCCGATTTGGCGGCGGCTGGCCTGCAAATTCTGGCCGAAGCGGATGCATGTGGTGTTGGTATGGTGCGGGACCCGGCGAATGGTGATCTGTTCGTTTTCAATCATCTTGAATATGATGCTGGCACCCTTGGCGATGAATATCAGCGCGATATCAAGGCTGGGTTGAATACGGCGATTCCGCAAAATTACTATCCGGATGACGATCCGTCATCACCACCGGTTAATCATTGGCGCCCCTTCGCCTTTTTGCTGATGGCGAACTGGATCAATGATCTCTATCAGGCAACGCCTTACGATCTGTCCAGCCTTGGCAAAGGCTAGCCGGTCCGGTCAGCCCTCTATTTGCCGGTTGGTATGGCCCATCTTGCGGCCGGTTTTAGCGTCTTGCTTGCCATAAAGATGCAGATGTAGTCCCGGCGCGGCAGATAGGGCGGCCAAGCGCGGCATGTCCTCACCAAGCAAATTGTCCATCTGCCAGCGGCCATAGCAGGCGGTGCTTCCCAATGGCAGTCCGGCAACGGCGCGAATCAATTGGGTGAACTGGCTGCTGGCACAGCCTTCAATCGTCCAATGGAACGAGTTATGTGGCCGCGGCGCAATCTCGTTAAATAGCAGCCTGTCATCGGCGGTGATGAAGGTTTCTAGTGCCAAAAGTCCGACCAGGTCCAGCGCTTCGGCAAGCTGTTTGACAGCGGCCTGTCCGGCCGCCACCACCGGCTGTGGCAAATCTGCCGGGCCGATCGAGGTGGCAAGAATCCCGTCTTTATGGCTGTTCAGGCTGGCCGGAAAGGATGATGTGGTGCCGTCGGCGGTACGCGCGATCAGAAAACTAGCCTCGGCACGAAACGGCACCATTTCTTCCAAGATGGCATCGGCCGTGCCAAGCGCGGCAAAGGCCGCATCAAGATCGTCACCCGGGCTAATCCGCACCTGACCTTTACCGTCATAGCCAAGCTGGCAGGTTTTCAAAATAGCATCAGCGTTCAAGTCAGCCATTGCCGCGGCAAGGCTGGCGGTGTCTGTAACTGACCAGAAACGGGGGGTATCAATGCCAAGGTCGCGGGCGAGTGTTTTTTCTCTGATCCGATGCTGGGCCGTATGAAGCGCGGCCTCGCCCGGGCTGGCAAGGCAGGTTTTGGCGAGCGTCGCCATGGTGCTTGCCGGCACATTTTCAAATTCACTGGTGACGGCATCAATAGAGCTGGCAAAACGGGCCAGGGCCGCGTGGTCATCATAGGCGGCCTCGGTGCGATCATGGGCAATGTCGCCAGCGGGGCTGTTCTCGGCGTCTGGCGCATAGACATGGGTGCGAAGCCCTAATTGGCTGGCGGCGATCACCAGCATGCGACCAAGCTGGCCGCTGCCCAGAATCCCGATTGTCTTTTGCGGCATTTTCATCGGTACTTATTCCGGTGTTTGGGCAACATTATCGGTTTGTGCGGTGCGCCATGCAACAAGCGTCTGGCGTAAATCCGGGTCGGATAGCGCCAAAATTTGGACGGCCAGCAGGGCGGCATTCTTGGCCCCGGCAACGCCAATGGCCAGGGTGCCAACCGGCACGCCAGCTGGCATTTGCACAATTGACAGCAATGAGTCCATGCCTTTCAGGGCGGCAGATTCGACCGGTACGCCAAGCACCGGAAGATGGGTATGGGCGGCCAGCATGCCCGGCAGATGGGCAGCCCCGCCAGCCCCGGCGATGATCACCCCGAACCCCTGTTCATGCGCCGTTTCGGCAAAGCGGGCAAGCCGCGCCGGGGTACGGTGTGCCGAAATAATCTTGACCTCATGGTCAGCGTTAAACCCGTCAAGAATGGCGGCGGCCTCTTTCATTGTTGCCCAGTCCGACTGGCTTCCCATACAGATGGCGATTCGTGGCGTGCTGCGGGTGCTTGTCATGATGATGGTGTCTCGCTTGGTTACGGCGCCGGCCTTATTGGGATGTTGGTATGCGGCGCGATGGGGCTGTCAGGCAATGATATCCGGCAGGATCCGGCTTCTGATTTTGGCCATTTCATCTTTCAAGATCAATTTGCGTTTCTTCAGCCGTTGCAGTTTCAACTGGTCAAACGGCAAATCTTCGCCAAGCCGCGCAATTACATCGTCAAGGTCGCGATGTTCGCTTTCCAGCGTGGCGAGCTGATGAAGCAGCATATCATGTCTCTCGTCAGACTCGTTGTCCACACACCGCTCCTTTGCGTTATATGGCGTGCATTTGCCCTATGGCAGTTCGGACATATCCGATACTTGCTCTTCGGTCTGCACAGACCCGCCGGCTTTTTCAATCGCAGCATCAAGATCATCTTGCCGACACAGGCCAAGCATAGCCGGATGCTTGGCTGTGATATTGGCAATGTTCCAATGGGTCCGTTCACGAATCTTGCCAATCGTGTCCTTGGTGGTGCCAATCAATTTCACAATTTGTGAGTCTTTTAATTCAGGATGGTGTTTGACAAGCCACATAATGCCATCGGGCTTGTCCCCGCGGCGTGCGACTGGCACATAGCGCGGCCCTTTGGTGCGCCGGTTTGGTTGTGGCAGATTGGACGTGGCCAAGACCAGTTTGGCTGACGGATCCGCCTCGCAACGGTCGAGTTCGGCCCGGGTCAATTGGCCGTTTTGAATAGGGTCATAGCCTTGGATCCCAACCCCTGATTCACCATCGGCGATGGCCTGAACCTCGAGGGGGTGCAGGTGGCAAAATGCCCCGATCTGGTCAAACGACAGGGCGGTGTTATCGATCAGCCAGACGGCGGTGGCTTTCGGCATCAAAAGTTGAGTCATATGTCCTACCTATTGCTTTTTCCGCTCAAGCTGCCAACAAGGGCGTCTTGGGCGGTGAGCGTCTGTTCAATGCACATGCGTGAAAAACGTCCCTTGTTATAGTCACGATGGCGAAGAAATGCAAAGCCTGCGGCGCAGAAGGCTCGAAAAAATGTCATTTTGCCAGTAGACTGCCAACAGATAGTGGACAGTGACAGCCGCTTATGGGTGGCTGGCATGTGGCATGCGGCATGTGGCAGGGGGTGTGATGGAAGACGAACTTGAAAAGCTGAAACCAACGGCGATGCCGGCTGATATGCAAAGCTGGAATATCGAGGATTTGGAATCCTACATCACCGCAATGCAGGCCGAAATCAGCCGGGTTGAACAGATGATTGCCGCCAAAAAACAGGTCCAATCGGCGGCGGCGGCCCTGTTTGGTGGCAACAGCTAGGCCGGTGACCGGCTTTTTGCGGCGTTTGGCAAGGGGCGCATCCATGACGGGATTGCCAAGCGCGCTGGCAGGCCGCCAACCGTCATTGTGCCAGCATCACAGCTGGTCCCGTCGATCACATGCCCGTCGATCAGATGAATATCTTCGAGCTTGAGCAGGCCAAGGCATAGGCTGTCTTCTGACCCGTCAAGCCCGGTCAGCGGGGCGCTGCTGCGGCTGGTGCCAATGAGGCGACCATCAAACGTGATGTCACTGCCAACCGCTGGCATGTTGCTATGCACCTTGATCGGCACAAGCCGGCGTTTGACAAGCCCCCGATAATGCGTCCGGGCGGTCACTTCCTGCCCAATATAACAGCCCTTGTCAAAATCGACCGCGCCAAGCCGGTCAAGCCCGGCTTCCAGCATCAAGGCACGTTCTGGCACCAGATCAACCGGTCCTTCGGGAACACCGGCGGCGATCCGCCGGACATGCCAGCGGTCGATATAGGCACCCGCCATGTCGAGCCCGCTGATGGTGTCATTGGCATCGGCCAGCCGTGTCAAGGCAAGGTGATCGTCGGCCAGAATATGAACGCCTAGCAGCGGGTCGCGCGGATCGGTAAAGACAAATGTCCCCGGCCCTGCGGTGGGCGGGGTTTCGCCAAAATAGTGGCCAAGGATCAGCGTGGTATCAACAGCCATGTCCACGGGACGCCGTAACCGGTACCGGCGCAACCGGGTAAACAGGTCATCACGCCGCGCCATATCGCATTGCAGAACGATATGATCGGCGGCCAGACGATAGACCATCATATCAATCAACACCCGGCCTTGCGGGGTCAGTAACGCGCTGGCGCGGCATGTGCCGACCGCCATGGTGTCGATGTTGGCGGTTAAAATAGATTGCAGAAAGGCGGTGCTATCCGGCCCTGATACCCGCAAAAAGCCGCGATCAGGATGGCAAATGACAGGCATGTCGTGATGGGGCATCATGGGTCGGGTTTCGGTTACGTTTTCAGTTCAGTCGACAATTGTGACCTTGCCACGATAGGGGGCAATATAAAAGCGCCGTTTGCTGGCCCAGAAACATCGTTTTTGATCAGGCCAAATTTCCCGATAGTCGCGCCGGTCAGCAAAGTAATAAATCTGGTTGCAGCCGAAAAAATCAACCTCGAATTGTTGTTTGCCAAGGGTCAGCCGTCCGCGGTCGCTGCGGGTAATGCTGACCGCCGGCCGGTCAGCACGAAAACATTGGCCTTGCTTGTTGCCTCGGCACGCGGTTTCATCAGACTCGGTGATGCGGATATAGCGCAACCGGCCGTCCGCCAGCTGAAAGCCTTCATCATCGAACATTTTGCAGCCGTCATCGGGCGCGCGCTGGCGATTGGCGAATTCACAGGTAAACCAGAATCCGGGCCATTCATCACCATCGACCGCAAAGCCGTTTG
>CAZYKI010000062.1:0-5073 GCA_964648035.1 uncultured Candidatus Puniceispirillum sp. | reverse complement strand
CCTAGTTTTCACAAATCAACGGGCAAATGCAAGACCAGCATCGCCATGATCTGGGCGCCGCCAGCCAAGATAATATTAAGCAGCATTAACGCATCTAGCCCAAACCCCTGATCGATCATCAGCCCCATGATCATCGGCGACAAGGCTGACGCGAACACCGCGACCGGCAGGAATAGCGCCTTGATTTCACCAAGATGCCGGGTGCCGTATAATTCTGCTGTGAGGGCGGCGTTGGTCGCATGCGGCATGCCGATCGCAAGGCCAAAAAAGATAAAAAATAACGGTAGGCCAAATTCAGGCGGGCCAAGCCATAAGGCAAGGCAGGCCAGACTGTTTGGCAACAATGTATGCGCCGCCACCTGTTTTGCCGAATACCGGTCGATCAATTGCCCAACAAGCAGCGCGCCAACAACGGCAAAAATCGCGTAAAATACATAGCTTGCCGTCCAGTGCGACAAGGCAATGCCTTTTGCCTCGGCCAGCCATATTTGATGGAACAACAACCCTGTCAAAACAAAAGACGGCACCGCCGCAAGCCAGATCAGCGCAAACCAGAAGCGCGGGTCGCGCAAAACGTCGGCCCGCCGCCAGTGATCGCGATGGGTCGCCCTATCGCTGGTCTGTTGCTTGGCCAATTCATCAATGCCGGCGCCATCTTGCAAGGCGGTTCGCCTTGTTAAATAGGGCAGTAACGGCGCCACCATGCCAAACGCCAAGAGCGGCAGGCCAATCCATATATAACGCCAATCGATGATCGCCAGTAAGGCCACGATGCTGGCGGGGCCAATCGATTCGCTGGCTGTGTGACCAAGCTGGGCGATCGAAATCGCCCGCCCCCGCGCCTGCACATAACGCCGGGCCATTGCCGTTGTGTACACATGGGTCATCATGCCTTGGCCAAACATGCGCAACAGATACAGCCCGCCAACCAACATCCAGACCGCGGTGATTTGGCTAAACAATAGTGCCGCGGCGCATAGCGATGCAACGACCAGCAACGCCAACCGGTCAAGCCGCATGCTGTCGGCTAGTTTGCCAAGCCACAAGAGGCTGATCGCGCTGGCGGTTGTTGCGATTGCATAATAGCTGCCAAAACTGCCATGGCTGAGGTCAAGCGTTGCTCTGATCTGATCGGAAAACAGCGAGATGAAAAAGGTCTGCCCCAAGGATGACCAAAAGGCCATGAGCATGCCGAACAGCAAAAACCGCCATTCGGTACGAATAAACTGCATGGTTGGCACAGCTGGCGGTATGGCAATGGTCTGGCGTGGGGATGATCGCATGGCGCTATGGTGCCGTGGTCCAACCGGTCTGGCAAGCACCGGTGCGTGTCCACTGCACGAAAGACGGCAAGATGATTGAGATCGCGCGCTTTTAACCATCGCCGCAACATGACGGCCAGCTGTTTTTATAATGTGGCTGTCTTGTTAATTTATATGTCAAATTGATAGGCGGATATTGAATTCATCGTGCGACCCCCCATATCAGACTTGTAGCAATGATGTCATGACGCCGGCCAGGGCGGGACCCGTCCCGTCACCTGAAGCGCTGGGCAAATGACACGATAAAGCGTTCATCGCTGCCGGTCCTAATACGGCGGCGTCAAGGCGAACGCAGTTAGGCGAGGGTCGGTAAAGTGTAAGTCATTTTGTAAGTCATGTTGTAGGTCATTTCGTTCAAGGGGGATGTTATGCAAGTTGAAAAATTGACCGCGCTGTTGCGCAACGCAATGGGTGCCGCACAATCAGCGGCGATGAATGCCAACCATCAAAAATTGACCGCCGCGCATCTTTTGGCGGCCCTTCTTGATGATCAGAATATGACCGCCAAAATGTTGCTTGGCAAAGCGGGTGGCGATCTGGTGGGGCTAGCGGCGTCACTGAAATCGGCGCTCGATTCAGTGCCGCAAGTGACGGGCAGCGGGGCTGGCCAATTGCATCTTGATAATGAATTGGCCCGCATTTTGGCCGCGGCTGAGGCCGAGGCTAAAGCCCGCCATGACCAATTTGTCGGCGTTGATATATTATTGCTGGCGATGACCCGGTCCGCCGGTGCTATGGGTAAAATACTGCAAAAGGCAGGCATTGAAGAGGCAGCGCTGGCCACCGCCATTGACGATATGCGTAAGGGCCGGACCGCCGACAGCGAGACCGCAGAGGACCAATATGACGCGCTGTCGCGCTATGCAACCGACCTGACCGAAGCGGCACGGTCCGGCAAGCTGGACCCGGTCATTGGCCGCGATTCTGAAGTGCGGCGGACAATCCAGATTCTGGCCCGTCGGACCAAGAACAACCCGGTTCTGATCGGCCAGCCCGGGGTCGGGAAAACCGCCATTGCCGAAGGGCTTGCCCAGCGGATTGTCAATGCCGATGTGCCCGAGGCATTGGCCGGCAAAACGCTTTTATCGCTTGATATGGGTGCGCTTGTGGCTGGTGCCAAATATCGCGGTGAGTTTGAAGAGCGGTTGAAATCGGTACTTAAAGAGGTGCAGGACCGTGACGGCGAGATCATCCTGTTTATTGATGAAATGCACCAACTTGTCGGGGCTGGCAAAACCGATGGTGCAATGGATGCGTCAAATTTGCTGAAGCCGGCTTTGGCCCGCGGTGAATTGCGCTGTATCGGGGCCACAACATTGGATGAATATCGCAAATATGTCGAAAAGGATGCCGCGCTGACACGCCGGTTCCAGCCGGTATTTGTTGACGAGCCATCGGTTGATGACTCGATTTTCATTTTGCGTGGCTTGAAAGAAAAATATGAGCTTCATCACGGTGTGCGGATCACCGATGATGCGCTGGTGGCTGCGGCCAAACTGTCGCACCGCTATATCAATGAACGGTTTTTGCCTGACAAGGCGATTGATGTGATGGATGAGGCGGCCAGCCATTTGCGGATCGAAGCTGATAGCAAACCAGCCGATCTTGACCGGGTGGACCGGCAAATCATGCAGCTGAAGATCGAGCAGGCGGCCTTGCAAAAAGAAACCCATCGGCCCGACAGCAAACGGCTTGACGCGATTGCCGGTGAATTGGCAACGCTGGAAGCGCAGGCGGAAAAACTTGGCGCGGCGTGGCAAGATGTCAAAGGGAAAACCGCCGAAGTGGTCCGGCTTCAGCAGGCAATAGAGGATGCGCGGCATGCGCTCGAGGTGGCCCAACGTAGCGGCAACCTCGAAGCGGCAGCGGAATTGACCTATGGCAAGCTGCCGGCATTGACGCAAGAGCTTGCGGCGGCCAAAGACGCTGTCGCCGAGTCCGAAATGGTCAATGAAGAGGTGACAAGCCAGCATATCGCCGCCGTTATCAGCAACTGGACCGGCATTCCGGTTGACAAGATGCTGGAAGGTGAGCGTGAAAAACTGCTATCTATGGAAGCGCATATTGGCAAGCGGATTATTGGTCAGGCGGACGCGGTGGCGGCGGTGGCCAATGCGACCAGACGGGCACGGGCCGGTCTTGCCGACCCAAACCAGCCGATGGGCAGTTTCTTGATGCTGGGGCCAACCGGTGTTGGCAAGACCGAGCTTGCCAAAGCCCTTGCCGAATTCCTGTTTGACGATGATACCGCCGTGTTGCGGATCGACATGTCTGAATATATGGAAAAACATGCGGTTGCGCGGCTGATCGGGGCGCCTCCCGGCTATGTTGGCTATGAGGAAGGCGGCGCGCTGACCGAGGCAGTGCGGCGGCGGCCCTATCAGGTGGTCTTGTTTGATGAAATTGAAAAGGCCCATCCGGACTTGTTCAATATCCTGTTGCAGGTGCTTGACGAGGGCCGCCTGACCGATGGCAAAGGACGGCATGTCGATTTCCGCAATACGATGATCCTGCTGACATCGAATATCGGTGCCGAGCATCTATTGGCGCTGTCCGATGATCAGCCGGCTGATGATGCACGGCAAGATATCATGGCCGAGGTGCAACGCATGTTCCGGCCGGAATTTTTGAACCGGCTTGACGAGGTGTTGCTGTTCAGCCGTCTGTCGCTATCGGATATGGGGGCGATTGTCAAAATCCAGCTTGGCGGTCTTCAAAAGCGGCTTGCTGAGCGCGGTATTGAATTGACCCTGGATACGGCAGCGCTCGATTGGTTGGCGGTTCAGGGCTATGACCCGCAATTTGGGGCGCGGCCGCTGCAACGGGTGATCCAGAACCGTTTGCAGAACCCGCTTGCCGAAGCGTTGCTTGAGGGCCGGTTTGGTGATGGTGATGCGATTGCTGTTGGTCTTGATAAGAGCGGCGATACACTTACCTTTTCGAACCGGCCAGCGCTGGCTGATGTTGGTTAGGGCGATGCTGTGATATGTTGTTTTCGGGGCGGCCGTGGGGCGGCCCCGAAGACGGCGGTCAATCGACAAATTGGCAGCTGGCACTTTGGCGCCCGCCGGGGCGGCTGTCGGCATAGGTTTCGTTCAGCGCCGCATAGCGGTAGGTCAGGCGCCAGCTTGGTAGATTGAAATCGATCTCCTTGGTGCCCCAGATCAGTTGGCCATGACGTTCCATCCGGCTCATCCGGCAAAAGGCTTTGCCATGGGCAAATTTTAATGTCTGATCCGCATTATTCGGCATCAGTTTCAATGTTGTCTTGTCAAGGGTTGGACACCATGCGGTCCAGTCACTACGGGTCGTTCGGGTCAGCACCTTATGGCTGATAAAACCGCTCTGCAGCTTGAATCGGGCTTGGCCTTCACCTTTGATCCGGCAGAGAATTTCGGTTTCCGGAAAATGAAATAAAAAGGCCGTCGCACCAAGCCCCAATGCGACCACCGCCGCCACAACCACACCCGTTTTCATCACGTCTTACATCCAAAGAAAAACAATCATAGGGCAGGCTATCACGAAACCAACCGGTTGTTCAAAAGGTCATCGTGACAAGGGGGTGATCCGGCGCCCGGATCGCAGCTTGTCAAACAGCGATGCAGCCGTTATTCGATAGCAATGCCGCCGATCTAGGAAAGTTGTCTGAACCATGATACCTGCAAAATATGCCCCCTTGTTATTTGGTCTCATTCTGTCGATGTGTATGAGCGGCATTGTCTCGGGGGTATCAACGCTCAGCTCGGTTGGG
>CAZYKI010000061.1:0-10682 GCA_964648035.1 uncultured Candidatus Puniceispirillum sp. | reverse complement strand
GGCAGTGCTGCGCGCATCGCCGCTTTGGTCGAGGGGGGTGATGTGCCGGCCGAGGTTGGTGAATTGGCCGAGGATATTCATATGGCTATCCGGCTGGTTTTGCGTCAGCAGATTGCCGATATAGAGGCTGGTTTGCCGCCAACCAGCCTGGTCGATCTGCGCGCCCTAAGCACCACCGAAAAAAATATTCTAAAAGCTGTGACCGACCGGGTTGGGCGGCTTGATAGCTTGCTTCAAGCCGGCCTGTTCTGACGCATTCAGGCGGTTATGCGATAATTAGATGGTCAGCAAGATTTTGCCGCGCTGGCTTGCCGATTCCATCAAGCTGTGTGCTTCGGCGGCCTTGGCCAGCGGGAATGTAGCATAGGTTGTGGTCTTCAGTCGCGGTTTGGCGCCACTGAAAAGCGGCCAGACAGTCGCGGTCAGATCACTGGCGACAGCAGACTTGAAGCTGTCAGGCCGTGAGCGCAAGGTCGATCCGGTCAGCTTTAATCGCTTCAGCATTAACGGCATCAGATCAATCTCTATTTTGGACCCTTTGTTGAAAGCCAGCTGGATGATCCGGGCATCGGCACGGGCCGCCTTGATGTTACGGGCGACATAATCGCCGCCAATGATATCAAGGATGATATCGGCACCACCGGCATCGCGCACAATCGACACAAAATCTTCGGCGTTAAAATTGATTGCCCGGGTTGCACCAAGGTCATCGCAATAGCGGCAGGCTTCATCGGAATCGGCGGTGGTGAATACCGAAAGCCCCAGCGCAGCCCCAATCTGAATCGCTGTTGATCCAATGCCGCCAGCCCCACCATGCACCAAGAAATTCTGGCCGGCGGTGACGTCATGTTGGAAAAACACATTACTCCACACGGTGAAATAGGTCTCTGGAAGGCCTGCCGCATCGACAATATCGACCCCGTCCGGGACCGGAAGGCAATGGCCGGCATGGACTGCCACAAATTCGGCATAGCCGCCACCATTGGTCAGCGCACAAACCATCATGCCCACCTGCCAATTGCTGACCGCATCGCCGACGGCTATGATTTCCCCAGCAACTTCCAGCCCCAACAGATCCGATGCCCCTTTTGGCGGTGGATAATGGCCGCGGCGCTGAACCAGATCAGGACCATTGACGCCAGCGGCCGCGACCTTAATCAACACTTCATGCGGTTGGATGTTTGGTAGCGGGCGTGTTCCCGGTTCCAGCACGTCCGGGCCGCCGGGTTCGCGCATTTCGATCACGGTCATCTGATGGGGCAGAGGCATATGGCTGTCCTTTATCTGGCTTGAGGTAAGCGGTTTGAGGCGGAGTTCGTCTTCGCGTTTGTTAGCCTAGCGGTCAAACCGCGTCAATCGGAAGGAAAGATTTTACTATTTTCCGGGTTTGTGGTTGTGGTTATCGGCAAGAACCGGGAAAATCTGACCAGTTTTGGGATGTGTTCGTTGCGTCGGTGATTTTTTGTGGTATACCAAATAATCTGTTTGACGATGCGCTGGCCAGATGAAACAATTTGGTATGATCTCGGGAGAATGACGTGGATAGTGTAGACGGCGAAATTGGCGTTTGGAAATCCGCTCCAGGCAAGGGGCGTAAGACACCCAAGGGGCGTCAGGTTGATGATCAGGCGTTGGCTGATGTGCAGGCGCTTCTTGGTGATCGGCCGCGTCGCCGCGATTTGTTAATCGAGTTTTTGCATCTGATTCAGGACCATTACGGGCATCTTAGTGTGGCGCATTTGAATGCGCTGGCGCAGGAAATGCGCCTTGCCCAGACTGAAGTCTATGAAGTGGCAACATTTTATGCCCATTTCGACGTTGTTAAGGACGGCGAGACGCCGCCACCGGCGCTGACCATTCGCGTTTGTGATTCATTATCATGCGAACTTGCTGGCGCACAGTCGCTGAAAGCGGCGCTGGAAACGGGGCTTGATCCGGCTGAAGTGCGCGTTTTGCGGGCGCCGTGCATGGGGCGCTGTGATACCGCGCCAGTGCTGGAAATTGGCCATAATCACATTGATCACGCGACGCCGGAAAAGGTCGCGGCGGCAATTGCGGCTGATGATACGCATCCGCATGTGCCAGCCTATGAAGGGCTTGCTGCCTATCGTGCCGCTGGTGGTTATGACAGCCTTGTCGAGTTGCGGGCTGGCGGCGACTGGGAAGCGGTGCAAGAGCGCATCAATCAAAGTGGCTTGCGTGGTCTTGGTGGTGCCGGCTTCCCGTCTGGTAAGAAATGGGGCTTTGTGCGGGCGGCTGAGGGGCCGCGCTATCTTGCCGTGAATGGTGATGAAGGCGAGCCTGGCACATTCAAGGACCGTTACTATCTTGAACGGACGCCGCATCTGTTTTTGGAAGGCATGCTGATTGCGGCATGGGCCGTTGAGGCCACACGCTGCTTCATTTATATGCGTGATGAATATCCGGTCGTGTTGAAAATTTTGGCCGATGAAATTGCCCATCTTGAAGCGGCGGGTTTGGTGCCACCGGGTTACATCGATTTGCGGCGTGGTGCTGGGGCCTATATTTGCGGTGAAGAAAGCGCGATGATCGAATCGATCGAAGGCAAGCGCGGTCTTCCCCGGCATCGTCCGCCCTATGTGGCGCAAGTGGGCATTTTCGACCGGCCGACATTGGTGCATAATGTCGAAACGCTCTATTGGATTGCGCGGATCTGCCGGGAAGGGCCGGAAATCCTGTCATCGGTGGAAAAGAACGGGCGTAAGGGGTTGCGCAGCTATTCGGTATCTGGACGCGTTGCCAAGCCGGGCGTCTATTTGCTCGCCGCCGGATCGACCATCACCGATATCATTGACGCGGCAGGTGGTATGGCAGCCGGACATCAGTTCAAGGCCTACCAGCCCGGCGGGCCGTCATCAGGGATTTTGCCGGCAAGCATCGACGATGTGCCGCTTGATTTCGATACATTGCAACCGCTTGGCACATTCATCGGGTCTGCCGCCGTGGTGGTCCTGTCTGATCAGGACAAGGTGCGTGATGCGGCGCTGAACATGCTTCGTTTCTTTGAGGATGAGAGCTGTGGTCAATGCACGCCATGCCGGACCGGCTGTGGCAAAGCGGTGCAATTGATGCAGGAAGAAAGCTGGGACCAGCCGCTTTTGGCTGATCTGTGTGATGTGATGCAGGACGCATCGATTTGCGGTTTGGGGCAGGCGGCGCCGAACCCCATTCGCCTGACGATGCAACATTTTTCTGACGAAATTAGCTGAGGGTAAGCGCATGCTCGACTCAACACCGCAAAAAACCGTAACGCTGAAATTGGACGGTAAGGATGTGACTGTGCCGGAAGGCACCACGATCTGGGACGCCGCCAAAGGGCAGGGCACGTTGATACCGCATCTGTGTCACAAGCCCGAACCCGGCTATCGTTCCGACGGAAATTGCCGGGCCTGTATGGTCGAAATCGAAGGCGAGCGGGTATTGGCGGCGTCGTGCATCCGGCCTGTTAAAGAGGGGATGGTGGTCCATACCGATACTGCGCGCGCCGAAAAATCGCGCGCCCTTGTGGTGGAATTGTTGGCCGCTGATCAGCCGGATACCGCACATGATGCATCATCACATTTCACTGCGATGGCGGCGCTAAATGGCGTGTCGGAAAGCCGGTTTCCGGCGCGTGATGCGTGCCATGTGCCGCTTCTTGACGACAGTCATGTGGCGATGAATGTGAATTTGGATGCCTGTATTCATTGCAATCTTTGCGTGCGCGCCTGCCGGGAAGTGCAGGTCAATGATGTGATCGGCATGGCGGGGCGTGGCCATAGCGCGCAAATTGTCTTTGATATGAATGACCCGATGGGGCAGTCAACTTGTGTGGCTTGTGGTGAATGTGTGCAGGCCTGCCCAACCGGTGCGTTGATGCCGGCCACGGTATTGGATGCCAATCAGGCCGGCGACCGGATGGATTATGACCGTGAAGTGCAGTCGGTATGCCCGTATTGTGGTGTTGGCTGCCAGCTATCGTTCAAGATCAAGGATGATCAAATCAAATATGTCGAAGGTGTGAATGGGCCGGCCAATGAAAACCGGCTATGCGTCAAGGGCCGGTTCGGGTTTGACTATGTGCATCATGATCACCGTTTGACCACGCCGTTGATCCGCCGTGATGATGCGCCGGCCAAGGGGTTGAATGTCGACCCGGCCAACCCGTTCACCCATTTCCGTGAAGCCAGTTGGGACGAGGCGCTTGATGTGGCCGCCAAGGGGTTGGTGGCGCAGCGCGATGTTGCCGGGACGCGTGTCGCCGGGTTTGGGTCGGCCAAATGTTCGAATGAAGAAGCCTATTTGTTCCAAAAATTTATCCGGCAGGGTTTCGGGCATAACAATGTCGACCATTGTACCCGCCTCTGCCATGCCTCGTCGGTTGCCGCATTGCTTGAAAATGTCGGATCAGGTGCGGTGACCGCGACCTTTAACGAGATTGAAAATGCCGATGTAGCGATCGTGATCGGGGCAAACCCGACCGAAAACCATCCGGTCGCGGCGACCTATTTCAAGCAATTTGCCAAACGTGGCGGCAAGCTGATCGTGATGGATCCGCGCGGCCAAGGTCTAAAGCGCCACGCCACGCATATGCTGCAATTCCGGCCTGGCGCGGATGTGTCGATGCTTAATGCGATCATGCATGTGATTGTTGAAGAGGGGCTGTATGACCAGCAATATATCGACAGCTTTACCGAAAACTGGGAGGCGATGAAGGCGCATCTTAAGGGATTTGCGCCCGAAAAAATGGCCGAATTCTGCGGTATTGATGCTGACACCCTGCGTGCGGTTGCCCGCGATTTCGCCGGCGCCAAGGCGGCGATGATTTTCTGGGGCATGGGGGTTTCACAGCATATTCATGGCACCGACAATTCACGCTGTTTGATCTCGCTGGCCCTGATGTGCGGTCAGGTTGGGCGGCCGGGCGCCGGATTGCATCCGCTTCGTGGCCAGAACAATGTGCAAGGCGCGTCTGATGCCGGCTTGATCCCAATGTTCCTGCCCGACTATCAAAGTGTGACCGATGATGGGGTGCGGTCGGCCTTTAACGAGATTTGGCAGTCAGACACAATTGCCCCAGAAAAAGGCCTAACAGTGACCGAGATCATGGATGCGGTTCATGATGGCGACATCAGTGGTATGTATATTCTTGGTGAAAATCCGGCAATGTCTGATCCGGACGTCGCACATGCGCGCGATGCGCTGGCCAAGCTCGATCATCTGGTTGTACAGGATATTTTCCTGACTGAAACCGCGAACTATGCCGATGTGATTCTACCGGCCTCGGCCTGGGCGGAAAAGACCGGCACGGTCACAAATACCAACCGACAGGTCCAGATGGGCCGGCCAGCTGTGCCACCGCCAGGGGCGGCACGCGAGGATTGGTGGATCACTGTCGAGCTTGCCAAACGGATTGGTCTTGACTGGGGCTACACCCACCCGCGTGAGGTGTTTGCCGAGATGAAACGGTCGATGCAGTCGCTGGACAACATCACATGGGAGCGTCTTGAGCGCGAGGACGTTGTCACCTACCCATCACTGAGCGAGACTGATCCCGGCCAGCCGATCGTGTTTGGTGATGGTTTCCCACGTCAGGACGGGCGCGCCCGCTTTACACCGGCTGATATTATTCCGCCGGCAGAAACGCCGGATGCTGATTATCCGATGATTATGACCACGGGCCGTCAGCTAGAACATTGGCACACCGGGTCAATGACCCGGCGCGCCACAGTATTGGATGCGGTCGAACCACAGGCAAATGCCTCAATGCATCCGCGCACTTTGCGGCGGTTAGGTGTTAATGCTGGCGATATGGTCACGATCGAAACCCGTCGCGGCGCCATTTCAATCATGGCCCGGGCCGATCGTGCGGTGGCAGAGGATATGGTGTTTGTGCCATTTGCGTATGTCGAGGCAGCAGCCAATATTCTGACCAATCCTGTTGTCGATCCCTATGGAAAAATTCCGGAATTCAAATTTTCCGCATGCCGGGTAATCCCCACAGCTGCAGTCGCCGCCGAATAGGGCATTATTGACGCCGCGGCACATGGTTCCCTCAAGGCGCGCCATTGCGGCGCGCCTTTTTCTTTCGGGCTTGCGGCACACCCATCAAGCCGCGATCAGTAAATAGTAATTGTAAAAAATTTACAATTTTCACATTTTCACTTTTTTCCTAGCGATTGCATCGCAATTGTCGTTTCATAATCTTGTCACAACGGTGGCGCCAGCGGGATCGCTGACGCCGGGTCAAGGGAGGATTTGACAATGAAAATCATGATTTTGGGCGCTTCATACGGGTCGCTTCTGTCCACCAAATTGCTGATGGCGGGTCATGATGTCACATTGATTTGCCGTGATCGTTCGGCCGCGTTGATCAATCAGGCCGGAACCGAGGTGCGGATTAAATTGCGCGATGAGGACGCGCACCGGGCGATCTTTTCGCGCGATCTTCCCGGCAAAGTGAATGCCGTGACGCCCGCCGAGGCGCGCCCTGAGGCCTATGATCTCATCGGTTTAGCCATGCAGGAACCACAATATGCCGAACCTGCGGTCAAAGCCTTGATGGGGCGCATTGCCGCCAGCCGCAAACCGTGTTTGTCGATCATGAATATGCCGCCTTTGCCATTTTTGCGCCGTATCGAGGCGTTGCAACATGCACCGCTGGACGCCTGCTGTAATGATGCATCGGTTTGGCGGGGGTTTGAGCCGGGGCTGATGTCGCTATGCAGTCCAGATCCGCAAGCGTTCCGCCCGCCAGAAGAAGGCACCAACGTGCTTCAGGTTGGGCTGCCAACCAATTTCAAGGCCACCGCCTTTGCCGACCCGGGCCATACGGCGATGTTGCGCCAGTTGGAGGCAGATATTGCTGCGGTTCGTCTTGATGGTAAGGATGTGCCGGTCAAGCTGCGTGTTTTCGATAGTCTGTTTGTGCCAATGGCGAAATGGAGCATGCTGTTAACAGGCAATTATCGCTGCGTGCAAAGCGATGGTATTCGGGCGATCCGTGATGCGGTGCATGGGGATATCGATGCTGCGGCGCAAATGTATAGCTGGGTTGATCAGCTGGCGCGCCAGCTTGGCGCCGATGCCGCCGATCAGGTGCCATTCGAAAAATACGCCAAGGCAGCGGAAAGCCTGCTAAAGCCATCATCGGCGGCGCGGGCTATTGATGCCGGGGCCAAGCAGATTGAACGGGTTGATCTTTTGGTACAGCAAATCGGGGCCAGCCTTGGGCTGAATAATCCGGTGTTGAATGAAACGGTGGCGATCGTCAATGCGCGGCTTGCGCTGAACCGCACCGAGATGCCGGTGCCGCAAGTCGCTTGATCCGACGATTGATTTTGGCATAAAAAATGGGGCGGCACCAAAGGTGCTGCCCCATATGCTTGGCACTGATTGAGTCGTTCGGGTAATTGGTAGGGGGTTACCCGTTTAGAACATCAACCAGGGTTACGCCAAGCTTGGCAGGGGAGGGAGAAACCCGTACGCCGGCAGCTTCAAGCGCCGCGATCTTTTCTTCAGCGCCACCCTTACCGCCAGAAATCACCGCGCCAGCATGGCCCATAGTCCGGCCTGGTGGCGATGTGCGTCCGGCAATAAAGCCAACCATCGGCTTTGAGCGGCCTTTTTTCGCTTCATCAATCAAGAATTGCGCGGCATCTTCTTCGGCTGACCCGCCGATTTCGCCGATCATGATGATCGATTCGGTTTGCGCGTCAGCGAGGAACATTTCTAGCACATCGATGAATTCGGTACCCTTGACCGGGTCGCCGCCGATACCAACCGCCGAGGATTGGCCAAGGCCGGCCATCGATGTTTGATAAACCGCTTCATAGGTCAATGTGCCCGAGCGCGACAGCACCCCGACCGACCCTTTGCGGAAGATGCTTGGCGGCATGATGCCGATTTTGCATTCATCGGGCGTCATCAGGCCGGGGCAGTTCGGGCCGATTAGCCGCGAATTTGACCGGTTCAATTTTTCTTTGACCCGAACCATATCGAGTACCGGCACCCCTTCGGTGATACAGGTGATCAGCTCAATGCCGGCATCGATGGCTTCTTCAATCGCCGCCGCCGCGCCGGCAGGCGGTACATAAATGACCGATGCATTGGCGCCGGTGGCGTCTTTAGCCTCGGCAACGCTGGCATAAAGGGGCAAGCTACGGCCATCACTTGATGTCCATTCCTGCCCGCCTTTTTTCGGATGCGTTCCGGCGACCATCTGGGTGTTATGATAGGCCAGCGCCTGTTCGGTGTGAAAGGTGCCGGTCTTGCCGGTCAGGCCCTGCACAATGATTTTGGTGTCTTTATTGATCAGAATGGACATGTGCTTAACCTTTCACCGCTTTGACAATTTTCTGCGCGGCATCATCGAGATCATCAGCCGCGATCACATTCAATCCGCTGCCATTGATGATCGCCTTTCCTTCATCCACCTTGGTGCCTTCGAGGCGGACCACAAGCGGTACTTCAAGGCTGATGTCTTTAGCGGCCTGCACGACACCTTCGGCGATCACATCACAACGCATGATTCCGCCGAAAATATTGACCAGAATGCCTTTGACGTTCGGGTCGGCGGTGATGATCTTAAAGGCAGCGGTCACCCGTTCGGTGGTGGCGCTGCCGCCGACATCAAGGAAGTTTGCCGGCTCGGCGCCATAAAGTTTGATGATATCCATCGTGGCCATGGCAAGGCCGGCACCGTTCACCATACAGCCGATTTCGCCGTCAAGGGCGATATAGGCAAGGTCAAATTTTGATGCTTCGACCTCTTTCGGGTCTTCTTCAGTCTCGTCGCGTAATTCCATGATGTCCGGGTGCCGGAACAGCGCGTTATTATCGAAAGACACTTTGGCATCAAGCACCTGAATGTCGTTTGATTTGGTAACGATCAGCGGATTGATTTCCAAAAGGCTCATATCCTTGCTGACGAACGCATTATAAAGGCTTTTGAACAATGCCATGCCTTGGTCGCGGGCGGTACCGTCCAGTTTCAGCGCATCGGCTAGTTTGGCCGCATCGGCATCGGTGCAGCCGGCGCTGGCTGTAATTCCGACTGAATGGATCAGTTCTGGTGTGTCATGCGCGACGGTTTCGATATCCATACCGCCTTCGGTCGAGGCAACAAACGATACCAGGCTGGTTTCACGGTCGACCAGGATTGACAGGTACAATTCCCGGTCAATTTCGGCGCCAGCCTCGACATACAGCTGGTTGACGGCTTTGCCTGCTGGGCCGGTTTGTTTGGTGACCAATGTTTTACCAAACATTTCGCGGGCGTTGTCCAGGGCTTCCTCGGCTGAGAATGAAACACGCACACCACCCTTGGCATCGGCTGGCAGTTCCTTGAACTTGCCTTTGCCGCGACCGCCTGCATGGATTTGACTTTTGACCACCCAAACAGGGCCTGGCAGCGCGGCGATGGCACTTTCGGCTTGGGCAATGTCGGTAATGGCCACGCCCGCGGCGATCGGCGCACCAAACTCTTTCAAAATCTTTTTCGCCTGATGTTCGTGAATATTCATAAGCTTCGGTCTCTCCCATTGGTGGCACGGATCATGACGATTCCGGTTGCTGCCTGACAGAATTTTGTCGCGATGACAGCCTTTGTAACCTGCCGTCTAAATAACGGCTCTGTTCCACCGAACATGTCAAACTCGATGAATATATGGTATACCAGACACCAGTAATTGCAAGCGATATCATGGCTTAAAAGGCGATAAAAACCGCTTGACGGAAGGTAGAGCAGGTGTAAGGTATACCAGATAACGTATATCAGGCCAGCGATATGGCCAGAGATTCCGCGTAGCTACAACAAGGTCGAACAGGGAGGGAAATGATGGCCATTGACGTCAAGTTAAAGCCAGTCGCTATCAATTTTACCCTGAAAGACCATATTTATGATGTGTTGCGCGAGAGCATTCTCGAAGTTGACATTTATAATGACGAAGAGGAATTGCGGCTTGATGAGCGGCAGCTGGCCGAGCAGCTGGGCATTTCTCGTACCCCGATTCGTGAGGCGCTAGCGCGCTTGGCGCAAGACGGGCTTGTTGAAATTTTGCCGCGCAAAGGGGTGTTCATTCACCGCAAAAGCCTTGACGAAATTCTGGACATGATTGTCACATGGGCCGGCCTTGAGAGCATGGCCGCGCATTTGGCCGCCGCCGATGCCAGCGAGGCTGATATGAAGGCGTTGCGGAAATTCGCCATGAGCCACAGCATGTCGGCGTCGCGTCAGGAATTAAGCCAATATTCTGACGCGAACATCAAATTTCATTTAGCTATTTTTGACCTGTCTGGCAGCCCGTTGCTGAAGTCTACCGCCGAAGGGCTGTTGGCGCATATGTATGCGGTGCGGCGTCGGGCGATGGGTGAAAATGATCGGGCGTCACATTCGGTCGCCGATCACATGGAAATTATTGACGCGCTCGAATCGCGTGACCGCGAGCTGGCCGCCCGGCTGGTGCGCGAGCATACAATGCGCCTTCATGATCATATTCGCGACCGCTGGACGAGGTTAGCCAATCTTGGCAAGCCACGGGGTGGTAAAGCGAAACCAAAACCGCGCTGACCAGATAACCCGGATAAAGTTGTTTTGTTAGCACATATCTACAATTTATGACCGTTACCGAATATTTAAGGAGCTAGAAGCCAATGACCCCCACCGAGACACAGTCGCTCAC
>CAZYKI010000060.1:8639-10714 GCA_964648035.1 uncultured Candidatus Puniceispirillum sp. | reverse complement strand
TTTGTCGGAAAACCGGCCGCTAGTTTCATATGTGTCGCGGTGCGCGCATTGACGCGTTCGGCCAACGCAATACGGTTTTGCCATTCATCCTCGCGGCGGCTGCCACGACCGCAAAAGATAAACGGCCGTTTCGCATTTTTCAGCAGTTCCAAGGCGGCGTCCAGCGCAACGCGGGGCGGTTCAGCATCTTCCGGCGTTGGGAAGTGCGCGAATGTGTCTAATTGTGGCGGCGTGGTGATTTCCTGTTCCTGCACAGATACATCCAGATTCACATAGACCGGGCCTGATGGGCGGGTATTGGCCAGCATCACACCACGGCGGATCGATTCAACCGCCGCTTCGGGTGATCCGGGTTGATCGTCCCATTTGGTAAAGCCGCGCACCATGCCGCCTTGATCGATGGTTGTATGGATCCACTCGATCCATGGCCGCCTTTGTGCGGCGTCAAGCGGCCCCGTCGCGCCGATCACCAGCATCGGCGCCCGATCGCACCATGCATTGAACATTCCCATCGACGCATGCATCAAACCAACATTTGAATGCACCGCCACCGCCAGCGCCCGGTCTGTTACCTTGGCATAGCCTTGGGCAATACCAACGGCATGTTCTTCATGCATACAGGTGATGATTTCAGGCGTCTTGTTGCCAAGGTAATTCACCAAACTGTCATGTAAACCACGGTAACTGGCACCCGGATTTAGACAGATATAGGGAAACTTTTGTTCGCGCAGCGCGTCAGCAATCAGGTCACTACCATAGATTTTCTGATTGGAAAGATCAGGCTGGTCTAACGGACCTTCAGTTGCATCATTCATCTAACGCACTCTCGTTATTGGTTAAATCAAATTGCCGGTCAGCCGCCGAAGATCTGGCACCATATCGCCAATCACCGATTGTGGCCACGGAACATGCAACAGCTCATGGAACAGGAACCAGATACCAAACAGAAACGGAATAACGATCAAAATGGCGATTTGCGGCTTTGTTTTTCCTTCCAGCATGGTATAGGCCAGAACAAATAATCCGATGGCCGGCAACATGCCAAGAAGCCACACGCCGACGACAAGCGCCAATAGCCAGCCAATTTGCCGGATCACCGCGGGCAGCGGCTCGCTGGCCTCGGCATCAAGCGGCGGAATTTTCCCAAGCGCCTTGAAAATCACAAAGCCAGCCGCAGCAAACAATCCCCCGATCGCAATCGCTTGCGGCAGCATCCGCGCCGGGGCTTGCCATGAAGACGATGCCACATAGACATAGATCATCAGCGCCACAACACCCGCCCACATCAACGCATCGGCGATAAACTCGCCGCGCGATGTTGCGGCATGACCCGCCACACCTTGCTTGGCAGGCGCATCGGCACGGTTGTTGTTCTGCTTTTGGTAGCCTGGCAGGAACCGCGCCACAAGCGGCCGCAAAAACAAAAATGTAATGATGATCAGGACCACCAGAGGAAGCGGCTTTAGCATCCAATCAAACCCATAGCGAAGCTGGGATATGAACAGATAACTTTCCATCAAACCGCCAAGCACAAACGCCAAGATCAACGGCGGACGCGGCCAGTTCAACCGTTTCATAACCCAGCCCAAAATACCAAAGGCCATCAGCACAATCAGATCGGCAAAGTCCTTGGCGCCCTGATACGCGCCAATCACCATAATGCCAAAGACCAACGGCACAAGAATACCGGCGCGCACCATCGCGATCTTGGCAAATTGCCCGGCCATGGCAAAACACAAGCCCGCGCCCAAAATATTTGCGACGGCAACCGTCCAAATCAATGTGAATGTCACATCCAATTGCTCATCGAGCATTTTCGGTCCGGGCGCGATACCATGAATAAGGAACGCACCAAGTAAAATGGCCATCGATGCCGAGCCCGGCACCCCAAAGGCCAGTGTTGGCACCAGTGCTCCCCCTTCTTTGGCGTTGTTGGAACTCTCCGACGCAATAACACCGCGTACATCGCCTGTACCAAATGTCTCTTTGGCACCAGGCACCGCCCGCGCCGCATACCCATAGGCGATCCAGTCAATCACATTCGCGCCCAAACCCGGAATCGCCCCCAATAAGGT
>CAZYKI010000060.1:0-8539 GCA_964648035.1 uncultured Candidatus Puniceispirillum sp. | reverse complement strand
ACAACAAGCATTAACCCTAACAGGCACACAGCCAGCAATTCAGGGGTACCGATCGCCATGATAAATGGCCTGATGACGGGAATCGATATCGCCAAAACAAACGCACCAAAAAGGCCACCGCAAACCGATGCGGTAAAGGCCGCACCATAGGCACGGCCAGCCTGCCCCTTTTTGGCCATAGGGTACCCGTCAAGTACTGTCGCGGCAGAACCGGTCGTTCCGGGCACACCAAACAACACCGCAGGAATCGTATCCGATGTTGTCGTTACCGACTGCACACCAACCAGAAAGGCCAGCGCGGTGTAAGGATCCATCGAAAATGTAAAGGGCAGCAAAATCGCCAGCCCGACCAGCCCGCCAATCCCCGGAATCACGCCAATCATCAGGCCCAGCAATGTGCCAAGCGCCACAAAAGCAAGGCGGCTCGGGTCAGAAATTATGATCAACGCATCATACGCCGCTTCCAACATTCGAGCATTCCCCCGTTGCGCCTGTTAACCGGACTTTTTTTGGCGTTTTCAGCCGCCACGCTAGATTGCAGAAAAATGTATGACAATAATACCTAGACTTACAATATATTTTTTGATTTGCTCAGATCGTAAACATTCAATCCAAGCTCTGGCTAATTTTAGCAGTCATCAGGATTGATCTACTGAAGAATGGAATTGACGGGAGGAAACCAATGAGCCTAAGCAGAAAATTCCGAAATTTATTTATGGCAACGGCCGCATTAGCGACGGTGACAGCCGGGTCACAGCTTGCCCAAGCGCAATCACTCGAAGATGTTTATAAAGGCAAGACCATCACCATCATGCTTGGTCATCCGCCAGGCGGCTCTTATGATCTTTACTCCCAGTTAGCGGCCGAGTTTTTGGGGCGGCACATTCCTGGCAACCCGGAAATCATCGTTCAGCACCGGCCTGGCGGTGGTGGCCGTAAAGGTGCCGCGTTCTTTTTGAACAAAACACAACCTGATGGGTTAGCGCTTGGCGTATTCCCTGACACCCTTGGTCAGATTCAGTATATGCGGCCAAAGGCTGCCAGCTGGGATGCCAAGAAATTCCAGTATATCGGACGTTTTTCAACGGCCAATGTGGCTTTTGCTGTTCGCGCCGACAAAGCAAAAAATGCCGCTGAATTGAAGGGCAAAGAAATCGTCGTCGCCTGCACCGGCAAAAATGCACGCGCTGCCCAGCAGGCGGCCGCGCTGAAAAATGTGGTTGGCTATAATTTCAAACTGATTGCTGGCTACAAAGGGTCTCAGGCCACCGTTATGGCGGCGATCCGTGGTGAGGCAGATATGTTGTCGCAAAACTATGCCTCCTTCGTATCTGATCCTGGCGACCTCGGTGATGGCACCTTGAACATCGTCATTCAGACCGGGCTTGAACGTGATCCCGGCATGCCAGATGTGCCATTGATGCAAGAGTTAACCGATGACCCGATGGGGAAACAGGTATTGCGTTATCTTGGTGCGTCGGCCTCTATCGGACGTGCGATGATGATCCATCCAGATACGCCGGATTACATCATCAAAGGAATTCGCGAAGCGTTCCAGAAGATGATCACTGATAAGGATTTCTTGGCTGAAGCCGCCAAACGCAAGGCGATCATCACCCCGGCAACGGGCGAAGAATTGAACAAAATCATGGCTGAGCAAATGAATGTCAGCCCTGAATTGATTGCCGCCGCCAAAGCCGCGATTGATACCTCAAGTGCGGGTTCTGTTAAAAAGGACTAGCAAAAATGGCACGCCACAACAGTGGCGTGCCACACTCACCTACGCGGGGTTAAACCGCGTATATGCGTAAAATTCACAAAGTCTGTCAGAGCAACGTCATGACCGCAAAACACCCAACCAAGGCGCCTATGGACCTGCAAGAGCATCTTCAGCAGTTGGAAGCCAAAGGACTTTTGCAGCGCATAGAAAGAGAAATCGACAAAGACAGTGAATTACACCCGCTCGCCCGATGGCAGTTCCAAGGCGGCATCCCTGCCGAAGACCGGAAGGCTTTCTTATTTAATAATGTGATTGACGCGAAGGGTAACAAATTCGATATGCCCGTTGCGGTCGGGGCACTGGCAGCCAGCCCCGAAATTTATGCAAGCGGCCTTGGCGTCGATATCAAGGACATTGGCGATGTTTGGGTCCAGGCGATGGAACGTCCCATTCCGCCGGAAAATGTTACCACTGCACCATGTCAGGAAATCGTGATGACAGGTGCCGACCTAACCCGCCCGGGTGGGGGGTTGGCGTCATTGCCTGTTCCTATCTCAACGCCGGGGTTTGATTCGGCCCCGTACCTGACGGCAACCTTGGTGGTCACCAAGGATCCTGAATCTGGCATTCGCAACATGGGAACCTATCGCGGCCAATTAAAGGCGCGTGACCGGTTAGGGGTTCGTATGGCCAGCCGTCTTGGCGGCGCTGGGGGCTATCAACACTGGCTGAAATATCAAGCCCGTGGTGAAAAAATGCCCGTTGCGATTGTTATTGGTTGTGCGCCGGCGATTTTGTTCACCGGACCACAAAAACTGAAAATTGATGAAGACGAGATGGCTGTTGCCGGCGGGTTGATTGGCGCGCCGGTACGCACGGTCCGCTGCAAGACAGTCGACTTGGAAGTGCCTGCCGACGCTGAAATCGTAATCGAAGGCGAAATCGCCACTGACTATCTGGAACCGGAAGGCCCGTTTGGCGAAAGTCACGGACATGTCGCGCTGGAAGATTTCAACATGTCTATGCAGGTCACGGCAATAACCATGCGCCAACGCGCCGTGTTCATCTCGATCATCAGTCAAGTAACACCAAGCGAAAGCTCGACCCTCAAAAAGGTTGCCTATGAGCCGCTTTACCTTGACACCTTGCGTAAGGTGTTCAACGTCAAAGGCCTCAAACGCGTCGTTATGCACGAGCCGTTGACAAATATCCGTAAAGTCATTTTTCTGCAGTTTGACAGAACTGCGCCGCAAACCGAAATATGGCGTGGCCTGCAAGCCGCCGCGTCCCTGCAGGCGCAATGCGGCAAGGTCGTCATCGCGGTGTCGGAAGATATCGAACCCAATAATGCGGACGCCATTTTTTGGTCCATCGCCTATCGGTCAAACCTATCAACCGATGTTCATATCACGCCCTACAGATCCGGCGGGCATGGTCCTAAATCCGGGCGTACCGGCAGTGATGCAACTTTGATGATTGATGCAACGCTGAAAGCCGATATGCCACCTCTGGCATTGCCCCGTGAAGAATTCATGACCCGCGCCAAAACCATATGGGAAGAACTCCAACTTCCGCGCCTGTCGCCGCAAGCGCCGTGGCATGGGTACGAGCTTGGCGACTGGGCGCCGCAATGGACAGACTATGCGACCCGCGCGGTTTCCGGCGATTGGGAAGAAAACGGAAAGATCACCGCTGATCGGCAAAGAGGCGGCATGAAACCGGAGACCCCAACCCGCGATGTCGAATAACGGTTCCAAACCCGTGCCAGACGACATGAAACCCCAGACATCTGGCAAAAACATCATGATGCGCATTGGGCTGGCCCTTCTCATCGGCGTGGTGTCAGGTTGGCTATTCACCTGCGCCGCCATGCCGCTTCCTTGGATGCTTGGCCCGATGTTCGGCAATATTTTAGCCACATTTGCTGGCCTGCCGGTAATCGGCCCAAAACGACTTCGCCCGTTTGTTGCGGTTGTGATTGGCGTGATGCTTGGATCAAGTTTCACGCCGGCTTTTTTTGGCCATCTTGAAACCTGGTCACTATCACTGGTTTTTATGGGATTATATCTGTTTTTGGCCGGGGCTATCGTCGTTCCCTATTACCGTTATGTCGCCGGTTTTGACCTGCCGACAGCCTATTTTTCCGGCATGCCTGGCGGGCTAATGGAAATGATGGTTGTTGGCAAGGAAATGGGCGGCGACGAGAGGGCGATCATTCTTGCACATACCAGCCGGATTGTTGTGGTTGTAACATTGGTGGCTATCTGGTTCCGATGGATTCAAGGGGTAGAACTGTCTGACAGGTCGCAGTTCGGAACCCCGTTTGCCACTATCCCCAATGACGAGTTGGTGATCCTGTTCATTGTTGGCGTCATCGGTTTTTTTCTGGGCCGTTTGTTACGACTGCCGGCCGCGGTTCTATTGGGGCCAATGCTGGTCAGCGCTGGGGTCCATTCAGCAGGCATTGTACATTACCCGCCACCACAAGAACTGGTGATCGTTGCACAGATCTTTTTGGGCACGATTGTCGGTTGCCGATTCATTGATACGGATATCAAGGTTATCAAGCGCGCCATCATACTGGGGCTGGGGGCAACCGCAATATTGATCAGCCTTACCTTCACCTTTGCGACTTTATTTTATGACTTATTTGGACAAACCGTTGAACAGCTTGTATTGGCCTACTCTCCCGGCGGCCTTGCCGAGATGAGCCTTGTGGCTATGGCGATGAACGCCGACATCACCTATGTGGCAAGCCATCATCTTATGCGTATCGCCATGGTTATGATGCTGGCGCCATGGATTTTCAAAATGACGGTGTTGATTATCAAAAAATCTGGCACGCCAAAACACTAGATAAAAGGCGCATATATGTGATTTATTTAGTACTAAACGGGCGCACCATATTCAGACTTACCGTATGATGATATGTGGGGAAAATAATCAGAAATGACGAAAAAACGCCTTGGTGACATTCTATCACCCATCCATGTCGAAGCTGCCCCCCTGCGGATCAAGATCATCGATGCCATTCGGCGTGCGATCGAGCATGGCACATTAAAACCGGGTGATCGGCTGATCGAAAAGGAACTTTGTGAACAGCTAGGTGTAAGCCGCACATCACTGCGCGAGGCATTGCGGGAACTTCAGGCCGAAGGCGTGATTGCCAGCGTGTCAGCAAGAGGCCTGACGGTCGTTGAGATTTCACGGCGCGATGCGCGTGATATTTATCTTATCCGCGCACGGGTTGAAGCCTTAATCTTTGAACAGTTTGCCGAAAAAGCAACTGATGCAGAGATGCACGAGCTGGGCAAAATCTATCAAGAGCTGATAACGGCCTATAATAACGGTACCTTTTCGGCAATTTCCGAAGCCAAGGCACGCTGGCACAATTATGTTTGCGAGGTCACGCAAAACAGCATCGCGAAGAACCTGCTCTCGCGGCTGACACTAAGAACCGCGCAACTCCGCAATCGTTCGGTCATTCGCACAGAACGGCAGGCGCAAAGCATCGCCGAATTGACCACATTGATAGAAGCGCTTAAGACGCGTGATCTGGCCGCTACAGCCGCCGCTGCACAGCGCCATGTTCTGAGCGCCTCCGACTCGGCACTGATATTTGCAAAGGACAATGTCACAACATAACAATGACCTGCCATAGGTCCGGCGCGCGCTTTTCCCGACTATTCGGGGTTAGCCAGGAGTCTATGACGCTTTGTTGAGCGCCGACCACACCGCACAAGCTGTTGCCGGCATATCAATAGGACCAGCACCAGCCGTGGCAAGCGCATCACAGACCGCATTCATAACGGCGGCCAGCGCGCCGACCGTTCCTGCCTCGCCAGCGCCTTTTGCGCCTAGCGGATTGCTCGATGTCAGGGTCGGCTGACTAATCACCGAAAAACGCGGCATATCGGATGCGCGCGGCATCGCATAATCGGTAAAGCTACCAGAAACCAGTTGTCCACTTTCCGGATCATAGACAACCTGTTCCATCAATGCCTGCCCAAGGCCTTGGGCGATACCGCCGGCAATTTGCCCTTCAAGTAAAAGCGGGTTAATGACCGTTCCCACATCATCGACAACAAGGTAAGAGCAAATTTCGACCGCGCCAGTCGTTGGATCAATTTGCACCTCACAAATATGACAGCCGTTAGGAAAGGTCGCATCATCAGCACTCCCGTCAAACTCTGCGCTGACTGGTGCTGCATGCGCCTTCACCACGTCCAGAAACCCGACCGACCGGTTGGTGCCGACTAGCTGATAATACCCATCCTCAAATGACAGCTGCGCGATGTCGGCATTAAGTAAACGAGCCGCGTCTGCCCGCATCTTGTCGATAAGCGTTGCCGCACAGCGAACGACCGATGTCCCGGCAGCGGCAACCGTCCGCGACCCAAATGTCCCGGTCCCTGTTGGCGCGCTCCGGGTATCCCCGGCAACCAAATCAATATCCTCAGGCGCGACTCCAATCTGGCTATGCAGAATTTGCCGTAGCGTTGTTAGATGCCCCTGCCCTGAATCGGACGAGCCGCTGACAAGGGTGACCGCGCCAGTTGGACAAACCGTTACCCGCGCAAATTCAGAATGCGGCTTTTTGCCAGGCCCGCCGGCAATCTCGATCGGATTCGCCACGCCAAGCCCACGGTAAAACCCATTTTCCGCACTGATCCGCCGGCGCTTTTCAAAGCCACTATAGTCAGCCGCTGCCAACGCCGTGTCCAACACAGCCGGAAAATCGCCACTATCATAGGTGAATATCAGGCCGGTGTGAAACGGCATTTGCGTCGGCTCGATCATATTCGCACGGCGCAATGCCACCTTATCAAACCCCAACTGCACCGCGGCAATATCGATCATCCGCTCGATGATATAGGTTGCCTCTGGGCGGCCCGCGCCACGATATGGCGCCATGCTTTGCGTGTGGCTGAAAACACCATCCACACGTACATGACTGGCAGGAATGCTATAAACACCAACAACGCCGCCGATATTTCCGACAACCGGATGGATCGTTGCCGGACCAAGATGAGCGCCCAAATTGGCCGTGATCGCGACATCCAGTGCCAGAAACTGTCCGGTTTCATCAAGCGCCAATTTGACATCGGCTATCTGTTCACGCGCATGCGAGTCGGCCATAAATGATTCAAGACGTGATGCCCGCCAGCTGATCGTTCGGCTATATCGGCGCGCCGCCCACAGGCCAACCGCATATTCCGGAAACGCATTGTTTTTCATTCCGAATGAGCCACCACAATCGCGCGCCACAACCTCGATCTGATCGGTAGGGACGCCAAGCACCTTCGCAAGATCAGGCCGAATACGGTTCGGTGTCTGGGTGCCGGTCTCCAACCGATATTTGTCAGACTCGGCATCGAACCAAACGCGCATCGCACGCGGTTCAATCGTCGCCGCTGTCACTCGTGAAATTTTTAATTGATGCTCAACAACATGCGCGGCACGGGCCATTTGTCCCCGGACTTTATCTGCATCCCCCTTTTCCAACCGGAAACATCGATTATCCGGAAAGATATCCCAAACCCGTGGTGCATTTGCTGACAGCGCCTGATCGACAGTGGTGACAGCGTCATGCCCGTCAAAGCTGATAGTGATATGCTCGCATATCGTTTCGGCAGCGGCTAAATCTTCAGCAAGAACACCAAGAATGGGCTCACCACAATAATGCACAGCGCCATTCGCAAGAGGGGTGAATGGCGGGATCCGCATCGCGCCGCCATCAGGGCCGGAAAAAGCGGCGCGCGGCACAAAACTTCCAACACCAGACGCCTGCATATCACGCCAGTCGAACACCGCAATAAAACCGGGGATAGACCGCGCCGTCCCATAGTCGATATTGGTGATCGCCGCCGCCGCATAGGGGGACCGCAGAAACACCAATATCGCATCACTGCTGGCGACAAGATCATTGGAAAATCGACCGTCGCCACGCAGCAAGCGATCGTCCTCAAACCGGAGCTGTGACCTGCCAATCCTACTCATTTTCAAAGCCCCTCACCCGCGTTTGGCCAAACACTATACAGAACGATCGTTCTGTACCTTGTCAGTATAGACAATACATAACGATTGTCATACATTCATACAATTGTTTGTTATGTCAAAGATGAAGACCAAAATTGAGGGGCGTTCATATGGGTGATTTTGTTCTTCCGGCGCCAGAAAAAGCTGCCATCGTCACCAGCTTCAACGCCGCATCAACAGCGCATATCGGCCAGCCATTACGGCGTAAGGAGGATCGGCGCTTATTAACCGGCAGGGGACAATTTTCGGATGATTTTTCGCTGCCGGGGCAGGCCTATGCCGCTATGGTGCGATCACCTTACCCGCACGCGATGATCGGCCATATCGAATGTGCTGCGGCCCTAGCCTTGCCGGGCGTATTGGCCGTCATCACCGGCCGCGACCTCGAAAAAGCTGGCCTTAACGCCATCCCGCACAGCCCCGTCCCAAGCACGAACTATGACCTAAAATTAAGAGCGCCGGATGGTGGACCGGCGATCATTGATGACCATTATCTGCTACCAACCGACCGCGTTCGTCATGTCGGCGAAGGGGTAGCGATGGTGATAGCCGACAGTCTTGAAGCGGCCCTTGATGGTGTCGAACAGGTTGTAGTCGCCTATGATGTGCTGCCGCATGTTACCCAGTCAAAATCAGCGATCCTGCCTGACGCACCCATCTTGTATGACCGGTTGACCAGCAACGTGCTTGTCGACACCACATTTGGCGACCAAGAGGCCACCGCCGCCGCTTTTGCACAGGCGGCCCATATCATCGAGCATGAATTTCACATCCAGCGCG
>CAZYKI010000059.1:0-10900 GCA_964648035.1 uncultured Candidatus Puniceispirillum sp. | reverse complement strand
GTACAATAGCGAAGGCGGTAAACGGTCTTAAAATACGGCTGAACAATAATCAGGTGACGATAAGGACAACCTTGCTGGTAGGACAACCTTGCTGGGTAAAACAATAGCCTGACAGAATTGGTGTGTTTTAGATATGCGTATGAAATTTATTCAACAGGCGGTCTTCCTCATCACTTTTTTTCAGATGATTGTGCCAACGCTTGTGTTAGCGGACTGGAAAGCAAAATATCCAGACGTCAAGGTGGTTGGCAGCGGGGTCTTAACGGTCTTCTTTATGGATATTTATAGCCTGACCCTGCACGCAGCAACGCGTGATCACACCAAAAGTGATCACTATGTCCTAGAGTTTGATTACAAAAAACCAGTCTCAAAGACGACCATCATTGACGCCTCAATTAACGAACTCACCAAAATGCCAAACGTTAGCGCCGCTGACATCAAAGCGTGGCAAAAAATGTTAGATAAAGGAATCGTCGACATGAACAGCGGCGATAAGGCTGCCGTGGTATTTTCAAAATTTGGCGAGATTGAATTTTGGTCAGAAAAACAAGCCATCGTTTCATTCAGGGACCCTAAATTTGCCGCAAATTTTGGCGCCATATGGCTTGGCCGGCACACCGCTTATCCAGAGCTACGATTGGCATTGCTTGGCAAAAAGCCCGCCCGCTGATAGGCATCACCGAAACGCGCTTTTGGCGCCGCCGCTTTGCTGGGTCTTGAAGATCGACGAATTATCTTTGGCAGGCGGCAATGGCATCGCCACCGGCACCGGTTCAAGCCGTGGCTGCAGCGATGGTTTGCCGGTTACCACACGGTTTTGCAAATCATCCCAGAATTTGCGCTGGCCAAGCGAATGGATATAGGACCCGCCCCCAAGAATGGGCCATGCATCGGCGCGGGCCATTTCGTAAAACAGGATCAGGCGATTCCGATCGCTCATGTTCGGCGCCGAGCCATGCAATGTCCGCACATGATGTACCGTCATCGACCCGGCCTTACCGGTAAGCGTGACCGCCTTGTCTTTTTCAAATAACGGGTCATCGGGATCTATTGCGCCACAAAAAACGCCGTTTGATTGGTGACTAAGCAACGGCCCGCGATGCGTTCCGGGCACCACCATCAGCGGCCCGTTATCAAGGGTCACATCCTCAAGCATCAGCCCAAAGGCCAGCAAATCATCATTAGTGTGCGGGTAAAACGCCCAGTCTTGATGCCACTCAACCGCCTGCCCGCCACCGGGGGCCTTGGTGTTCAGCTTGGCGGTAATCAGCGTGGTGTCGTCCCCCAGCAAATCGGTCAGCACATTGGTCACTTTTGATTGGGTCAGAATCTCCCAAAAATACGGATCTTGCTTGTGGGGCAATTTGATCCGAGTCAGGCGCGGTGCGGCGGCCGAATGGCCTTTGTCCAAATCAAACCGTTCATTGCTTTCACTGACCTTGCGTGATTCATCAATCAAACCATAGGTGATATTCTGCAGTTTTTTCAGCTGCGCGCCGGTGACCACATCCTCGACCAGCAAATACCCATTTTCCGCGTAAAAAGCTTTTTGTGCCGCCGATAACATTACCCCTACCTCGCGTCTGTGTCCGATCTAGCGCCGCCAAACAGACCAGCTTGGCCGGGCCGTGTAAAGTGATATTGATTTACAGCGACGCTTTTGTGCCGTGCTCATGGTGAAACACCGCCGCCTCTTCTTCCATATCCAATTGCATCACATCATTGAATTTATTGAAAAATGTGCAAAGCGTAATGCGCAAGGTCAACTCGACGATCTGGGCTTCGTCAAAATGCGCGCGCAACTGGTCAAACAGCGCATCGCCGACCCGGTTGTGATCACGCGTGATCTGGGCCGCATAATCACGCACCAGCCTGTCAATCGGGCCTAATCCGGGGCAGTCATCCTCCAAAATCCGCGCGATTGTCGCGTCAGCAAGCCCCAGTTCAACAAGCCGCGGCGCATGATGCGCCACGCAATAATCGCAGCGGTTAATCGCCGACACGGTCACAATCGCAATTTCAAGATGGCGCTTGTCCAGAATAGGCTGGTCGGCCATTTCCAGCAGCATGCCCATAATATGCCGCAGCGCGACCGGCCGGTGTGCAAACACTTTTACCTGATTCAAAAAAGGCCCATATTCCGCTGCAAACCGCTGATAAACGGGACGTGCCGTAGCATCAACCTCGTCAATGCCAATATCACGAACGCGCGCCATACCGTCTCCCCTGCTGCCTCAATCATCGCAATGCTGCCCCAGCATCCGGCGATTTCGGCGGCAGGTCAAGCCAAGACACATCCAGACCCCCACCAGCACACCGTCTAATACGCCTATTTTTTAATCAGTCATGGTGATAGATGCTGTATTTTTATGCAAATACAGCATTATTGCTTAATTTATTAGCGTTTAGCTTGATTCCATCACCTGACTGGCGAGACTGCGCGCATGTTGGTGCCGGTGATGTGGCCGCGTAACGCCTTGTGATGGAGATAGTGATGTTTTTGTCGTGCCTTTCCCGGTTCAAGACGGCCTTGGCTGGCTGGCTTGCCTTGATCATGTTATCCAGCCAAGCGATGGCCGCGGAGAACGCCATAAACAGCGGCGACACGGCCTGGATCCTGACCGCTACCGCGCTGGTATTGTTCATGACATTACCCGGCCTTGCGCTGTTCTATGCCGGGCTTGTGCAGGCGAAAAATGTGGTTTCGGTATTGATGCATCATTTCGCAATTGCGGCCTTGATGTCCGTCTTGTGGGTGATGGCTGGCTATTCCCTTGCCTTTTCCGGCGATGGGGACTGGGTTGGCGACCTTGGCAAGCTATTTATGACCAACGTTACAGTGGATGCGATGCATGACAGCATTCCCGAATCGGTGTTTGCCGCCTTCCAGATGACCTTTGCGATCATCACCCCGGCCCTGATCATCGGCGCCTATGTCGAACGTATGAAATTTGCCGCCATCCTGATTTTTTCCGCGCTGTGGCTTTTGGCAGTTTATGCGCCTGTCACCCATTGGGTATGGGGTGGTGGCATCATGGCCGGATGGGGTGTGATGGATTTTGCGGGCGGGATCGTTGTGCATGCGACCGCCGGCACCGCGGCGGTGGTCTGTGCGCTGGTCATTGGCAAAAGACGGGTCTTTCCGCGCTCGGTCCAGCCGCCGCATAGCCCGATATTGACAATGATCGGGGCCAGCATGCTGTGGGTTGGCTGGTTTGGTTTTAACGGCGGCTCGGCTCTGGGGGCTGGCAGCGGCGCCGGCATGGCCATATTGGTCACCCATATCGCCGCTGCCACCGCGTCATTGGTCTGGATGGTTATTGAATGGGCCCGGTTTGGACGGCCATCGCTGATCGGCATTGTAACCGGCATGGTTGCCGGGCTTGCCACCGTGACCCCGGCGTCAGGCTATATCGGGGTGCCGGGCGGCTTGATCCTTGGTCTTGTCGGCGGCGTTGCGTGTTACATCGCGGTAGAACTAGTGCGTGTGCGGATGCGGATTGACGACTCGCTTGATGTGTTTGCGGTGCATGGCGTTGGCGGCATCATTGGCAGCTTGCTTGTCGCCTATCTGGCGCTGCCGGCCTTTGGCGGGCTTGGCCTTGCCGATGGCACCAGTGCAGGCGGGCAGTTTATCGTACAGCTAGCGGCGGTTGCGATCACCGTGGTTTGGACCATGATTGCCAGTTATGTGATCCTGAAAATCGCCGCAACGTTGGTTGGATTACGCGTTGACCAGCAAGACGAAATTGAAGGGCTTGACCTAAGCCAGCACGGCGAACGCGGCTATCACAACAGCTAGCTGCATGCCCCCAAATCAACCACGCGGCATGCCACCTTGCGGCCGGCATGCCGTTTTTTAGCCCTGCCATTCGGCGATCACCGCCGGATCGGTCTCACCGGACAGATATTGGGCTTTTAGCCGCATCCATTCATCGGTTACCAGCAATTGCCGGGCGGCCCAGACGGCCATGCCCCGTATCAACGGGCTGTTGTCATCAAGACGGGCAACCACAAGCTGCCCCAAACCCGGATCAGCGCTATTGCCGGCGGCAATCAGCACATTGCGTATAAAGCGTTCATAGCCGGCGCGGCGCACCGGTGTATTCGCAAATTGCTGGCGAAATCCGGCATCGTCCAACCGCAGTAAATCGGCCAATTGCGGTAGCCGGCTTGCTGCCTTGGCTGCCAGCTTTAATTCAGTGGCACGCTGTGCATATTTGTTCCAGGGGCAAACCGCCAGACAATCGTCACAGCCAAAAATCCGGTTGCCGATCGCCGCACGAAACGCGCCCGGAATGACCCCTTTATGTTCGATGGTGAGGTAGGAAATACAGCGCCGCGCATCAAGCCTGTAGGGCGCGGGAAAAGCCGCTGTCGGGCAGATATCAAGGCATTTTTGACAACTGCCGCAATGGTCGGTTTCGGGCTGGTCATAGGCCAGAATTGCATCGGTCAGGATCACCCCCAAAAACAACCAAGACCCGGCCGTCCGCGACACCAGATTGGTATGTTTTCCCTGCCAGCCAAGCCCGGCCTTTTGTGCCAGTGGCTTTTCCATCAACGGGGCGGTATCGACAAACACCTTCACCGCCTTGCCGGTTCTGCCAGCAAATTGGCCAGCCAGCTGTTTTAGCTTGCCCTTGATCACATCATGATAGTCGCGGCCCCGCGCATAGACCGAAATATTACCCGCCTGCGTCGCGGCCAGATTATCCATCGGATCATGATCCGGACCGTAATTCATCGCCAGCACAATGGCGGATTGTGCCGCATCCCACATATGCCGGGGCTGTTGCCGCCGCTGAGCGGTCTCACGCAGCCAACCCATATCGCCTTCAAACCGGTCTTGTAAAAACCGGTCAAGCCCATCGCCCACCGCCGCATCAAGCGAGGCCGGTGCCACCCCGACAAGCATGAATCCCGCATCTGCCGCGGCTTGACGCAGCCAAGATGTCAGCCGGTCATTGGCCTGATTTGACATCGGTTTTCCTGCCATCACTCACAGCGGCTCAATATCTCCCATCGCTTGCATCGCATGGAAATCTGCGGCAAATGCGGCAAAGTGGCCGGCCTCGATTGCGGTCCGCATGCCCGCCATCAAATCCTGATAATATTGGATATTATGCCAGCTTAGCAGCATCAGCGACAGCACCTCTTCGGCCTTGAACAAATGATGAAGATAGGCCCGACTAAACCGCGTGCAGGCCGGACAGCCACAGGCCGCATCAAGCGGTCGCGGATCATCAGCATGACGCGCATTTTTCAGATTGACCGGGCCACGCCGGGTAAAGCCCTGACCGGTTCGCCCCGACCGCGTTGGCAACACGCAATCGAACATGTCGATACCGCGGGCAACACCACCTACCAGATCGGCCGGTTTTCCAACCCCCATCAAATAACGGGGCTTGCCTGGCTGCATCAGCGGGGTGGTCGCCTCAAGGGTTTCAAACATGGCGTCCTGCCCCTCACCAACCGCAAGGCCGCCAACCGCATAGCCCTCAAACCCGATATCGGCCAAGGCCGCCACTGACTCGGCGCGCAGATCGGCAAAAACTGATCCTTGCACAATGCCGAACTGACCATAGCCTTGGCGCGGCTGAAAGGCCTGACGCGACCGTTTCGCCCACCGCATCGACAGCGCCATCGATTGGGCGGCCTGATCACGGGTCGCCGGAAAGGGCGTGCATTCGTCAAACGCCATAGTAATGGTGGCATCGAGGTGATGCTGTATTTCGGTTGACCGTTCCGGGGTCAGGCGGTGCTTGCTGCCATCAAGATGCGATTTGAAGGTCACACCATCCTCGTCCAATTGCCGCAACGGGCCAAGCGACATCACCTGAAACCCGCCCGAGTCGGTCAGTAACGGGCCGTCCCATCCCATCATCTTACGCACACCACCCAGCGCGGCGACACGTTCAGGACCCGGCCGCAGCATTAAATGATAGGTATTGGCCAGAATAATGCTGGCCCCTGTCGCCGCCACCGATTCCGGCATCATACCCTTGACCGTCGCCGCCGTACCGACCGGCATAAATACCGGCGTTTCAACCCGCCCATAGGCAGTTTGAACCTGACCACGGCGGGCCATGCCATCGGTCGTTTTCACGCTAAAGCCAAAATCAGGCACAGATTTGTGCATCATTGAAATCCTTTCATCCGCCACCTATGCCCCGGTCATCGGATCGGTGGCCGCCGCAATTGACGGTATGATATCGGGTGACGGGTTCCGGGTCATAAAGCAGGCATCACCATAGGAAAAAAACCGGTAGCCACTGGCAATCGCATGGCGATAGGCAGCGCCGACGCGCCGCATGCCACAAAAGGCACTGACCAGCATCAGCAAGGTTGACTTGGGAAGGTGAAAATTGGTCAGCAGCGCATCAACCGCCCTGAATTGATAGCCTGGGGTGATAAAAATATCGGTTTCACCAGCAAATGCGGTTATCTCGCCATGTATGTGGCAACAGGCCTCAAGAATACGCAAGCTGGTGGTGCCAACGGCAACAACGCGCCCGCCTTTGGTGCGGGCATGGTTGATCGCAGCGGCTGTTTCGGCCGGTATAGATCCCCATTCACTGTGCATTTTATGTGTGGCGATATCATCGACTGTCACCGGCAGGAAGGTGCCGGCCCCAACATGTAACGTAACCGGCAGAACCTGCACCCCAACCGCCGCGATCCGGCGGATCAGATCCTCGGTAAAATGCAGCCCTGCGGTGGGGGCCGCGACCGCCCCACGCTGACTGGCAAACATGGTCTGGTAATCAGCATTGTCGGTTGCCACTGCCCCATTGGGGCGCGGAATATAGGGCGGCAGCGGCATGACCCCATATTTGTCTAGACACTGGTCAAGATACGCCATCGTCAATGGCTGCCGGTCGGCCGGATTGACAAAAGACAGCACAACATCCCCCCCATCACCGCGCCCCTCGACAATGGCTGCAAAATCATCGGCAAACCGGATCATATCATCGGGACGGCATTTTTTTGCCGGCTTGGCAAACACCCGCCAGACATGGTCTGACTCGCGCTTGTGCAGGGTTACGCTGATCCGCGCCGCGCCGCGAAAACCGGTCAAGCGGGCCGGAATAACTTGGGTATTGTTCACCACCAGAACATCATGCGGTTGCAGCAAGGACGGCAAATCACGAATATGCCGGTCAACCAGCGCTGTTCGGGACATATCCAGCAGCCGCGCCGCATCACGCGGCTGTGCCGGACATGCCGCGATCAAGCCGTCAGGAAGATGATAATCAAACGCCTCAAGCTTCATCGCACAACGCCGTCGATCGCATAGCATCACCGGTAAATGGGGCTGGCGACATCACCCCTGCTCATAGATCTGGATAACGCCCACGACCGCCCCCGCGTCATCGACCACAACAAGGCATTGCACACGGCTTTCAAGCATCCGCGCTTCGGCATCGGCCATCATCTCGTCAGGCCGAGCTGTCAATGGCTGTGGGCTGGCGACATCAGCAACCGTGATATGGCTGATATCAGCGCCTTTGATCAGCAAACGCCGCAAATCACCATCGGTAATGATGCCAACCAATCGATCGGCGCTGCCAATAATCGCCATGCCAAGCCGCCCCTCGGTCATCACCATCAACGCATCCTGCACGGTGGCGTCTGGGGCGACAAACGGCAGGTTGGTCCGCCGCATCCGGTCGCCAACACGGGTTAGCAAACGCTGCCCCAACGCGCCGCCGGGGTGCGTTGCGGCAAAGTCAGTCGCGGCAAAGCCCCGCGCCTGCATCAACGCCACCGCCAGCGCATCGCCCAACACCAATGAATTGAGGCTAGAGGTGGTGGGCGCCAAATTCAGCGGACAGGCCTCGCGGTCGACCGATATATCAAGACTAATGGCCGCATGGCGGGCAATTTGACTGTCGGGATGGCCGGTCATCGCAATCAGACGCGCGTCCAACCGGTCAAAGGCGGGCAATAATTGGACAATTTCGGCGGTTGTGCCTGAATAGGAAATCAACAGCACCACATCGCCGCGGCGCACCATGCCCAAATCTCCATGACTGGCGTCAGCCGGATGCAAAAATAGTGACGGCGTACCGGTCGATGCCAGAGTGGCGGAAATCTTGCGCCCGATAATCCCGGATTTACCAATACCGCAAACAACAACATGGCCATTTGTCGACAGCATCAGATCGACCGCCCGCGAAAAATCGGCGCCAAGCTGGCTGGCAAGACGCCCGATTGAGTCCTGATAAGCAGCGAATAATGATTGTGCCGATTGTACTGAAGCCGACGTCATGGCCTTATTCCTTTTGTATCATGGCCCTGTTGATGCGGGCATGTGATAGCCGGTTTTGCGACAAAAAGCCAGAACAGCCAAACCTAGAGCGGAATTTTACCGGCACCGGCAAGTAAAATTTCGGCAGCCGCAAAATCCTCTGGCCGGTTCAGATTCATAAACGGATCAGGTTCGGCCGAAAAATCGACGGTGACACAGCGATGGCGGGCGGTAAAATCATCAATCTTGCGGATTTGCTCGTCAATCAGCGCCTGCCGCAGATCGTTAGCCACCGCCCGCGACCATAGCGCAAACACCGGATGCCGCCGCCGGTTTGACATCGCCTGGGCGATATCGACATCACCGCGCACCGCCGCGGCCAGCCGCGCCAAAAGATCCGGCGGCAAGAACGGCGCATCGGTTGCGACGCTCAAAAGATGGGTACAATCCGGCTGGTCACGCCGCATCCAGTCAAAACCGGTCAGAATACCGGCAAGCGGCCCGGCAAAGCCGTCAACCACATCAGCCATCACCGGCAAGCCAAAACCGGCATAGCGCACAGCATCACCATTCGCATTGATCAGCGCCGGCAACCCAGCGATATCCACCCGGTCAAGAATATGCGCCAATAGCGGCTTGCCGCCTAAATCCATCAGGTTTTTATCGCCGCCCCCCATCCGCCGCGACTGTCCGCCCGCCAGCAGAACCACCGCCACCCGCATAGCCATCAGCGGTCATCCTGCTGGGCGGCGCGTTGCCGCGACAAAGGTTCGGCAAAATCATCAGCATCAGCCCCGTCAAAAATGATCCGGTCGATCCCGGAGAGCGCAATAAACCGCTTGCCCTTGGCCCGACCAATCAGCGTCAGGCCAGCGCGGCGTGCCAAATCAACCGCCGGTGCGGTAAAGCCTGACCGCGACACCAAAACCGGTATTTGCATCTGCACCGTCTTGATCACCATTTCGGTGGTCAGGCGGCCGGTTGTGTAAAAAATCTTGTCATGCGCCGGCGCCTTGTTCAAAAACATCCAGCCGGCAATTTTATCGACCGCATTATGGCGCCCGATATCTTCCATATAGACCAGCGGCCGGTCGCCTTGGCACAGCACGCAGCCATGAATTGCACCCGCGCTAAGATACAGGCTTGGTGCGGTATTGATGGCTTTCGACAAGCGTACCAGCCAGCTGGCCCGCACCCGCGCCGCCGGATCAAGCCGAATATCGTCAAACCGTTCCATCATGTCGCCATAGGCGGTGCCTTCTGCACAGCCACTGGTGCGAATCTTTCGCTTCATCTTGGCTTCAAAATCGGTTTCCCGCGCGGTTCGCACGATCGCCACACCAAGCTCATCATCAACATCGATACCGGTGATCTCATCATCCCGATGCAGCATATTCTGGTTCAAGAAATAGCCGACCGCCAATTCCGGCACCCAATCGCCAAGCGTCATTGATGTGACGATTTCCTGCCGGTTCAAAAACAAAGTGATCGGTCGTTCGGTTACCACTGGCAGGCGAACTGGCTGGCCGGTTTCGTTCACCCCGTCAACAGGCATTGACAGGCCAGGGGCATCGGGGTCGGGCTGGATCAGAAAATCGGTATCGCTCATGTCGTGAAGATGGCCGAATTGCCGGTATGATGGCAAGTGCTTTTGCCTTTCAGCGGCAAAAACTCTATGCTAGGGACTGATCATTATCGCGGCGGTCCGGCAAACAGCAAAGACAGGGTAGCATGCATATTTATTTCAGCGCGTCGGATCATGACGAAGCCAAACAGCGCTTTGCTGCCTTAACCGCGCGTTACGGCCAAACGCCGCTTGATGCCGCAACACATATTGTGGCGCTTGGCGGTGACGGGCATATGCTTCATGTCTTGCACGACACGCTGGCCTATGATTTGCCGGTATTTGGCATGAATTGCGGTCATATTGGCTTTTTGATGAATGATTATGCCGACAAGGATCTTCCGGATCGGATTGCCGCGGCCGAAATGGCGCCGCTGCACCCGCTCCGCATGACCGCAACAACGACCGGCGGCACCACGCATGAGGCGATTGCGATCAATGAGGTGTCGCTTTTGCGGCAAACCCATAATGCGGCGCATCTGGCGATCACGGTAAATGGCAGGAAACAGCTCGATCAGCTGATGTGCGATGGTATTTTGCTGGCGACCGCCGCCGGATCAACCGCCTATAATTTATCGGCACATGGGCCGGTCATTCCGCTTGGGGGCGGGTTGTTGGCGCTGACCCCAATATCGCCGTTCCGGCCACGGCGCTGGCGCGGCGCCTTGCTGTCTGACCGATCAACCGTCACGCTTGATGTGCTGGATAGTGATTTCCGGCCGGTCAGCGCCAGTGCGGACAGCGCCGAGGTGCGGCATGTGACCAAAGTCGAGATCCAGCAGGCCGACGATATCACCATTACCCTGCTTTATGATCCGGGATTTTCGCTGTCAGACCGGGCCACCCGCGAGCAGTTTTTGTCTTGATACATGCGGACCTATAACCCGCCCCAATCAAGCCGGTTCAAAAATTTGTCGACATGTCCCCACAACTGGTCGGTAACATCCGGAGTCTCGCGCGTCAATTCATGCCGCGCCTCGTCAAATCGCACAATCTCCACATCCGGCAAATAGGGCAGCGCA
>CAZYKI010000058.1:7713-11285 GCA_964648035.1 uncultured Candidatus Puniceispirillum sp. | reverse complement strand
GCAGCCTGCAAAGCATTGAACTTAGATGACACTTGATGTGAACGACATTATTGAAATGGCGCTGTGTGATCACACTAGCTTCGCACAAATCAAAGCACAGTACGGCATTAGCGAAGAAGAAGTGAAAAAACTCATGCGTCAAAACCTTAAACCGGGCAGTTACCGCGCTTGGCGACGTCGAGTACGTGTATTTTCGGACCGCCGCGCTAAATACAAATAGGTCAAATTAAAGAGGCATTTTTAAAGTGCAGCCAGATGACAGCAAGCAGCTCGGCAGGGTTGAAGCCGACTATCGAAACAAACACATGTTTTGGATCGAGAAAAGATTGAACCGTCGTCTGGAGCGATGGTTCAAAAAGGGCGCAACATATGAGATCGCTGATCTTCTGGCAGACAAGCAGTTAAATGACCTCCAAATAGAGGTATATTCTTTTTACAACAAGATTGATTATAGACCGGCGCTTGAATTGTCATCCGAGTCATACAATTTGTGGATCAATCGGGTGATCACGGGATGGGCTATTCGCAAATCAGTGTCTGTTTGGTCCAAGATAAAAATGGCAAGTCTTTTGCAGCGACAAGGTTAGAAAGCTAATAGATGGACATTTCTACAAATATTCACGCAGCTAACATTGGTTTTATGGTTATGTTCTCTGCGGTTGTAGCTCCTTCCGCCTTCAAAACCTTATCTCAAAAAGCTACTGCGGCATACCTGCGTGTGCTGTTTCCGCGGATGTTTCTTTTTGGTTTTGGAACATCAAGTATCGCAGCATTAGCAGCTTTACTTGAAGGTCAGAATAACTTTGCTGCCTTTTCTGCTTTAATGGCCATAGGCTTCTTAGTTAACGCATTCATGATAACGCCAAGGATCAACCGTCACCGAGACGAGATGATTGCCGGTGATAATGATGCGAAGCGTGCCTTTGCTCGGCTTCACTTTCTATCTGTAGCGATATTCATTGGGCAGCTCTGCACTAGTACCTATATCGTTGTCGTGGCTTACGTTTGAGTTTTTTGATGCGCCTGTTAACCAATTCTAGGCATCATAAAAGTCAAGAAAGGCAGAATTAAAGCAGTAGTATTATGTATTTTGTATTCGACGCATATGGAACGTTGTTAGACGTTAACGCAGCAGCCAGAGAAGCAGCACAAGAGCCAGAAATGGCTGTCATTGGTGATCAGTGGCAATCTATTTCCACCAGCTGGCGGGAAAAACAGCTCCGTTATAGTTGGCTTTGTTCGATGATGGGCAGGTACGACGATTTCTGGTCTTTAACAATGCGCGCGTTGGACTCCACCCTTGAAGAACACGGACTTCTGTCGAACGTATATGTACGAGAGCGTTTGTTGGCACTTTACGGCCGCCTTTCAGCATTTGATGAAGTCAGCAATGTTCTTGCAAAGCTCAAGCAAAATCATATTAAAACTGCAGTATTTTCCAACGCATCCCCCAACATGCTGGCACAGGCTTTATCAGCTTCCCAATTAGATCAATACATCGACGAATTGATCAGCGTTGACTTGATAAAGAAATACAAACCCGCGCCTGAAGCGTACGAGTTAGTCACGAATAGATTTAGTTGTATGCCAGAAGAAATTACCTTTTTTTCTTCGAATAATTGGGATGTTTCTGGGGCCTGCAGCTTCGGATTCAAAACTGTTTGGGTGAATAGAATAGGCATAAATTGGGATAATCTGCCCGGTAGCGCAGATATTGTTTGTGCATCAATAGCTGAGGGTTTTGAGTTACTGAAAGTCTAAACCTTTAAGTAAAGCCTTTACGCCATAAAATGATCACTTTTCTGGCCATTTGCTGTCACTTTGACTGCCTAACTAGGTCAGGTACACCAAGTGTGTTCCCTCCCTAAACTCGGCCAGCCTTTGCGCTGGCCTTTTCTTTGTGGCAGACTTGGCGCTGAGGTAATCCAAATGAAAAAAGTCACAAACTACTTGAGTTTCATAATATGCGCCAACCTGATGTTGAGCCAAGCAACTTGGGCAGGCAATTGGAACAAATCCACAACAAGCGTTAGTGAGCCAATTTTCAGTGAATATTTCTATGGGAATACTGTTGGTGAAAAAAGCTGCTTAATGACCCCAACTTTCTTTGGCACTTTTACTCTGAAGCCGGTCAATGTTTCTCTTAAATTGGTGTCAGAAGTTGGTGGTTTAAGGGCCGTGTTCAGGGTCTAGGCCAGTTGCCACGGTCAGCCTAAAGCGCCCCACGACAGCGGTAGCGGGCGGTCACTTCCTTGCCGTTCAGATCGATCACCGTTACCATGCCGATATCGTGATTGGCATCTTTACAGCGGCGCGCAATCTCCTGCTTTACCTCTGGCGGTGGTGATATGAAAATGCTGTAATTGCTGTCCCACGTCACAATAGGTTCGGCGTCGGTGTTGCCCTTGGTTACCGGTTTGGCTGGACCGGATTGTTCGACAAATTCGCCGGTTTCCTGATCAAAAAGACCTTGGAAATAATAGACAAATTGGTTGATCGACTCGCATCCCGACAGGGTGACAGCCAATAAACCGATGTGAAGCACGGGCAAAAACTTTTTCATGGTGGCTTTAGGTCCACAAAATTACTCTTAACCCGACCACCTTACCCAGAAACGGGCGCGGTTTCGAGTGGTTTATTGCGATCCGCGCCAAAAAAACGTCTTTGGCTTACTGGGCTGGTTGGCGCATTGATTGCCCATGCCCATGCCCATGCCCATGCCCTTGACCATGACCTTGACCATGACCATGCCCATGCTCACCGCTTTGGCGCATCCGTTCATGCACCGCGTCCATGCCGCGCGCGGCCATATCGCTGACTTCGGCAGCATGGGTCTGTAGCGCCGCCACAACCGCTGTATCGTTCGATGTTTGCACAACGGCGATGCCACGATCGGTCATTTCGATCTCGGTGTTAATTTTGTCATGGACGGCAAACAGCTTATCCAACGTCGGTGATTGGATCATCACATGCGGGTTGCGGCCATCCTCGATCCGCGTCAGCATCATGGAAACATGGTTGACAAGGGCGGCGCGCAAAGTTTCATCATCCGTTTCGGTGATGGTCCGGATACCATTTGGCAGCGGTTCAATCCGCCGGTCCAACAACTTATGGTTGATGAACAGCGCTTTCAGGTCGTTGACCTCATCATCGGTGGTGTCCTTGCCATGAAGGCCGGGCATATTGACCTCGTCATGCACGCCGTCCTGGTGGCCCTTGGCCATCGTGTGACCATGTTCATAGCGTGCGGTTTTATGCTGGTCATCATCATCTTTACCCTGGTGATGCCCGGCGCCATCCCGCTCGCTTTTGTGATGGTCGCTGTCGTGATGGTCGTGATGCTCTTCGCGTTCATAGGCGCTTTTGTGATGGTTGTCATCATGCGTCGACATATACCAGCCGCCGCCAAGCCCAAGGCCCAGCACCACAATATAAGACAGGAAACGTGTTAGGGTCATGCGCCGTCAATCCGTATTCTGCTGGCAAATGCCAGTGCGTTGTTCAGGCGCCACAAAACGCCACATCATCGCCCACACTCTAGACCCGACAGCAGGCCTGTCAAGATGCGGGCC
>CAZYKI010000058.1:0-7613 GCA_964648035.1 uncultured Candidatus Puniceispirillum sp. | reverse complement strand
AGCATTTATGTCGATAGTAGGAGGAAAGAATGCAACCTGTGTTAGAAGTTGAAACCGACCTGCTGCCCCCCGAACAAGTGCCCGCCGCGCCGTTTGAATTTCCAAAAGCGTGGCGGCGGAGTGAGGTGCGCCAGGATGATTATTTTTTCACATTGACGGACGCCGCCTTGGCCGAGTTGCGCGCCATCGGTGATCGCCTGACCAAAGCGCCGTTGCCCTATCTTCTGCTGACCCCCGATATGTATAAAATGGACGCCTGCCGGGCGGTCATCAGCCAAGCCAAACAAGCGCTTGATCACGGTGTCGGCTTTGCGATCATCGACCGGCTACCGCTTGATGATTATCCGATGCCGACGATCGAGGCGCTGCATTGGCTTTTGGGCCAAGTGCTGGGGCGGCCTGTTGCGCAATCATTTGCCGGAAAAATGATGTATGAAGTGCGCGATCGTGGCACCCCGATCGGGATTGGCACGCGCGGCTCGCACACCAATGCCGAATTGCGCTTTCATACCGATTGCAGCTCGAATGTCGCGCCGCCAGATTATGTCGGCTTGCTGTGCGTGCGGCCCGCGATGGAAGGCGGGCTTAGCCAGCTGGCCAATTGGTACGAGGTTTACAACCGGCTTTTGGAACGGCGCCCTGAACTATGTGCGCGGGGCTTCAAGCCGATGCTGTTTGACCGGCAGATGGAACATGCCGAAGGTGATCCACGTCTGCTGTCGCGCCCGCCTTTTGCCTATGATGGCACGATCACAGTGCGCTACAGCGAGCGGCTGAATATTCAGGCCTATGAGATGCTTGGCGAGGCGCTTGACAGTGATGGGGCCGAAATGTTGCGGGAAATTGCCGAAATTCTGGAAGAGCCGGATGTCAGCCTCGATCTTGACTTTCAGCCGGGGCAAATTCAATGGATCAACAATGCGACCATCGGTCATCGCCGGACAAGCTATCTAGATGATCCGAACGATCCGGAGAACAAGCGAACCTTGTTGCGCCTGTGGATTCGTGAGGCTGGCGAACTGAGCTATCTTGGCTAGGGAGCCATCTGCTCAGCAATAGCGTTCCGGCCCCACCCATTGGGCATCGGAATACCGGTCGCCATGCGCCCAGCCAACCGGCAGTGCTGCTTCAATTTCGGCCATTTGCGCCGCGGTCAGGCTTTGCCGCGCCCCGTCACAATGTTCCCGGAAATGGTCGACCGATCGGGTGCCGGGGATCGGAATGATATGGTCGCCCTGATGCAGCAACCAGGCAATCGCCAAGGCCGCCGCGCTGGTGCCATAATCGGCCGCTAATTGGCGAAATCTGGCGGTCGCTTTGATATTGGCCGCCAGATTGGGGGCGATAAAGCGCGGATTGGTTTTCAGCCATGCGCTGTTCTGGGCGGTCTCGGCCGAATGGGGGCGATCGGTCAGCAAGGAGCGGCCCACCGGTGAAAAAGCAACAAGGGCAACACCCAAATCACGGGTGGCTTGCACCAGCCCCAGCTCTGGGCTGCGGACCGACAGCGAATATTCCGATTGTACGGCTGCGACCGGATGGACCGCATGGGCGCGGCGCAATGATGTTGGGGCAATTTCGGAAAAGCCAAAACTGCCAATTTTGCCAGCCTTCACCATGCTGGCAAGGGTATCGGTAACCTCTTCAATCGGGGTGTTATTGTCGCGCCGATGCACATAAAATAAATCAACCTGATCCAGCCCCAAACGGTCCAGCGACGCGTCAAGCTGCGCGTTTAGATGCGCCGGGCTATTATCGAAATAACGGCGGCCGCTATCCTTGTCAGTCGCGATACCGGCCTTGGTGGCGATGGTGAATAACTGGCCTTTGGCCTTGCCTTGCTTGGCAAGAAAACTGCCAATCACCCGTTCCGACAGGCCGCCGCCATAAACATTGGCGGTATCGATATGCGTCACGCCCTGATCAAGGGCGGTGTCCAGGATCCGATGCGATGCCGCCTCGCTGGTATCGCCGTAAAAATTGGTAAATGACATCGCACCGATACCGATCGGTGAGATGTTCGGCCCGGATTGCCCCAAACGTCGTTGCTTCATACTAGTCCTCGTCATCGCAGATATAGTGCCGGTCGCGCTGTTTTGGCTGGTTTGGCGCGCTGGTGCGCCCAGCATCGCACAGGCGGCAGGGCGATTGCAAAGCCATCTGTAAATTTATTAGATTGTTTTGATGTGAAAGCTTGGCCAGAATTGCTGGCAGCGCCCCCAGCCCATGCCCTGAGTTTGGGCGGCCGGTCAGACGATCCAATAACAGGAGACACAGCGATGCCCCCCATTCAAACCCTAACAGCGGCTGACGGCCATGATTTTGCCACCTACATCGCCCAACCCGATGCGGCCCCACATGGTGCGGTGGTGGTCATTCAGGAGATTTTCGGGGTCAATGCCCATATCCGCGAGGTTGCCGACCGGTTTGCTGCGGCCGGGTATCTGGCCGTCGCACCGGCGTTGTTTGACCGCGCCAGACCCGGGGTTGAATTGGCCTATGACGCCGATGGTGTGGCGGCCGGCCGCGATTTGAAAGAGGCGGTGGATGCCAACAGCGAGGCCGATGTGATGGCGGCGATTGCCTTTGGTCGGTCGGCGGGCCGGGTTGCCGTGGTCGGGTTTTGTTGGGGTGGGTCCTTGGCGTGGCGCCTTGCGTGCCGGGCCGACAGCGACCTTGTTGCCGCGATCAGCTATTATGGCGGCGAATTGCCGGCGCGTGCCGATAGCACCGCGCATTGTCCGGTTATGGCGCATTTTGGGATTCATGATGCGTCAATCCCGGAAGCGGGGGCGCGGGCTTTTGCCGTCGCCCAGCCGGATGTCGAAAGCCTGTTTTATGATGCAGACCATGGCTTTAACTGTGACCATCGCGCCCAATATGATGCGGCGGCGGCAAACACTGCATGGACGCGCAGTCTGGCGTTTCTGGCCGATAAGATGGGCTAACCGGAACGGGTAAAAATCGAAAGGGTTTGTCAATGAGCAGGTCTGACAGCCGGCCACAGCCACAATCGCGGGCGCAATACAAGATGTTCGTGCCATTTGCAACGCGGTGGCGCGATAATGACCAATATGGCCATATGAATAATGCGGTTTATTACGAATTGTTCGATTCAGCGATCAACAAATTTTTGATCGATGCGGCGATCTTGGATACGGCGGGGGGCACAGCGGTATTTCTGGTGGCGTCATCGGGGTGCAACTATTTCACTGAGGTGGCCTATCCGGCCGATGTCGAGGTGGGGTTGGCGGTCAGCCGCATCGGCACCAGTGCCGTGACCTATGATCTTGGGCTGTTTGTTGCCGGGCAGGACACGGCATCGGCCACCGGCTTTGTGGTGCATGTGAATATCGGTACAGAGGCTGAGGCCGCCGGCGCCCAGCCGATGGACGCCGACACGCGGATGAAATTTGCGCCCTTAGCCCGGCAAGATACTGCCATATAAAGGCGGCTATTCAACCGCCTCGATAATACGGATCTCGCGTTTGGCGCCATCGCCAAGCGCGGCGAGCGCTTCGCCATAGGCCGGGCTGTTATAGGCTGAAACAGCGGCGTCAAGGCTTGGAAAAACGCTTAAAACGGTCCGCTCCTTAAGGCCGGCCTCATAGACCACCGCAGCGGTGCCGCGCGCCAGATACTGGCCGCCAAACGACCCGACTGCCGGTCCGGCCAGCTTGGCATAGGCCTCAACCTTGCGCATATCATAGATTTCCAGATAGCTGGTTATCCAATAGGCTTTTGGCATCACATAGTTCCTTTACTCTGTCTTGACCGTTGCGTTATGCGGGCGTTGATATTGTGGGCCGCATTCAGGCTGGTGTTTCGCCGATCACCGTACAGCGTTCCATATAGCGGGGATGGTCATCCGGGTAATCCATGATCGCCAGATGCATCATTGACCGGTTGTCCCAGATCACCAAATCTTTTTCGGTCCAGCGATGCCGATACAAAAATTGCGGCTGGATCGAATGATCATAAAGAAACCCAAGAATGGCCTGACTTTCTGCCGCGTCAAACCCATCAATATGCGAGGTAAAGCCGGGATTGACAAACAGGCTTTTGCGTCCGGTCAGCGGGTTCGTGCGAACCAACGGATGCAATGCTCGGTTCGCCCCGTCCATATCCTGTTCAACAACGACCGGTTTCGCATATTGGGTCCGGGCGGCCACCTCAAAATCATGCCACACCGACAACGGCGCCAGCAATTGTTTCATGCCATCGCTCAGCGCCTCATAGGCGGCGGCCTGATCGGCAAAAATCGTATCGCCACCCACCGGCGGGATCGTTTTGGCATGCAGTAACGAGGCTTGGGCCGGTTGCTGACGAAACGACACATCTGAATGCCAATAGGTGCCGGCGCCCTTGCGGCCTTTTGGCGTGCCGTCGGCGTCAACCTGATTGGACACACGGTAAATTTCCGGATGATCCGGGTGAATATAGCGGCTTACCGTATCTTGAAGCGGGGTTTCATGCGGGTCGCCGAACAGCGGGCCAAAATGGCGGGACAATTCGATATGCTGCTGGCTGGATAAATTCTGGCCGTGAAGCACCAGCAACCCGCCCGCATCGTTCCACGCACCAACAATGTCGCGTCCCAGATTGTCACTGATGCCAGCGGACAGATCGAGGTCATAGATTTCCGCACCAAAGCCGGGGGTCAAAGGCCTGATTTGATAGTCCATAACGCCTATTCGACGCCTTCAATGATGCGGATTTCGCGCAAAGCACCATCATCGAGCGCATCCAACGCAGCGGCGTAACCGGGGCTGTCATGTGCGGTTATGGCGGCCTCGACTGACTCAAATTCAATCAATACGGTGCGTTCCTTCAAACCGGCTTCATAGGTCTGTGCGGGCAATCCACGGGCCAGAAACCGCCCGCCCGCCGCGGCAATGGCCGGGCCTGCCAATTTGGCATAAGCCGCCAATTTGGTTTCGTCGTTAATTTTCTGATAGGAGCTGATCCAATAGGCTTTTGGCATGTTTTTATCCATCTGTCCGCAAATCAATGACCAAAGCCGGAGCGGAGGCAATTGCGGGTTTGCCCAAAGTCACCATGCGCCCAAATGATCGCAAAAACGGTGTGTCCGGCACCGATAGTGCTAAACAGTGACAGGCGGTTTGATGAAATTCAACTGAAAATATTTTCGTCTTCCGAACAGATTGGTGTAGTGTCGCCTCGTCTGGTCGTCATGGGGTGCTACCCGCGGGTGCGCGGCGGTCTTGGGCTGCGGTGGCGGCTTGGATGACGATGTTAGGGTATCGAAATGGGAAGGTCAGAATTATGTCGGTTGCATGGGCGAGTTTTACCCCGCTTGAATCTTTTATTGGTGGCTGTTTGATCGGCCTTGCGGCGCTGTTATTGATGGCGTTGAAAGGGCGGGTCATGGGGATTAGTGGCATTTTATCAGGCATTGTCGCGCCGACCGGCACCGGCGAACGGGGCTGGCGGCTGATGTTTTTAGGGGGCGCGATTCTGGGGCCTGTGATCTGGCAAGTGATCGCCGGCAGTCCGATCGCATGGCAATCCGTTGCCAGCGGGCCACAATTTTATATTGCCGCGTTTCTCGTTGGGGTGGGAACCGCGATCGGGTCGGGCTGTACCTCGGGGCACGGGATTTGCGGGCTTGCCCGGATGTCGCCGCGCTCGCTGGTCGCGGTGCTGGCCTTTATGGTCAGCGCGATTGCGACCGTGGCCTTGATCAAGCTTGTGTGACGGAGGCAACCGATGGGACGTTTGATTGCAGCGCTTGTTAGCGGTTTGATTTTCGGTATTGGGCTGGCGCTCGCTGGCATGTTGAATCCGGCAAAGGTGGTTGGATTTCTGGATATTTTTGGGGTGTGGGACCCGTCTTTGGCATTGGTGATGGTTGGCGGTATCGCGGTCAATTTGATCGGATTGCGGTTTGTCCTGAAACGGCCGACCCCGGTCTTGTGCGATCGGTTTTATTTGCCAACGGCAAGCGCGATTGACCGGCCATTGATTGTTGGCAGCTTGATATTTGGTATTGGGTGGGGGCTTGCCGGACTGTGTCCGGGGCCGGTTATTTCCAGCTTGACCCTGAATCCGGAAGGGATGGTGCCCTTTCTGGCGGTGTTGATCGCTGGTCTTGTTTTCGGGCGATGGCTTGCGCCAAAATTGGCGTAATTGATCCACAGGTTGATCACCCTGTTGGGGGGTGCCCCCCGCTAGTAAAGGAGCCCAGTATGACTTATACGCCACCGCTGGATTATATTGAGAGGATTCGTGCCTATTATGTCGGGCTTGGTTATGGTGCGCCCTATGTCTGGGCGCAACTGGACGAGGTGCCCTTTACCCGGCCGACAAAAGCGTTAGCCGCGGCGCGTATTGGCATTGTAACCACGGCGTCTATGTTTGATCCAACCAAAGGTGATCAGGGACCCGGCGCCGCCTATAATGGCAAGTCAAAATTTTTTGAAACCTATGCGGCGCCGATCGACCCGTTTCCTGATGTGCGGATTGCCCATATTGCCTATGACCGGACCCATACCACAGCCAGTGATATGGCCAGCTATTTTCCGCTGGCCGCCCTGCAGCGGCTGGCCGCCAACGGCAAGATCGGCAGCGTTTCGCCGCGGTTTTATGGCCTGCCAACGAACAGGTCGCAGCGGGTAACAACCGGCACTGATTGCCCAAGATTGGTTGAACTGTGCCAAGAAGACAATATCGATATGGCGGTTTTGGTACCCAATTGTCCGGTATGTCATCAGTCGGTAGCCCTTGCTGCCGCACAGCTTGAAGCGGCCGGTATCGCAACGGTCATTATGGGCTGTGCCAAGGATATTCTAGAGCATGTTGGCGTACCGCGGCTGCTGTTCAATGATTTACCGCTTGGCAATGCCGCCGGCTTGCCAGATGACGCCGCGTCACAGGATTTGGTGGCCGAGATGGCGGTGGATCTGCTGGTCGAGGCCGAAGGGCCGCGCACGACCAAACAATCACCGTTGGTCTGGTCAGGCGACCCGGATTGGAAAAAGGACTATTCCAATATTGATTTGTTGTCGGCCGCGGAAATTGCCCGGCGGCGTGCGGAATTTGACGCGGTCAAGCAGGATGCCAAAAAAATAAAGGCAGCGGTGCGTGCCGACTGACGGTTTTGTCGGCTTATTTCAGCTTATCAACTTCGGCTGCCAGCGCCTTGGCCATCTCACTGTCGGGCGGCATGCGGTCAAGAAGGGTCTGCCACGCAATCCTCGCGGTTTCGGTGTCGCCGTCCAACCGGGCCAGATGCCCGCGGAAAAACAATGTTTGCGGGTGGCTTGGGGCGCTTTTTTCGGCGTTGGCGAGGGCGGCCTTGGCCAAATCAAGGCGTGCCGTTGTATTGCCTGTGGTCAGTAGCTGTTCAAGAACGCCAAACTGCAAATTCAAATCGGCTGGGGCCAGGTTGGCGGCGGTTGCCACGGCTTCAAGCGCCGCATCGGGCTTGCCAAGCACCTCATAGGCGCGTGCCAGTCTTGTCCATCCTTCAACGTCATCGGGCGCGTTGGCAAGGCGTTGTTCCAGCCTCGCGACCATGCTGTTTATCTTCGCATCGCGTTCGGCCGCGCTCATGTTGGCGGCAGCGGCGACGGCCGCTTCATCCGGTGCTG
>CAZYKI010000057.1:0-11316 GCA_964648035.1 uncultured Candidatus Puniceispirillum sp. | reverse complement strand
TGACAGGAAAAGGTGGACAGATGCAAAGCAAGACAAGTGGCGACAATGGCTGGCCTGAGCATTATTACGCGGTCATTTTTACCGCGCAACGAAGCCTTAGCGGCGATGATATCTATGATATTACCGCTGACCGTATGGTTGCGTTGGCACAGCAGCAGCGCGGTTTCTTGGGGGTGGAATCGGTGCGTGGCGATGATGGTATCGGGATTACCGTGTCCTATTGGACTGACCGTGATGCGATAGCCGAATGGCGGCAACATGCCGAGCATCTGGCGGCCCAAGCGCTAGGCCGCCAAGAATTTTATGATTGGTACCGGGTCCGCATTGCCGAGGTGGTGCGCGAACACGCCTTTGTATCGGATCAGGTTGTCGGTATTGGCGAGACCACGTAGCCGCCCGCCGCCACCATGTCAGATCAGGCAGGTTTGGCGTCAACACCCTGCGTTTGGAACATTTCCATCAACTCGCCGGTCTCATACATTTCACGCACGATGTCACAGCCGCCGATAAACTCGCCTTTGACATAAAGCTGGGGGATCGTTGGCCAGTCGGAATAGGCCTTGATACCTTCGCGAATGCTGTCATCTTCCAGCACGTTGATCCCGCGAAATTTAACCCCAAGATGTGACAACACGCCAACCACCGCGGCGGAAAAGCCACATTGTGGAAACACTGGGGTGCCTTTCATGAACAGCACGACATCTTCACTGGCTATTTCGTTATCAAGGCGGGTTTTGGTTGTGTCATCCAACATCATCTGCTCCTGCAAATCGGGCTATGGCCCACTATGTCCTGTTTTATGTCCAATATTCAAGATTATGGCGCCGCCGTTTGCAAGGCAAGCGCATGCAATTCACCGCCCATACGTCCACCAAGCGCCTTATAGACCATTTGGTGCTGCTGCACCCGGCTTTTGCCGGCAAAGGCGGCTGATATTACCTTGCAGGCATAATGGTCGCCGTCACCGCGCAAATCCTCGATGGTGACAACCGCATCGGGAAACGCTGCTTTGATCAGGTCTTCAATGTCATTTGCTGCCATCGCCATATCGCTATCCCTCCTTTGCGTCACATCTGGCCCGTTGCCCTAGGCCATAAGGGCGGGTAAGCGGCCCTCATATGCCTCGGTCAGTACTGCCAGAGATATGGTGTCAGCGGCACCGAATTTCAATTCCTGACGGTCGGTGACAACGCCGATTTTGGTAACCTCGATCCCGGCGGTGGCCGCCGCCGCTGCGAGGCCGGCAGCATCGCTCGTCGTGACAATATAGCGCCCTTGGTCCTCGCCAAAGGCCCAGCTATGCGATATGGCGTCATCATCTGCGGTGATGTCCGCGCCCAATTTGCTGCGCATCGCCATCTCGCACACAGCGACGGCGAGGCCACCATCGCTGATATCATGCGCGGCGGTGATCAGGCCGTTCACAATATGGGTCCGCACGAACGTGCCATGCCGTTCTTCGGCATCAAGATCAACCGGAGGTACGGCATAAATCGTTGCATCGCCATAATGAGCTTGATAGATCGATGCGCCAAGCCAGCCATCGGTCGTGGTGGCGGTTTGGCCCACAACAAATATTGTCTCACCGGCGGCGGTAAACGCGTTTCCGGCAGCGGTGGCAACATCGTCAATGACCCCGACCATGCCAATAACCGGACAAGGCTGAATAGCGGTGCCGTCAGTTTCGTTATAAAGCGACACATTACCCGATACCACGGGCGTATTGAGGTGGCGGGCGGCATCGCCCATGCCGGTGACCGATTGTACCAGCTGGGTCATGATCTCCGGTTTTTCCGGATTACCAAAATTCAGGTTGTTGGTGATTGCCAATGGGGTTGCACCAACCGCCGAAATGTTGCGATAGGCCTCGGCAACGGCCTGCATACCACCGGTTTTGGGATCGGATTCAACATAGCGCGGGGTGCAATCGGTGGTCAGCGCAAGGCCGCGGCGGCTGCCATGAACCCGCACCAATGCGGCATCACCGCCCGGTCCCGCCAAAGTGTCTGCCATAACTTGGCTGTCATATTGTTCATAAATCCAGCGCCGGCTGGCGAGATCAATGTGACCGATCATTTCCAGCAACACCGCGCTGACAGATTTATCCCCGGCCAGATTTTGACTAGTAAGAACCGGACGCGCCGGTGCATCATGGTGCGGCCGGTCATATTCCGGTGCATCATCAACCAGCGGGCCAATCGGAATGTCGCACGCGATGCCACCATCTTTCAAAAGCACAAGACGGCCGGTTTCTGTCACCTTGCCGATCGGCATGAAATCAAGGTCCCATTTGTCAAAAATCGCACGGGCGGTTTCGGTCGCATCGGGTTTCAGCACCATCAGCATACGCTCTTGCGATTCGGACAGCATCAGCTCATAGGCTGACATGGCCGCTTCGCGCGCGGGCACCAAATCCAAGTCAATCTCCATGCCGAGGCCGCCTTTAGAGGCCATTTCAACTGACGATGATGTCAGCCCGGCGGCCCCCATATCCTGAATCGACAGCACCGAGTCAGAGGCCATCAATTCAAGGCAGGCTTCCATCAGCAATTTGCCGGTAAACGGGTCGCCAACTTGAACGGTGGGGCGCTTGCTTTCGGTTTCATCGGAAAATTCGGCCGAGGCCATGGTGGCGCCATGAATACCGTCTCGCCCGGTTTTGGCCCCGACATAAATAACCGGATTGCCGGGGCCGGTCGCTGCTGACCGGAAAATCCGGTCACTATTGGCGAGGCCGACAGCCATCGCATTGACCAAGATATTGCCATTATAGGATTTGTTGAAATTGACCTCGCCGCCAACTGTCGGAATGCCGATGCAGTTACCATATCCGCCAATCCCGGCCACCACACCACCAACAAGGTGGCGGGTTTTTTCGTGATCGGCGTCACCAAAACGAAGGGCATTCAACAACGCAACGGGGCGCGCGCCCATGGTAAATACATCGCGTAAAATACCACCCACACCGGTGGCCGCCCCTTGATAGGGTTCAATAAATGAGGGGTGGTTGTGGCTTTCAATCTTGAAGATAGCCGATAGCCCATCGCCAATATCGACCGCGCCAGCATTCTCGCCGGGCCCCTGAACCACTTGCGGCCCGTCTACCGGTAATGTTTTCAGCCATTTCTTGGATGATTTGTACGAACAATGTTCCGACCACATGGCCGAGAAAATGCCCAGCTCACACAAATTCGGGGTCCGGCCAAGACGTTTTTCGATCAAGTCCCATTCAGCGCGTGACAGCCCCATCGCGGCGGCATTGTCAAAAGTCATTACCTCGGCAGACTCACTCATGATACCAAAGCCTCCAACGCTTTTGACATAAACAATGCCCCGTCACTGCCACCCTGTTCTGGCGACATGGCCCGTTCGGGATGCGGCATCATGCCCATAACCCGGCCGTTGGGCGATAGCACGCCGGCGATATCGTTTGCGGCGCCATTCGGGTTGGCCGGTCCAAACGCTGCCCCGGCAACATAACGAAACGCCACCTGGCCATTATCTTCAATGCGGCGCAGTTCATCCGCATCGGCAAAATAGTTGCCTTCATTATGCGCGATCGGAATGGTCAGATGCTGTCCGGCCGCAAGGCCGCTGGTAAAGGGTGATGCCACCGTGTCGCAGACCGCCAGATCAACATTGCGGCAGGCAAATTTAAGGCCGGCATTGCGGATCAACACCCCCGGAACCATGCCGGTTTCGGTCAACACTTGAAAGCCGTTACAAATGCCCATAACGGCCCCGCCGCGTGCTGCATGGTCCAGCACCGCATGCATGACCGACGAACGGCCGGCAAGTGCGCCACAGCGCAAGTAATCACCGAATGAAAAGCCACCCGGAATAATCACCAAATCCACCGGATCAAGGCTTGTTTCCTTGTGCCAGACAAGAGCCGGGCGCCGGGATGTCAATTGTTCAATCGCCACCATCATGTCCCGATCACAATTTGATCCCGGAAAGACAATAATGGCGACACGCATGGCTGAAAGGGTCATGATCGTTTCAGTTCATTCTATTTACGGTGATGATGGGGGCAAGATCACTTGTTTTCATCGGGAATTTCAATGCTGTAATCCTCAATGACGGTGTTGGACAGCAAGGTCTCGCACATCCGCGCCACCCGCTGGCGTAGCCGCGCCGGATCAGTTTCGTCAATATCCAGCTGGATTTGCTTGCCAACCCGCACATCAGTGACCTCGGAAAAGCCAAGATCGCCAAGCGCATGCGAGATCGCCCGGCCCTGCGGGTCAAGAACGCCATTTTTAAGTGAAATATTTACAATCGCCTGCATGGTGATGCCCTTATGATAGCAAAATGTTGCGCGCGCTCCGGCCCCGCGCTCTGGTTTCAATCAATCGATCGCCGGTACCTTGACGCCAAGCCTGCGGGCGATTTCCTGATAGGCCTCGACAAGACCGCCAAGGTCGCGCCGAAAGCGGTCCTTGTCCATCTTTTCGTTGGTCTCGGCATCCCACAAGCGGCAATTATCCGGGCTGATTTCATCGGCTAACATGATTTCCAAGCCGTCTTCACCGGCATGCCGGCCAAATTCCAGTTTGAAGTCGATTAGCCGGACGCCAATTCCGGTAAAAAGGCCGGTCAGGAAATCATTGATCCGCAATGTATCCTCGACAATGATCTCCAGCTCTTCAGGGGTGGCCCAGCCAAAGGTGAAAATATGTTCGGGCGCAATAATTGGATCGCCAAGCGCATCGTCTTTCAAACAAAATTCAACAAGCGTGTTGTTCAGTGGACTGCCTTCTTCAAGCCCAAGGCGGCTACAAATTGATCCGGCGGCGACATTCCGCACAACCACCTCGATGGGGACGATTTCAAGCTTGCGGATCAGCTGTTCGCGGTCGTTAATCCGGCTGATGAAATGATTGGGGATCCCCATATTGCCAACCGCCAGCATGATATGCTCGCTGATATAGTTGTTTAAGATTCCCTTGCCGCGGATCACGTCTTTTTTTTGGGCGTTGAAGGCGGTTGCGTCATCCTTGAAATACTGCACCAATGTGCCCGGTTCGGGGCCGTCAAAAATGACCTTGGCCTTGCCTTCATAAAGCGGTTGTCGTGTTGTCATATCGTGTTCGTTCCACAGGCTGCTGGTATGAAAAATAAATAGATCATGCGGTTTTGCCGAACACCCGCGTGAAGATTGTATCAACATGCCGGAAATGCTGATTGAGATCAAACAAAGCCTCAAGCTCTGGCGCACTTAAATAGCCAGCAACGTCAGCGTCAGCTTTTAACTTGTCAAGGTAGCTGCCGCCTTCGGCCCATATCTTCATCGCGTTGCGCTGGACAAACACATAAGCATCCTCGCGGCTGGCCCCTTTCTGGGTCAGTGCCAACAGCACCTGCTGCGAATGGACCAAGCCGCCAAGCCGGTCCAAATTGGCCTGCATCGCGTCTGGATAGACCAGCAGATTTTCAACCACACCGGAAAGACGGTGCAGGGCAAAATCCAATCCGATGGTGGCGTCCGGGGCAAAGACCCGTTCGACAGATGAATGTGAAATATCGCGCTCGTGCCACAGCGCCACATTTTCCAGTGCCGGCACCACCGCCGCCCGCACAATCCGGGCGATTCCGGTCAGGTTTTCGGTCAATACCGGGTTACGCTTGTGCGGCATCGCCGAGGATCCCTTCTGGCCCGACGAGAAAAATTCTTCGGCTTCACGGACCTCGGTGCGTTGCAAATGCCTGATCTCGGTGGCGAGCCGCTCAACCGAGCTGGCGACAACACCAAGCGTGGCAAAGAACATCGCATGACGATCGCGCGGAATAACTTGGGTCGATACCGGTTCGATCGCCAGTCCCATCATATCGGCAACATGCGCCTCGACAGCCGGATCGATATGGGCGAATGTGCCGACCGCACCGGAAATCGCACAGGTGGCAATTTCCGTCCGCGCGGCCAACAGCCGGTCGCGGCAGCGGCTGAATTCCGCATAATAGCCGGCCAGCTTTAGCCCGAATGTGACCGGTTCGGCATGAATGCCGTGGCTTCGGCCAATGGTTGGGGTTAGTTTATGCTCAAACGCCCGCTTTTCAAGCGCGGCCAACAGCCGGTCAATACCGTCTAAAAGCAGGTCTGAGGCCCGGGTCAATTGCACCGAAAGCGTGGTATCAAGGACATCGGATGAGGTCATCCCTTGATGCACAAAGCGCGCATCTTCGCCCACATATTCGGCAAGGTTTGTCAAAAAGGCGATCACATCATGTTTGGTTTCGCGCTCAATCTCGTTAATTCGCGCAATCTCGAAAGCGCCTTTATCCCACACGGCAGCGGCAGCAGATGCCGGAATAACGCCCAATTTTGCCTGCGCATCACAGGCGTGGGCTTCTATCTCGAACCAGATTTGAAATTTGCTTTCCTCGGACCAGATGGCGGCCATTTCGGGGCGGGAATATCGTGGGATCATGCCACCAATACCTTTTGCTTTGAACGGGGCTAGGTTGTACCATTGGGTCGATGAAAAAGCCAGCGCATAACAAGCCATTGTGGCTGATTTGCTATGAGGTAGCTAGATGCTGATCCGGCGACTATTGATCGGGGCAATTGTGCGGGCCGCGCAAAGCCCGGCGGTACAGCGTAAGGCCGGCGAAATGGCCGGCAAAGCGCTCGATAAGGCGCGGCCATCATTGCTGCGGGCCAGTCGGCGCGCGGGTGAATTAACGCGCAAAGCCGCCAACAAAATCAAAAACCCGCCAAAAGGCCGGTGAGCCAATCACAAATGCCCTAGGCTTTTCAAGCTGACGCATTCGGTTCCGGCCACAATCAAATGGTCATGCAGCGTTATTTCCATCACCGCAAGCGCCGCGCTGATATCGCGGGTCACATCGATATCGGCGCGCGACGGCCGCATTTCCGCACCGGGATGGTTATGAACGATAATCACCGCTTGGGCAAAATGCCGCAAAGCCAAATTAACCACCTCACGCGGATAGACCGAGGTCTGATTGACCGTGCCGCGCGATATTGTTTCGTCGGCAATCAGGCGGTTCTGGCTGTCAAGACACAAGACCATAACCAGCTCGACCGGTTCATGGGCCAGCTTGCTGATGCAATAATCCTGCACCTCAAGCCAATGTGTCAGTACCGGCTTGCCTTTGACCCGCGCATGGTTGATATGTAGGCCGACCGCTTCGGCAATTTTGATTGCGCTGACGGCCGCGTCCCCAGCCCCATTGACCGATTGTAATTGCGCCACCTCAGCGCGCAAAATGGCTGATAGGCTGCCAAAATGCTTCATTAACCGCTTGGCCAAGGGCTTGGTGTCACCACGCGGCGCCCCGGCATATAGCAGCATTTCCAATAATTCCAGTTCGGTCAGCGCAACGCCGCCCTTGTCGAGCAGTTTTCGGCGCATCCGCGCCCGATGCCCGCTGACGTCTGCCGCCGCATCTTTACCGTGTTTTCCCACCGCTTGGTTCCGCATGCCAACAGGCATAGCGCAAACCGGTTAATTTCTAGTTAATTGGCCAGCGCTAATGATGCTTGTCTTAGCCGGAATAGGGCGGTTGGGTCAGGCCGGCGGGTGACAGCGTGAAAATTTCCGGGTCACCATCGGTGATCCCGATAGAATGTTCAAACTGCGCTGACAGGCTTTTGTCGCGGGTGACCGCGGTCCATCCATCGCCGAGTATCTTGGTTTCGGCGCGGCCGGCATTGATCATCGGTTCGATGGTGAAAATCATGCCAGGTTCGAGGCGCAGCCCTTCACCAGGATTGCCGTAATGAAGCACCGTAGGCGCGGTGTGGAATACTTGGCCCAAGCCGTGGCCGGTAAAGTCACGCACAACCGAATAGCGATGCGATTCGGCGTAGGTCTGAATCGCATGGCCAATATCGCCAAGCGTGTTGCCGGCACGGGCCGCATCGATACCGCGCATCAAGCAGTCATAGGTGATCTCGGTTAGGCGCCGCGCTTTTACCGCCGGTGATCCGACAAAAAACATGCGCGATGTGTCACCATACCAGCCATCCAGAATCACCGTAATGTCGATGTTCAGTATATCGCCCTCTTGCAAGGATTTTGGTCCCGGTATGCCGTGGCACACAACATGGTTTAACGATATGCAGGTCGATTTGGGAAAGCCGCGATAATTCAGCGGGGCTGGAATGGCCCCATGCGCCAGAATATAATCATGACAAATCTGGTCCAGCGTTTCAGTGGTAACCCCGGCCACAACATGGGGTGTGATCATGTCCAATACCGCGGCTGCCAGACGCCCGGCCTTGCGCATGCCGCTAAAACCGTCTTTACCATGGATGATGACTTGTTCGCTACGCATACGCGCCTCATGTGATTGGCTGGCGGCTACGCTTTTGGGGAAATTGCGGGCCAGCCCAATTGATAACAGATGGTTGCCATAGCATATTTGGGCCTGCCGAACCTATAAAAATGTCGGTTTTGTTGGCAACGGGAACCACCATCTGCCGCTCTTGGTGATGTCATGCTGTTTGACAAAGCGGCGAACGGTCCCCACCTTTATCGTGATTGCTTGACAAAAATATTATTTCAAGGCGTTGTTCAATGTCACTTACGGCTAATCCTACGGCCGCCATTATTGTTATTGGCGATGAAATTCTGTCTGGTCGGACCAAAGATAAAAATATCGGCTGGCTTGCCGAACAATTGAACCAACTTGGTATTCAGCTTGTCGAGGCACGCATAATTGCCGACAACAGGCAGGTGATCATCGACACGGTGCGTCACATGTCGGCCAGCTATGATCTGGTCTTTACCAGCGGCGGCATTGGCCCAACGCATGACGATATCACGACCGAAGCGGTGGCGGCAGCGTTTGATGTCAAAGTCATCCGTCACCCCGAGGCAGAGCGGCGTTTGATCGCGCATTATCGAAATACCGATCTGGAGTTTAACGCGGCCCGTCAGAAAATGGCGGACATACCCGAAACTGCCGCCTTGATCGACAATCCATTATCAGCAGCGCCCGGCTTTATTCTGGGCAATGTCCATGTTTTGCCGGGCGTCCCGTCAATCTTGCAGGCGATGTTTGAAGGGTTGGTAAGCCGGTTGCCGGGTGGTGTGCAAATGACCCGTATCACCGTGCAATGCCAGACAGGAGAGGGCAATATCGCCACCATTTTAGCCGATGTTCAGGCCCGTTTTGACGGGGTTAGTGTTGGCAGCTATCCATGGTTTAAGCCCGGCCAGTTTGGCACGGCCGTTGTTGTCAGCGGTCTTGATAAAACGGTGGTCAAGGACGCGGCAGCCGCGGTTGAAGCCGAGGTGCGTGCCTTTGGCGCGGGGGCGGCGATTGTCAATGATGATGGGACGCTGGCGACCGGCTAGCCCCACGGCCCGGATTTCCGGTCAGGCTTGCGACGGGACGGGACTGAACCGCGCGCCACTTGGCCGGTCTTGTTACTATGCGCCCGGCGATGGTACCGCGCACGCGCCTGGGCTTTCAAATCATCATAGCTGATTGGCGCGCCAGACCATGTTTTGGGCGGTTGGCCGCGGTCGAACAGCGAGACATGGCGTTTCTTGAAAAATGGGATCAAGGCCATGCCCGCCAAAAAGCCACCGATATGCGCCATATAGGCAACGCCGCCGCCACCTGAATCGGCCAAGGCCTGTGGCACAGCAACAAACTGACCGCCAATCCAAACGCCCAAAACCAGCCATGCCGGCAGGTTGATAAAACGGACAAAGACGATGATCAGCAAAAAGCAGCGAACCGCGGCTTTCGGGTGAAGCAGTAAATAGGCCCCTAAAATACCGGCAATACCGCCTGACGCGCCGATCATTGGCACCGTCGATTGCGGGTCAATCGCGGCTTGGGCCAACGCGGCGGCACAGCCGCATAATAGGTAAAAAAGGATAAAACGTACCGTTCCCATGGCGTTTTCGACATTGTCACCAAAAATCCACAGATACAGCATGTTGCCCGCGATATGCAGCCAGCCGCCATGCAAAAACATCGAGGTCACCAAGGTGGCCCAACTTGGCACCGCGATCATATCGGGCGGCAAAGTTTCAAAATTGAAAAACAAGGCAGGCACAAAGCCAAATTGAAATGTCGCAACAAAGCCCTGCTTGTCAGTCAGGCCTTGCTGCCATAAGAACCCGATGACACAGAGCAGGAGAATTGCCCAGGTGACAAAGGGACGGCGACCGGTTGGCAATTCATCAAATAATGGCAGGAAAAACATCGCCGCCCCCCTTTTTTCGTGGCACGCCGACTGTAGCGATCTTCATCAGTGGCGGCAACGGCGCGTGGGTCCGGTTGGTGCAATTGACAGATCGTCTTTGACGGCTGCCTTGTTGCAGTTCAGCCAATTCTTGCCCCGCCTTGGAAAATTGCGTATGCCGAAATAGTAGAGTTTTTGTGATAAGGACATGGTTGTACCGATGATAGCGTCCCCCCCTGATTTTGATATTTATATCGCCGCTTACCCCGATTTTCCTAAGCCGGGCATCCTGTTCCGTGATATCAGCCCGCTTTTGGCATCGCCTGACGCCATGTCATTGGCGATGGATGCGTTTGCCGCGGCCCTTGCCGACACGCCGATTGATGTGATTGCCGGCATTGAATCACGTGGCTTTTTGTTTTCAACATTATTGGCGGCGCGCCTTGGTGTTGGCTCAATGATGATTCGCAAGCCGGGTAAATTGCCCGGTGATTTGGTACAGGTCAGCTATGATCTGGAATATGGTCAATCGGAATTGACGATGCAAAAAGAGGCCCCTGTGGCCGGGAAATCGGTGTTGCTGATTGATGATTTATTGGCCACCGGCGGTACCGTGGTGGCAGCGCGGCAGCTTGTCGAATCGGGCGGCGGGACGGTGTCGGCCGTGGCCGTTGTTATTGAATTAACAGCGCTTGGCGGACGGGCGGCTGTTGGGGTGCCTGTTGTGGCATTGAAGTCCTATGACTAGCTTTGATCCTGCAACAACCCTGCTTGTCGTCGCGCTGGAAGATGAATTGCCGGCCGATATGGTCCCCGGTTGGCGGATTATTTATACCGGTGTTGGCAAGATCAATGCGGCGGTCGCGCTTGCTGCGGCGGTAGATAAATATCAGCCGCTTCAGGTGTTGAATTACGGCAGTGCTGGCGCGCTGCGGCCCGGGCTTGTCGGGGTCCATGAAGTCACCCGATTCTATCAGCGTGATATGGATGTGCGGGCGCTTGGTTTTGCGTTGGGGCAAACGCCGTTTGAAGATGGCATATGTATTGATCTTGGCCGGGCCGGTCTGAGTTGTGGCACCGGCGACCAATTTGTCAGCGCACCGCCAGAATTAGACACCGACCTTGTCGATATGGAAGCATTCGCT
>CAZYKI010000056.1:0-12032 GCA_964648035.1 uncultured Candidatus Puniceispirillum sp. | reverse complement strand
CGCCCGCATTCATGCCACCCGCATTTGGCGCACCCATGCCGCCCATACCGCCGCCCATACCGCCGCCAAGCAGCGCTTTCATCGCCGCCGCGCCGGTTTTGCCGCCCAGCTTTTTCATCATCCGGGCCATATCCTGATATTGTTTGACAAGCCGGTTGACGTCCTGCACCGAAGTACCCGACCCGGCGGCGATCCGCTTGCGGCGCGACGCATTCAACAGCCCGACCGATGCCCGCTCTTTTTTGGTCATCGACAGGATAATCGCTTCCTGCCGTTTGATCATATTGTCATCAATCCCGGCAGCGGCGATTTGCTTTTGCATTTTGCCAATCCCGGGAAGCATGCCCATCAACCCGCCAAGGCCACCCATTTTTTGCAACTGGCGGATCTGTGCCAGAAAGTCATTCATGTCGAACTGACCCTTGGCCATGCGTTTGGCCAGCCGTTCAGCTTCTTCAATCTCGATCGTTTCGGCAGCCTTTTCAACAAGCGCGACAACATCGCCCATGTCCAAAATGCGGCCCGCCAGACGTTCAGGATCAAACGCTTCAAGCGCATCCTGCTTTTCGCCAACACCGGCAAATTTAATCGGGCAGCCGGTTATATGCCGCATCGACAGCGCCGCACCGCCGCGCGCGTCACCGTCAAGCCGGGTCAACACAATGCCGGTAACCCCGACCGCGTCATGAAACGCCGCGGCTGTATTGACCGCATCCTGACCTGTCATCGCATCAGCGACCAACAAAATTTCATGCGGGTTGGCCAGCTTTTTGATCTCGCGCAACTCGGCCATCAAGGCCTCATCGATGCTAAGACGGCCAGCCGTATCAAGGATCAGCACATCATAGGCTTGTAGCTTGGCGGCCTGCACCGCGCGCTTGGCGATCTGGGCCGGTGTTTCACCCGCCGCTTCAGCCAGCACCCCGACCTCGGCCTGTTCACCAAGCATCCGCAATTGTTCGCGTGCCGCCGGCCGGGTGACGTCCAATGACGCCAGCATGACCTTTTTGCGTTCGCGGCTTTTCAGGCGCAGGGCCAGCTTGCCAGCAGTGGTGGTTTTACCCGACCCTTGGAGGCCGGCCATCAGGATAATGGCAGGCGGGTTGGTGGCAAGGTTCAATGGCGCCGCATCGCTGCCCAGCATTTCGACAAGCGCGTCATGGACAATTTTGATGACTTGCTGGTCCGGGCGCACCGCGCGCATGCTGGCCACACCAACCGCCCGTTCGCGCACCTTTTCGGTAAAGGCCTTGACCGCCGGCAATGCGACATCGGCATCAAGCAGGGCAAGCCGTACCTCGCGCAGGGCCGCATCGACATCCGATTCGGTCAGGGCGCCGCGCCGTGCCAGCCCGTCAAATACATCCGCCAGTTTGTTTTTCAGCGATTCAAACATGCGTTACGCCCGTTTGCTCCGTTATCTAAAACCGGGCTATCGCCCCAAAATTACCATCTGCATCGGCCCATCACACCGGTGATAATGGCTGACAGCAAAACGGCACCCGTGCTCGAAAACTTCAAGGACGTGTGGAACCCGTAAAGGTCATGTCAGTCGGCGATGGCCTGATGTGCGACAAGCTATTGCGCTTTTTGCGCCATGTTGTCAAGAATAACCCATGTTCTTTGTTTTGTCGAAAACCCTTGGCCTGTTGGTCGAACCGCTGGTTATCCCCTATATCTTGTTGGCGCTGGCCATGCTGGCACGGTGGCGCCGCCGCCGCCGGATAGCTTTTTGGTTAGGTGCTGCCGGGCTATTATTGCCCGTGTCCTACTGCTTTTTGCCGCTGTCGACCCTACCGCTGCAATTTCTGGAAAATCGCATTCCCCGCGGCGATATTAACAGCCCACACATTGACGGCATCATTGTGCTGGGCGGTTTTACCGGCAATAGCATGGTGGCCGAAAGCCGGCAGACCTATGGTCTTTCATCAAGTGCTGAACGATTTACCGCGGCGCTGGCATTAGCGCATGACCGGCCCACCCTGCCGATCATCTTTAGTGGCTTTTCGGGCAAGCTGATCCCCGATGGCTGGAGCGAGGCCGACCAGATCCGTGACCTTGTGGCGCGGCTTGGGGGGCTTGGCCGCACTGTCCTTTATGAAGAGCAAAGCCGCAACACCTATGAAAATGCGGTCAATAGCCGCGAGGTTCTGGCCGCTAGCGCCGGTAGCCGATGGATTTTGGTCACCTCGGCAAGCCACATGCCACGGGCTATCGGCAGCTTTACCGCAGCCGGCTGGACCGGGCTGATTCCCTATCCGGTTGACTATCAAACAATGTCAACCGGCACCGATGGATTATGGGGCCTTGGTGGCATCAGTCGCATGCGAAACGCGCTTCATGAATATGCCGGGTTGCTGGTCTATTATCTCACCGGACGCAGCCACAAACTGCTGCCTGATTAAGACAAACAGGTTAATCGGTGCCAACGCCGGCCAGCGCCTTGGCAAATTCATCCGCGGTAAAGGGCTGAAGATCATCGGCCCCTTCACCCACCCCGACCGCATGAACCGGCAGGCCGAATGTTTCCGCCAACGCCACCACAACACCGCCCTTGGCAGACCCGTCAAGCTTGGTGACAATCATGCCTGTCACATCGGCGACGTCGGCAAAGGCTTTTACCTGTGACAGCGCATTTTGGCCCACCGTGCCGTCAAGCACGATCACCGAATCATGCGGCGCGCTGGCGTCCAGCTTGCGGATCACCCGGACGATCTTGCCAAGCTCGTCCATCAGTTCGGTCCGGTTTTGCAGGCGGCCGGCGGTGTCGATAATCAGGATATCGGCATTTTCGGCCTGGGCCGTCGACAACGCCCGGTATGCGAGTGCCGCCGCATCGCCGCCGGTCGCATCGGCAATCACTGTGGTGCCGGTACGCGTACCCCAGATTTGCAATTGTTCGACCGCCGCCGCGCGAAATGTGTCCCCAGCGGCCAGCATCACCTTTTTCCCTTCGGCCTGCCATTGCTGGGCCAATTTACCAGCAGTCGTGGTTTTGCCAGACCCGTTGACCCCGACCAAAAGCACCACATGCGGCCGATGTGCCGGATCAATGACCAAGGGTTTGGCCACCGGGGCCAAAATGGCTTCAAGGCCGCTGGCCAAGGCCGTGGCAATCGATGCCGCATCAACCGGCCCCTCAAATTTATGCGCGCGCATCGACTCGGCGAGGCGGCGTGCCGAGGCGGTACCAAGGTCGGCCGCGATCAACGCATCCTCGACATCTTCAAGTGACGCCGCATCCAGCTTGGATTTGCCAATCAGCGCCGACAAGGATGGCAGGCTGGCCAGCGATTCGGTTACCTTTTTGCTGGATTTGCTTAACCCGGCCTTCAGCTTTTGCAACCAACTCATGCCGCTTGTTCTCCCTGCTTGCGCCCAATCAACCGGTCGCCCTCACGCCCGATAATCTCGACTGATACCACCTTGCCGGCCGGCACATAATCACCATCCAACCGAATTTTGCTAAACTGCCGCCCATGGCCCCGATTGCCCGATTCAACAAGCAATTCATCAGTTGCCCCGATCGATTGATCCAGAAACCGGTCAAGCTGTTCTGTGCCAAGCTGCCGCAACGCCCCAGCCCGGTCCTTGATGATGGCCGGGTCAAGCTGCGGCATCGCCGCCGCCGGTGTGCCGGGACGTGGTGAATAGGGAAACACATGCAAATGGGTGATATTGGCCGCCGTCAACAGATCAAGGCTTGCCGTATGCGCGGTCTCGGTTTCGGTTGGAAAGCCGGCAATCACATCGGCCCCAAACACCACATCCGGCCGGCGGCGGCGCGCCTCGGCACAGAACCGTTCGACATCGCGCGCCAAATGCCGCCGCTTCATGCGTTTCAAAATCAGGTCATCGCCATGTTGCACCGACAGATGAAGATGCGGCAGCAACCGGTCCTCTGCGGCCAACACATCCATCAATTCGGCATCGGGTTCCGCCGGATCGATCGATGACAGCCGCAACCGCGGCAATCTCGGCACCGCCGCCAACATCTGCCGGACAAGCGACCCAAGCCGCGGCCGTCCCGGCAGATCCCGGCCCCATGAGGTGATATCGACACCTGTCAGGACAATCTCGTTACACCCATTGTCAACAAGCTGACGGGCCGCCGCGATCAGATCGGCCGCTGTGGCCGACCGGTTGTTACCGCGCCCGTAAGGGATCACACAAAAGGTGCAGCGATGATCACAGCCCTGCTGTACCTGTAAAAACGCGCGTGTGTGATTATGAAAACTATCGATTAAATGCGCTGCCGTTTCGCGTATTTCCATCACATCGCTGACCAAAAGCTGCGGCGCATTCGCCGCCGCAAGCGCTGTCCAGCTTTGGGGTTGTAGCTTGTCATGATTGCCAACCACCTGTGAAACTTCAGGCATCGCGGCCCAACTGTCAGGCGCAATTTGGGCGGCACAACCGGTTACGATGATCGGCGCGTCCGGATTGTCACGTCTGGCCTTGCGGATCGCTTGGCGGGCCTGTTTTTCGGCCTCGGCGGTGACAGCACAGGTATTGAATATAATCGCATCGCCAAGACCGGCCGCGCTGGCGTGATCACGAATCACTTCCGATTCCCAGATATTCAGCCGGCACCCAAAGGTTTCAACAAGCGGGCTGTTGCGGCGGCTCATCGGTCAGCCTCCAGCAACGCGGTCAATGCGGGGCATAATGTCCCCTCAAACACATAGGCAACCGGCCCCCGCATGATCACCCGGCCACCGGGGGTTTCATCTTCTTGCCAATCGATAAACACACTGCCGCCATCCATGATGATTTCATTGTGCCGCGCGCCATGCCCGGCCCGCGCAATCGCCACCCCAACCGCACAGGCGCCACTGCCGCAAGCATAGGTAATGCCGCCGCCGCGTTCCCAGACTCGCATCCGAAAGCGGCCTTCACCAAGCTTGTGGACAAAGGATATATTTGCCCGATCCGGAAACAGCGGATGATGTTCAAGTACCGGGCCAAGGCGCGCCAGATCAACCGCCTCGGCATCATCGACAAACAGCACCGCATGCGGATTGCCCATCGAATGACATACCGCCGGCACCGGCCCCCCGATATCAACCGCCAGCGTATCTTGCGGGCTGGCCAGCGGCACCTGCTGCCAGTCAAGCCGGACCGGCCCCATATCGACAGCAATATGGTCGGGCGCCGCAGCCGGACGCCAGCTTTGCAACAGGCCGGATGCAGTATCGATACTGATTTTGTCGCGGCCAAGATCACGCATCACATAATCGGCAACACAGCGGGTGCCATTGCCGCAAGCCGCCGCATCACTGCCATCACTGTTCAGAATTTGCATAAAAATGTCGGCTTTGTCGGATGGTCTGATAACCAGAATTTGGTCACAGCCAATACCAAAATGCCGGTCGGCCAATCGCTTGGCCGCCGCCGCATTGATCACAGACGGAATCCCCGCCGCCGCATCACGCGCGTCAAAGACAATGAAATCATTGCCAAGCCCATGCATTTTCAAAAACCGGATCATGCACAGCATATAGCCGGTTTTTCGGTTGCGCGAAAGGGGTTCGGCCGATCCCCGGTCAGCCGGTCAGATCAAGACTGATCGGCACATGGTCAGATGGTTTTTCTGCACCGCGATACTGGCGGTGGATATCGACCTTTTGCACCTGTTCGGCAAGGTCATGGCTGACCCATATATGATCAAGCCGCCGCCCCCGGTCACTGGCGGCCCAATCGCGGGCCCGATAGGACCACCAAGAATATAGTTTGGCCGCCGCGCCAAAATGACCGCGCACCGCATCATGCCAGCCGCCTTCGGCCATCAAGCGTTTGAGACCATCGGTTTCAACCGGCGTATGCGAGACAATTTTCAACAGCTGTTTGGATGACCAGACATCCATCGCCAACGGCGCGATATTCAAATCGCCAACCAGAATTTCGGCCTGCGGCGGCTGCGCGGCAAAATAGCGGGTCATCTCGTCAATAAATTGCAGCTTGTGGGCAAATTTGGGGTTTTCATCGGGATCCGGCACATCGCCGCCGGCCGGCACATAAAAATTATGAATTTTGATACCCGATTCGGTCTGCGCCCAAATATGCCGGCAATCGCCACGACCAGCCCAGTCTATATGACCGGACCCGGCCAATGGCTGACGCGACAGAATGGCCACACCATTATAGCTTTTTTCACCACGAATCGCCTGATGCGGCCAACCGGCATCGGCAAAGGCCGCTGCCGGAAACGCATGGTCTTGGGTTTTGGTTTCCTGAAGGCATAAAATGTCGGCATCGCTGGTGGTCAAAAAATCCAACACCAGATCGAGGCGCAACCGTACGCTGTTGATATTCCAAGTCGCAAGTTTCATCTTAAAGATACAGTCCTATATGGTAGAATAACAAAACAGCGGGCAATCAATTATTCGACTCATAGGTCGGCACCCGGAACAGGCTGATATCCATCGGTTTGTCATAGACCGAGTTTTGTAAGGTGACAGCGGTTTCAATCCCAGCCGAATCAACGATGATCCAGCGGCGCAACGCAAAGGGTTTTTCGCTGAATTCGAGGGTCAGTCGCCCAGCATCGTCACCGCTATCTTTCGAAATCTCAACACTGATCACACCGGCACGGCGGGGCGCCAGCCGCGTCGTATAGCCGGCCGGCCGCAACGACACGGTCTCGGCGAGGATCAATGACAGCGGTGTTTCACTTAGCGGATAGCTGATGATCGTGCGTTCATCAGGACGGTCGATATGAAGCCAGATCGGCGTGGTGATCAGGTTTAATGGCGCCGTATCCTCATACGAAATTTTCATCCGGGCGGGGCGCAGAAACTGCAGCTTGCCCTTGGCCGCGGTACCGTCTGACGCAATCTGCACAAAATCGGCCGTTATCGTTTTCAGATTGTTGAACCACTGTTCGGCGCGGTCTATCGCGTCTTTGGCCGATGCCGCACCGGCAGGCACCAGCAACAGCAAAATGACCGCGATCATCGCCTGCCAGTGCCGTGGCCACGGATAGATCTTTTTTTGTACCGCTCTGCCCATCATGACGGCTCGTCATTGGACAGCAAAACGTCACGTTTGCCGACATGGTTGGCGGCTGAAATAATGCCGTTGCGTTCCATTTCCTCGATAATGGTCGCCGCCCGGTTATAGCCAATTTTCAAATGGCGCTGGACAAAGCTGGTCGACGCTTTTTGTTCGCGCACCACCAGCTGTACCGCCTGTTCATAAAGACTATTGCCAGCCGGCATGCCGACATCACCACCGCCGGCAATATCGCCGCCGCTATCGGCATCTTCAACCACCCGTTCATCATATTCCGGTTCACCCTGCTGGCGCAGGAAATTGGCGACCGCCTCGACCTCGCCATCATCGACAAATGGTCCATGCACCCGCACCACGCGGCCGCCGCCTTCCATAAATAGCATATCGCCCCGACCCAACAGCTGTTCGGCCCCCTGTTCCCCCAAAATGGTGCGACTGTCGATTCGTGACGTCACCTGAAAGCTGATCCGCGTCGGAAAATTGGCCTTGATGGTGCCGGTGATCACATCGACCGACGGCCGCTGGGTCGCCATAATCACATGGATTCCCGCCGCGCGTGCCATTTGCGCCAGCCGTTGCACAGCCGCCTCGATTTCCTTGCCTGCGACCAGCATTAAATCGGCCACCTCGTCGATGATCACAACGATGAACGGCAGCGGCGCCAAATCAAGAATTTCTTCCTCATGCACCGGCTTGCCGGTTTCCGCATCAAACCCGGTTTGCACCCGCCGGGTCAGCACCTCGCCCTTGGCGCGGGCGTCGGCCAGCCGTTCATTGTAACCACCAATATTGCGAACCCCCATCTTGGCCATATTGCGATAGCGGTTTTCCATTTCGCGGACCGCCCATTTCAACGCGGTCACCGCCTTGGACGGGTCGGTCACAACCGGGCTCAGCAAATGTGGAATACCGTCATAGACCGACAGTTCGAGCATTTTGGGATCGATCATAATCATCCGGCAGCTTTCCGGCGTATGGCGATAGAGAAGCGACAGGATCATCGCATTGATCCCGACCGACTTGCCAGACCCGGTGGTTCCGGCCACCAACAGATGCGGAAATTTTGCCAAATCGACCACCACCGGCGCCCCGGCAATATCCTTGCCAAGCGCCATTGGCAGGCTTGACTGGTCCTTGCGCCACGCATCATGATCAAGGATATCGCGCAGCATGACGGTCTGGCGGTCTTCATTTGGCAATTCAATCCCGATCACATTTTGCCCCGGCACCACCGCCACCCGCACCGAAATGGCACTCATCGATCTGGCGATATCATCAGCCAGTGAAATCACCCGTTGCGATTTGGTGCCGGGGGCCGGATTCAGATCATAACGGGTGACAACCGGTCCATAGCGCACATCGGTGATCGATCCGTTCACGCTGAAATCCGACAATACATTTTCCAGCGCCGCTGCATGGTCTTCAAGGGCGGCTTTTGACGGGCCCGATTGCGCCTTGGCAGGGGGGTTCAACAGCTTGGCTGGTGGTAATTGAAACCCGGTGCTGGCACTAAAATCAAACATATCCTGCTGGCCGGTCTTTTTGGCCGCACGCGATGCCCGCGGTTTGGCCACGGCAGCCGGCGCCGCATCCGCCGCGTCACCAGCACCCGCCACCAGAACCGGTTCACGCCGCGGTTGTTTGGCGGCTTTTTTGGCGGCCGGTTTTGGGCCTGACGGCGCAGCCTTGGCAACGCCGCTGGCCATCTGTCTTCCGAGGCGTTGGACCGGGGTCAGGACGCCACCAATCCGGCCCATCGCCGCGGCGGCACGGGCCCAGCCTGCACGCGAAATGGCCAACAGCCAAAACAATGACAGCAATCCAAAAAACGCAAAAACTAAGCCAACATAATGAATTGTTTCCAGCCCCATAAAGCCGGGCAAAGGCTGTATCCAGCGCATGATAAACCCAACAGCCACCGCACCGACCGCGCCACCATTATCGCTGACCCCGCCGCCATCAAGCGCAAACAACCCGCCAGCAATCAGCAGCAGAGATAATGGCAAAAAGCCGATCCGCCAGCGCAAGTTTGGCACCGGCTTCTTGCGCAAATAGCCAAGTCCCCAGACCAAGGGCACCACCGCCAGTGCAAAAGCGCCAAGGCCGAGCACCATATACAATACGGCCGAAATATTGGCACCGACCGACCCAAGCCAGTTGCTGACAGGCGCATCCGACACCAACGCAACTGATGGATCACTCTTGCCCGCAGTGATCAAAGAGACCAATAAAATGGCGCTTATCACCAACAGGACAAGACCAAATATCTCCATCAGCCTTGCCTGCAAAAACTGCATCATAGCATTGGAGACAATCGGCTTTTTGTCGTCACTGTCGTTCATTCTGGTCCTTTTGCTGATATCGCCGTTAGGCCCATCTATCGGATAGGAACGGCGGTTATTGGCTATGATAGACCGTGGCAATACGCGTCATCGCGGTTTCGGTCATCGCGGCGTCATGCACCAGCGCCAACCTGACATAACCAGCCCCAGGGTTACCCTCTTCGGTGGTCATCGCCATCAATGATCCTGGCAAGGCCCGAACCGCCTGTTCGGCCATCAACCGTTTGACAAAGTCTATATCATCATCAACCTTCAGCCACAAAAAGAAGCCACCAACCGGCGCCGGCACGCCAAGATATTTTTCAGCCAGCGCAAAATTGGCGTCATAATAGGCGCGAATGGCGGTGACATGATCCTCGTCATCATAAAGGTCGGCGGCGACTTCGAGCAACGGCATTGGCACCAAGGACCCGCCATTGGCCACCAGCTTTAGATATTGCGCAACCACCTGCCGGTCGCCAACCATGAAACCGGCCCGAAGGCCAGCCGCCCCGGACCGTTTTGACAAGGAATTCAACACCACCAAATTGGCCAGCGGATCGGCCGTGCGGTCAGCGCCGGGTTCGCCCGCAAGATGCGCCGCCGCCTGCATCATTCCGACCGGCCGTTGGCCACGCCAGATATCGGCATAACATTCATCCATCACCAGTAAAAAATCATGCTGACGCGCAAGACGCAAGGCCGCTGTCAGATAATCAAGATCCATCACACTGCCTTGCGGGTTGGTTGGGCTGCACAAATACAAAATGGTTGTGCGGTCAAGCAAGCCTGCATCAAGCGCAGCCAGATCCGGCAGAAAATTCTGGTTGGCACCGCTATTCAAAAAGATGGTCTCGCCACCGCTGGCAAGCCCACCAGCCCGCCAGGCATGATAATAGGGGTTGCTGACCAACGCCGCCGCCTGCGGTTTGGTGCCGGTTACCAGATGACCCAGAAAATGCAATGGTTCACGCGTTCCGGGAACCGGAATAATCTGATCAGCTGTGGCCAGACCGGCCGCCTCTGGCCACCGCCGCGCGATATATCCCTCGATCGCACCGGTAAAGCGCGCATTGCCGACAGCCTTGGGATAGAACTGCCATTTATCGTTGTGCCGTGCCACACTGTCGAGAAGGTAGCGTGTCGGCGGCTGCTGTGGTTCACCGATCGACATGTCCAAAAGGGGCAGGTCAGGCGGTGGTGTGACCGTGTCAAGCATGGCACGCAGCTGGACAAACATATTACCATCGAAAATGGCATGGGCGGGGTTCAGTTTCATCACTTGTCCTGTATACTCAAATACCTATGCTGACATATAACCCATACAGACATATAGCCATATAGATATATCGATGGTGCGATACCAGCCACGCGGCCGAGGCCCCGATCAACGATTGCTCCATTCCTAGCGCAAGCCGGACCGCCCGGCAATGGCTGTCAGTGATGTTCGGCGCTGGTAAATCAGCCGAATTTGCGTAAACTGGCAAGCCCCTGCCGACCGTGGGGCCGGCAACCGGCAAAGGACCATCCGTGATGACCCGAAAAGCGGCGATTTTTTTGGACCGTGACGAAACCCTGAATCAAGATCGGGGCTATATTTACGACCCGGCCGAATTTGCCTGGATGCCGGGGGCGGCAGCGGCATTGCGGCGTTTTCATACCGCCGGTCTGCCGGTGTTTGTGGTCACCAACCAAGGCGGGATCGGCCGCGGCATGTTTACCGAGGCCGCCATGCACCAATTCAACAACCATTTGATCGATAACGCCCGCGCCGCCGGCGGGGATATCACCGACATCGCCTTTTGTCCGCACCACCCGTTAGCACCTGATCCCGCGATGGCCACCCCGTGCCGCTGTCGCAAGCCAGAGCCAGGCCTGATCATCCAGCTGGCGGAAAAATGGCAGATCGACCTTGCCAATTCGGTGATGATTGGCGACCGTGACAGCGATGTTGAAGCGGGCCAGCGCGCCGGTATGCACAGCTATCTTTTCGACAAGACCGACCTTGATCATTTGGCAAAGCAGGTACTGGCGTCGCATTTCCCGGCACAGTGGCGGCGGGCGCAATGAGCATCCCGTCCGCAACAACGCCGGGCAATCCCATCGCTGGCGACCGGTGTTATGATGTGGCCGTTGTCGGGGGCGGGTTGACCGGCATGATGATGGCGGTTGCGCTGTCCTACAGCCTCGCTGGCACGGCCGACAAACCGGCGCTCATTCTGATTGATCGGTCCAACGAATCCGACCGGCCGACCGGCAGCGCCGACCAGCGCACAACCACCATTCATGCCGCCGGCAAGGCAATGTTGGCACGGCTTGGCATTTGGGCGCGGCTTGACCAAGCGCCAACGCCAATTCACCGGATCAAGGTTGCCGAGGGGTGGCCGCGCGATGGCGGCTTGGCACGTCGCCGAAAGGCGCCGTTTTGTCTTGATTGGCATAATGATGGTTCTGCGATGGCCTATGTTGTCGACAATGATGACCTGTTGCAGGCGTTGCGGCGCACGCTTGAAAGCCGGCCGATTCACTATCTAACCGGGGCCGCGGTGACCGGCTTTATTCCGGGTAACGGCGGCACAGCGGCGCGGGTAGCGCTAGCCGGCAAGCCGGCTGTCATCAGCCATCTTGTGGTTGCCTGCGACGGGGCCAAAAGTCCGCTTCGTCAGCTTGCCGGCCTGCCTTGCTATCCAGAATCAC
>CAZYKI010000055.1:7561-12180 GCA_964648035.1 uncultured Candidatus Puniceispirillum sp. | reverse complement strand
CGCTCTGACCAATTCGGGATTTTTGATTGTCCTCTAGCTGACCACCCCCTTGGCAAGCGCCATTTGTGCTGTTGATGCTTGGCGGGTTGGGCCTGCTGATTGCGCTGCCCGAACTTGCAACATGGCTTCCCTATTCGGCCGGATTTGGGTGGTAACTAGCAACGGCGTTTCGCCCGTGCCACCCCTTATACCAGCGATTGCACCGCATCTAGTGCAATGGCCAGCGCAAAGCCGGTAAATAGCAGCGCCAGCACCCGATCAAAATAACCGCGCTGACCGGTAATCCAGCGGTGCAGCACCCCGCTGCCGGCGAGCCACGCATAAACAAGATAGACCGTTACATCGATCCCCCCGGCCAGACCAGCCATCACCAGATGCGTCAAACCGGTCTGCCCAGACTGCACAAAGCCGCTGAACAGCGCGGCAAAAAAAACCGCAACCTTGGGGTTGAATAGGGCAATCATCAGGCCCGCGACCAAGCTGTGCCACAGCTCCGAATGCTGGGTTTCCTGTCCATCCGGGTGGTGCTTGGCAGTCTCCGGTTGCGCCGCTCCCGCCACGCGCCATAACCGCCACGCAATGGACAGCAAAAAGAGCGTGGCCGCCCCTTGCAATAAGGGGAGTACGACCGGCCCCAAACCAGCCAGCCAGCCAAGGCCGGTCGCGGCGCCAAAGGCATAGATAAAAATCCCAAGCCCATGACCAATGGCGGCCAGCATACCGGCGGGGCGGCCGCCGCGGCGTGTTGCGTCAAGAATGACCAGCAGGCTAGGGCCGGGCGAGACAGCACCAGCAAGGCATATCATCGCTAATGATAGCCATTGATCCAGTTCCATCTACGCTCCGCCTGCGGTTATGTGGGATTACCCGGTTTGCAAAGCCGGCCAGCGGTCTGCGGCCAGCTCTTCGGCAAGACAGACCTGCAACGGGGCAAAGCCGTTAAATCCGACTGATGAATAGGTCGAGGTGTAGGCGCCGGTGTCATGCACCAGCACGATATCACCAGCGGCAAGATCTACCGGCATCGGGATCGGGTTACGTTCATAGAGCGTATCGACCGAATCACAGGTCGGGCCAGCAATCACCGCCGGGGTGGTCGCGCTGGTCGCCCGTTCTGGCACGCTGATCCGGTAACGAATGGCCTCGCCCTCGGTTTCGGCAAGCCCATGAAACCGGCCCACATCAAGATAGACCCAGCGCTGGCTGTCATCGGCACTTTTGGTTGACACCAGCACGACCTCGGTGACAATCACGCCGGCATCACCGACAAGGGCGCGGCCGGGTTCGATCAGCAATTGAGGGGCGTTATCGCCGAAATGCCGCTCTACCGATGCCATAATCGCCGCACCATAGACGTCAAGACCGGGGGTGTTTTGCCGGTTAAAGGCGGTTGGAAAGCCCCCCCCAAGATTGAGGATATCAAGACTGATACCCTGTGCCTGCACTGCGGCAAAAATTGTTGCAGACCGGCTGATCGCCGCATCCCACGCATTGATATCAAGCTGCTGTGAGCCGACATGGAATGACACACCGCGCGGGGCAAGCCCCAAGGCAGCCGCCTGTACCAGCAAGCCGATAGCCATTTCACTATCACAGCCAAATTTGCGGCTCAGCGGCCATTGGGCGCCGCTGCCGCTGCCATTTGTCAAAATACGGCAGATCACCGTTGCACCTGGCGCATGGTCGGCAATTTTTTGCAATTCTTCAATCGCGTCAAAGGCGAACTGACGAACCCCCATTTGATAGGCTTTGGCAATATCGGCCGCCTTTTTGATGGTGCTGCCGTAAGAAATCCGGTCAGCGGTCGCGCCGGCATTCAGCACCATGATGATTTCTTGAAAGGACGCGCAATCAAAATAGGCGCCTTCAGCCACCAGCATCGCCAGAAAGGCCGGATGCGGGTTGGCTTTGACCGCGTAATATGGTGTCATTTTCGGCATATGTCGTCGGAATGCCTGATAATTATGGGCAACGCGTTGCTGGTCCAGCACCAAACATGGTGTTGCAACGGTGGTGTCAACAAGCAGTTTTTCGATACGGGTGGTCATAATCCTAACTCCCAAATAAGCATTGCCGGGAGCGCTGCCAGACCTATCTGGCAGTCGCACGTGCAATGATGTAGTTGCCTTCTCGGGCCGGATTGTCCGGCGGTTCCAAAAAAGCCCGCTACGTCGTTACTTGCCGTCAGTGATGCCGCCATTGTCTGGCGATAGGCACACTGCGATGGGCACGTGCGATTGGGCAGCGCTCTGATACGCCACCAAACAACATATATCAAGAATTATTTTTGCAGATTTGCGCGGGTCAAAACCGTTTGAACCCTTGACTTGCCCCCCACAGATATGACCCAATGAGGAACCGGTATATTACATGTAAGGAATATATTATGAAAAAGACTTCATTGACAGTTTTGCTATTGGCCAGCTGCCTTGCCTTTGGCGCATGCTCTAGCTATCCAACTTGGGTTCCAGAATGGGCGCAGGTCGGCGCAGACTAATCCGCCACAAAAACTGACGTTATAAAAACCCCGTGCCGGTTTGGACGGGGTTTTTTTTGACGGTTTTTTTAAGGTGGCCCCAGCCGGCGCCTATCTATCCCTAAGGGGGGGCTTAACCGGTTTCAACGGGCGCATCGGACGCCCCCCATTCGGTCCATGAGCCGTCAAACACAAAGACCGTTTCATTGCCAAGCAGGGCCAGACCAAGGGCTAGGCCACAGGCGGTCACACCTGACCCACAGGTTGTTGTGACCGGGCGTGCCACATCAATGCCGCCGGTTTCAAAGGCCGAACGAATCTCGGCTATCGATTTCATCTGGCCGGTTTCAGCAATCAGGCTGGCAATCGGTACGTTTGAAGAACCCGGAATGTGGCCACTACGAAGGCCAGCGCGCGGTTCCGGGTCGGTACCGGCAAAACGGCCGGGTGATCGCGCATCGGCGATCTGGCCGGCAACGCCTTGTTCGACAAGCAAACGCAGGCTGTCCATCGGGATGGTTTGGGCGCCAACAGGCTGGCGAATGGTAAAATTGCCACGCGCGACGCTGTTGTCTGGCGCGCCATGATCCATCGGCCCGTCAATCAATTGCCACGCCTTCAGACCGCCGTCCAGAACCGACACCCGGCCATGGCCAAACAAGCGAAGCATCCACCATGCGCGCGCCGCGCTTAAAAAAATCGAGTCACAATAGACGATGATATGGTCATCATCATTAACACCCAGCTGCTGCATCTGCTGTTGGAAAAAGGCCGCATCGGGGAGGGTGTGCGGCAGGTCTGACGACTTGTCGGCAATTTTGTCGATATCAAAGCGGCCGGCACCGCGAATGCGCCGCGCGCTATATTCATCGTTGGCGTTACGTCCCAAGGTCGGCAGGTGCGACGTTGCATCGAATAGTTTGACATTGTCCAGATGGTCGGCAAGCCATGAGGCGGTCACAAGGATCGGGGTTGTTTCGGCAGATGACATAAGCGTTCTCTTTGTTTGTTGATTGACCACGACCTGTTGGGCTGGCGCGAAAGGCTACAGCCAGCTTGGCACCGGCAAATCTTTTGACCGCAAAAATGCTGGGTTCCATATTTTTGACTGATAGCGCTGGCCCGAATCGCACAAGATCGTCACAATAGTATGGCCGGGCCCCAGTTCGCGGGCCATCGCAACCGCGCCAGCAACATTGATCGCCGTCGATCCGCCAAGATACAGGCCTTCATGCTGCATAAGATCAAAAATCAGCGGCAATGCGTCCTTGTCGGACAGTTGGAACGCCATATCGACCGGGGCTTCGGCAAGGTTGGCGGTGATCCGCCCTTGGCCAATTCCTTCTGATACTGAATTGCCTTCCGACTTCAACTCACCATGCGTGTAATGATGGAAGAGGGCTGACCCGTCCGGGTCGGCTAGACCTATTTTGATAGACGGGTTTTGCTCTTTGAGATAACAGCCGACACCCGCCAACGTGCCCCCAGAGCCGACAGCACAGATAAACCCGTCAATTTTGTGGTTGGTCTGCGTCCAAATTTCCGGTCCGGTGCTGGCATAATGGCCGTGCATATTGGCCACATTGTCAAACTGATTGGCCCAAATGACACCACCATCATGGGTGCCTGCAAGCTCTTTGGCCAAGGCTTCGGAATAGCGGACGTAGTTTTTCGGGTCCTTGTAGGGTGCGGCAGGCACCAACCGTAAGTCAGCACCACAGATCCGCAGAACGTCCTTTTTTTCTTCACTTTGGGTCTCGGGCATCACGATCACCGACCGGTACCCTTTCGCATTGCCAACCATCGTCAAACCAATGCCGGTATTGCCGGCAGTGCCTTCAACGATCAAGCCGCCCGGACCAATAAGCCCCTTGGCTTCCGCATCTTCAATAATTGCCTTTGCTGCCCGGTCCTTGACCGAACCACCCGGATTCATAAATTCGGCCTTGCCATAAATCTCGCAGCCGGTCATGTCAGATACGGCTTTTAGACGGATAAGCGGGGTATTCCCAATGGCGGCAACAAAACCGGGGGCCGTAGCAGAAGTCATCAATCAATCCTGTCGCTAGGGATAGTAAAGAGGGGCCGACAATAGGCGCGCCGACCTCTATAGCATAGCCCAAATCGCATGCGCACGGCAATG
>CAZYKI010000055.1:0-7461 GCA_964648035.1 uncultured Candidatus Puniceispirillum sp. | reverse complement strand
GATCGGAAGGGGGATACGGGACATGGCGCGGATCATCCTTTTACGGCATGGCAAAGCCGAAATGCCATCAATCGATTGCAGCGATTTTGACCGGCCGTTGAATGCGCGCGGCACCCAGAACGCTGCCGCAATCGGTAAATTCCTCGCCAGTCACAAACTATTGCCTGAGTTGGTTTTGGTATCACCGGCCCGGCGCACCCTGCAGACCTGGGACCAAGTCAATCAAGAGTGGCAAGACCGTATTCCGGTCAGGCTGGTCGATTCGCTCTATGAAGCATCGGCCCAAACCGTTTTATCGGCGATATTTGATAATGCCGGGGACTGCCGGTCGGTTATGGTTATAGGCCATAACCCCAGTCTTGTTGTGCTTCTTAATCACCTGACATCGAATCATGCCAGCGCCTTTAACACAACCATCTTTCCCACCTGCACATTGGCTGATATCGGGTTTGAAGCCGCGCATATTGCCGACATTGACAGTGAACATGGCCGACTTATTTCCCTAAAAACGGCGCGTGATCTCTAATTATTTCAGGTTTTTTGGCGCTTCCAGCTTGACAGGATTGTTTTAGCGTATTAAATCGCTATCACATTGAAACGGGATCGATGCAAGGTGGACGCTGGGTGAAACGCGATCAGATTGACTCAAATCACGAAGACGCGCTTTTTGACGCTATCTTGGCGCTGCAAACAGCCGAAGAGGCGCGCAATTTTTTCTATGATTTGTGCACACCGACTGAATTGGAAGGGCTTGTTGACCGCTGGCGGGTCGCCCAGCTTTTGGTCAAGAATGTGCCCTATCGCAAGATAGCCGAAGAAACAAAGGTTAGCACCGCAACGATTGTGCGGGTCGCTCGTTTTTTGAACAGCGGACATGATGGATATAAGGCGATAATGCAACGACAGGGCAAGTTATGAGTGAAGAAAAAAGACTTAAGATCGCGATTCAAAAATCTGGCCGGTTGGCAGACCAGTCGCTGGCCTTGTTGGAGAAAAGTGGTGTGTCGCTGGCAAAAAGTCGCGACCAGCTACTATGCCGCGCCGAAAATTATCCGCTTGATGTGTTTTTGGTGCGCGATGACGATATCCCGGCCTTTTTGGCGAACAATGTGTGCCAGCTGGGTATTCTTGGACAAAATGCGTTTCTGGAAAAACAAGCCCTTGGCAATGGCAAGTTTGAATCGCTGTCCCAATTGCTGCCGCTTGGCTATGGAAAATGCCGGTTGTCAATCGCGGTGCCGCATGATTTTGACTATAAATCGATCCAGTCCCTGACCGGCAAAGTCATCGCCACATCCTATCGCGGATTATTGGCAGCCTATTTGAAACAGCATGATATCGACGCCGATATTGTGACGATGGAAGGCGCGGTAGAGGTGGCGCCGCGCACCCATCTTGCCGATGTGATCTGTGATTTAGTGTCAACCGGCAGCACGCTGGTATCGAATGGTTTGGTCGAAAAAGAGGTTATTCTGCGGTCTGAGGCGGTGCTGGTCAGTAACCAGATCACCGATCCGGTGATTGCCGGATTGGCCGATCAAATCACCTCGCGGATTAAAGCGGTACTTCGTGCCGAAAACAGTCGATATATCATGCTGAACAGCCCGACAGCCAGCCTTGACGCGATCAAGGCGGTGCTTCCCGGATCTGCATCACCAACGGTGATGCCGCTTCAGGGGCGCGATGATATGGTGGCGGTCCATGCGGTATGCGAAGAAGGCGTGTTCTGGAATACGATGGAAGCCCTAAAAGCCAATGGGGCCAGTTCTATTCTTGTTGTCCCCATCGAAAAAATGCTGGATTAGATTATGACCAACTCATCCTTGTCCGATATGTCGCCGGTCTGCCGGCGCGCCCGGCCAGAAATTCTGGCGATGCCGGGCTATAGCTCGGCCCGTTCATTGCAAAAACCCGGCAGCCAGACCGTGTTTCTTGACGCCAATGAATGTTCCTATGATCCGTTTATTGGCGGCACAGGTCTTAGCCGCTATCCGGCACAACAGCCGGCGTCCTTGGTGGACGCTATGTGCCGGTGGCTGGATATATCATCGCGCCATCTGACGATTACCCGCGGTGCCGATGAAGCCATCGATTGCTTGATGCGGACCTTTTGTGTGCCTGGGGTGGATAATGTGGTGATTTGCCCGCCAACCTTTGCGATGTATGCGCAATCGGCAATGCTGCAAGGCGTTGAAACACGCTGCGCCCCGCTTGATCAGAATTTCGATATTGATCTCAAAGCCATCGACCAAGAGTCTGATAAAAATACCAAAATCATTTTCGTTTGCTCGCCCAATAACCCAACAGCCAATCTGATGAGTCGGGACAAAATCATCGCACTTTGTACGGCTTACGTGAATCAGGCTGTGGTCGTAGTTGACGAAACCTATGTCGAATTCAGCGCGGCGCACAGCTTTGTTGGCGCGCTTGATCAATTTGCCAATCTTGTGGTGTTGCGGACATTGTCGAAATCACATGCCGCGGCCGGTTTGCGATGTGGGGCGGCGATTGCCCGGGCCGACATAACCGCTTTGCTTCAAAAAGTGTTGGCACCCTATCCGATACCGCAACCGGTAGCCGCGTTGGCAACGCAAATCCTGCAACCGGACAATCTGGCCAAACTGGCCGAAAAACGGGCAGATATCGTTGCGCGGCGCACCGCCTATGCCGAACGGTTTGCCAAATTGTCATCGGTGCGGGCAGTTTTGCCGTCAGATACCAATTATTTTCTATTATTGACCCATGACGCCGCTGCTTTTTGTCAGCGCGCTGCGGCAGCCAATATCATCCTGCGCGATCAGTCGCATCAACCTGGTCTTGCCAACAGCGTGCGTGTGACGATTGGCAGCCCCGACCAGATGGAACAGCTATTTGCCGCTTTGGACGGCCGCCAGATGGCGCCAGACAAGCCGCAACGGGTTGCTCAGGTCACCCGGAAAACCAACGAAACCGCGATAGGCGTTAAAGTAAACCTTGATCGTGTTGCACCGGTGCGCATCAATACCGGCATCGGTTTTTATGATCATATGCTTGATCAAATTGCCAAACATGGCGGATTTTCCCTAGAGCTTGACTGCGCCGGCGACCTTGAGATTGATCCGCATCACTCGGTCGAGGATTGCGCGATTGCGCTTGGTCAGGCCATCCGCATTGCCCTTGGCGATAAAATGGGAATAGGGCGGTATGGCTTTTGCCTGCCAATGGATGAATCGCTTGTTCAGGTGGCGCTTGATTTTGGCGGACGGTTTTACCTCGATTTCAAGGCTGATTTTCCAGAAAGCCATGTTGGTGACCTGCCAACCGATATGGTGCCGCATGTGTTCTATTCGCTGGCCGAAAATTTACAAGCGAACCTGCATATCGCGGTCACTGGCGACAATACGCATCATATGGTCGAGGCCTGTTTCAAGGGGTTTGGCCGCGCCTTGCGCCAAGCGGTCAAAATTGACGGCACCGAAATGCCAAGCACGAAAGGCACATTATGATTGCGATCATCGACAGCGGCGGCGCCAATATTGCGTCGGTGAAATTTGCGCTTGAGCGGCTTGGGGCGACGTCGGTTCTGACCGATGATCCGGCCGTCATTGGTGACGCAGAAAAAGTGTTGCTGCCGGGGGTTGGCGCCGCACCTGTGGCGATGCAACGCCTTATTGACAGTGGCCTTGTCGATTGCATTCGGGGCCTGACCCAACCTGTGATGGGAATTTGCCTTGGGATGCAGTTGCTGTTTTCCCACTCGCCCGAAGGGGATACACCGCTTTTGGGCCTGTTTGATGCCGATTGCGCCAGCTTTACCCCGGCGCCCGATCGGGCGGTGCCGCATATGGGCTGGAACCGCCTGTCAATGCGGCAGGCGCATCCGTTGTTAGACGGGGTCACTGACGGGTCACATGTCTATTTTGTGCATAGCTTTTATGCGCCTGTGACCGACGACACGGTTGCATCATGCACCTATGGTAACGATTTTACCGCCATCGTTGCGCGGGACAATTTTACCGGCTGCCAGTTCCACCCAGAACGGTCGGGGCCGGTTGGCGCGCGTATTTTGCAAAATTTCCTGGAGTTGCGTTAATGATTATCTACCCGGCTATTGATCTGATCGGTGGCGCTGTTGTGCGGCTTCACAAAGGTGATTTTGACCAGCAAACCACCTATGGCACCGATCCGGTAGCGGTCGCACAGGCCTACGCCGCGGCAGGGGCGTCATGGCTGCATCTTGTTGATCTTGATGGGGCCAAAAATCCGCAAAACCGGCAAACCAAACTGATCGGAACCATCATTGCCGAAAGCGGGTTACAGGTACAGACCGGTGGCGGCATTCGCACGATGAATGACGTCGAGGCGCTGGTTGATGCCGGGGCAAGCCGCATTGTGATTGGCAGCCTTGCGGTGCGTGACGCCGACACCACAAAGGCCATTTTTGCCAAATTTGGTCCGGATAAAATTTGCTTGGCAGCCGATGTGGTGATGGTAGACGGGGCGTTTCATATCGCAGTTTCGGGGTGGCAAGAAGCCAGCAGCATCACCTTGGAGGCGTTTTTGACAAGCTATATGCCAGCCGGGCTGCGGCACATACTTTGTACGGATATTGACCGGGACGGCACCTTGACCGGGTGCAACCGTGATCTTTACCAAGCCGTCAAAGCCCAATTTCCGACCGTGCAAGTTCAGGCGTCTGGCGGTATCGGCCAGCTTGATGATCTAAAAGATCTTGGGGCGGATGGGGTGATCATCGGTAAGGCGTTGTATGAGGGTCGGTTTACCGTCCAACAAGCGATGGAGGCGGTCACATGCTAACCCGTCGTATCATAGCCTGTTTGGACGTGCGTGACGGGCGCGTGGTAAAAGGGGTCCAGTTCCGTAACCATGTCGATATGGGCGATATTCTTGAACTGAGCCAACGCTATGCCGATGAAGGTGTTGACGAGCTTGTGTTTTACGACATCACCGCCAGCAGTGACGGGCGTGTTGTTGACAAAAGCTGGGTCAACCAAATTGCCCGACGGATCAACATACCGTTTTGTGTGGCAGGTGGTATACGCAGCATTGACGATGCGCGCGCTATTTTGAATGACGGTGCCGACAAAATTTCGGTTAATTCACCTGCCTTGGAACGGCCCGAATTTATCAGCGAATTGGCCGCGGCTTTTGGCACGCAATGCGTTGTCGCCGGTATCGACAGCCGCCGTGAGGGCGATTTGCTACAGGTCTATCAATATACCGGTGACGCGACCAAAACCATCAAATCCAAGCGCGACACCGTATCTTGGGCGCGCGAGGTGACGCGCCTTGGGGCCGGTGAAATCGTGCTGAATTGCATGAATAATGACGGTGTGCGGCAAGGCTATGACATTGACCAGCTGATCGCGGTCAAAGCCGCGGTATCGGTCCCGGTCATCGCCTCTGGCGGGGCCGGTGATTATGTGCATTTTGCCGATCTATTCAAATCGACCCGCATTGACGGGGCGCTTGCTGCCTCGGTGTTTCACAGCGGTAAAATCCCGATCCCTGACCTAAAGGCCTATTTGCGGGCAGAAGATATCAACGTAAGAGACATATAATGGCACAGATTGACATAGATGCGATTGATTGGACCAAAGGCGATGGGCTTGTGCCAGCTATCATCCAGAATGCGGCGAGCGGACAGGTCCTGATGCTAGGTTATATGGATCGTACAGCGCTTGACGCGACCTTGTCATCAGGCAAGGTAACCTTTTTCAGCCGGTCCAAAAATCGTTTGTGGGTCAAGGGGGAAACATCGGGGCATTGGCTGGATTTTGTCAGCGCCGAAATGGATTGTGACAATGATGCGCTGTTAGTGCAGGCCAGCTCGCAGGGGCCGACCTGCCACACCGGTACCGTCAGCTGTTTTACCGATAAAAAAGCCCCTGATATACAGTTTCTTGGCCAGTTGGCGGCGCTGGTTGCCGACCGGCACACGGCCCGACCGACCGGCAGCTATACCACAAGCCTGTTTGCGGCGGGTAAGGCGCGTATTGCCCAGAAAGTCGGCGAAGAAGGGGTCGAACTGGCGCTTGCCCGTATGAAAGACGACAAGGCAGAAATGGCAAATGAGGCTGCCGACTTGCTGTTTCATATGTTGGTGCTTTTGCAGGATGCTGACATGCAGCTTGACGACGTTATCGCTGTTTTACGCTCCCGTCACGGCCAATAGACACCTGTTTTAGCGGGTATATTTGATAAATGGCGTGACGGTCGCGACCCTGTCGTAAAGCTGGCGGGCCGTGTGATTGAAATCCTGGGTCAACCAATAGACGTTTGGCGTATCATTGGCATCAGCCGCTCGATAGACAGCTTCGATTAACGCGCGGCCCACGCCGGCACCACGGTAGGCCGGATCGACAAACAAATCCTGCAAATAGCACACATCCTCGTGCCGCCAGTTATGCGGATGGTAGATATAATGGACCAATCCGGCAATGGCACCGTCACTCACCGCAACAAAGGCATTTTGGGCCGGATGGTCAGGCGCAATTAGCCGCGAAAATGTTACATCATAGATATCGTCAGCGAGGGTGGTTTGGTAAAAGGCGAGATAAGCGCGCCACAGGCGACACCATGTATCAAAATCAGCCGCGGCGAGGGGGCGAATGGACAGGGTCATAGCAACTCCTGAAACAGCAATGGCTTAGCGTAAATCCCGCTGCATATAAACAACATCGAGAAACCGACCAAATTTGAAACCGATATCCCGGGCGATCCCGATTGGCGCAAAGCCCATCGCCCGATGCAGTCCGATCGAAGCATGATTATCTGAATCGCCAATGACCGCCATGATCTGGCGTTTACCGGCGTCGCGCGCCCGCTCGATCAACGCTGTTAGCAGCATCTTGCCAAGCCCCTGACCGGTCAAGCCGGGATCAATGTAAATACTGTCCTCGACGGTGTGGCTATAGGCGGCACGCTGGTGAAACGCCGACAAATACGCATAACCGGCTATATGGTTTTCGGGGCCGGTTATCACCAGAACAGGAAGGCCAGCCGCGCAGCATAAGGCAAAGCGGTCTGCCAACGCGGCGGGTGATGGTGGCTCCAGCTCAAAACTCGCCGTGCCGTGCCGAACATGATGGGCGTAAATGGCGGCCATTTGTGCGATATCTGACGAATCGTCAATCGCAGCGTCACGGACTGTAAAGAGGTCGCGCACCAAGGCGGGTCAGGCCGTATGGTCGTCCGGCATCAGCTTTTTGACCAATCGCTGCACACCCATACCAAAGAAAATAGCGCTGATCCCATACATCGCCTTTTCACCAAACGCGAATTGCGGCGACACGATCAAGATCATGCAAACGGCCAATGCAAAACCGTAATTCAGAGCTAGGATAGCGTTGCGGATCATTTTTTTCATGGTTTTGCTCCACACATCAAGCGCCGATAAACTGCCGTGGGAGAAGTGGCTCCCCGGGACGGATTCGAACCGCCGGCCAAGCGATTAACAGT
>CAZYKI010000054.1:3617-12332 GCA_964648035.1 uncultured Candidatus Puniceispirillum sp. | reverse complement strand
ACAGATAGCCGTCAGACACCACGGTAACAACCATCTCACCAAGGCGGCGATGGTAAAATCCGGGAATTTGCTGTTGCGGTGGCTGCTGGGGGGACGGTTTGGAAGACATCTGCTTGCCCATCACTCTGTTATTGGGATCACTTTGTTATCGGGGTCAGCCATCATCGGCCAGCGATGACCATAGCGCTGATCTGGCGACACAAAAAGTGTTTTTACCGGTCGGACCGGGCCGGATCAGACCGATCATCCCCGGTGCCGGACGGCCACAGCAATAAATAGATGGATAGCCCAAGCCCCCATGCCCCGGCAACATAACCACAGGCGATCACCCATAGCGCACTATCAAAGACCGGTACCCTATAGGGCCGGCCAAGATATACCAACAGCATCGCCACCGCCACCAGCAAGGCCACAAACAGCATCGCGCCACGCACATAGGGGAAGAGAGCAACGCGACCCGGCCGATAGCGGTTTGCCAGCGCCGCCTGCCAGCCCGTCTCACGAACTTTTTTTTGCATCACACCACTGTAATGAGGTTAACAAATCAGCTCAATCGGGCCTACCATAGGGGCCTATTCTTGGCGTGATGACACAAGGCAACAGCGATATGGCCGACCAGACAGAACAGCATTTCGGTTTGTTTTTCGAGGTACGGCCAAAAGCCGGACGGCGGCAGGACTATTTTGATCATGTTGACCGGTTGAAACCGATTTTGGCCAAACATGACGGTCTTTTATGGCTGCAACGCTATGCGTCAGCTGATCAAGAGGACCTGATCCTGTCCCACCAGCTATGGACCAGTGAAACGGCATTGGCTGGGTGGCGGCGCGACCCTGATCACCGCCGGTCGCAGCAGGCTGGCATAACCGCTATCTTTGCCGATTACCGTATTCGTGTGGGGCCGCGCTTGTGGCACTGGCGCACCGATACCGATAACCATACCGATAATCTGCCGGACCGGAATATTACCAGCACACCGCTGATTTTGGCGTTATACAGCCACAGCGCGCCGGATGAAGATCAGCTGGCCAGACTGGGCACGATCACCGGCCATTATACCGCCTTTGCCGCGGGGGAAGCAGATGTTGTGCTGTTGAATCCGACAGCCCCTTTACAGGCATTGCCAGCGATGATTGCGAAAACAGGGGCGGTGATGGCGTCTTTGTTTGGTGTCAGTCGCGACTATGGGCTGTTTGACAGGGCGGCGGCACCACAGGCAAGATAACGCAACTGGTCATACCCACGACATAGGCAAAATATTGGCAAGACAGGATTTGGCAGGATGAGCGAACGTAAAAACTGGGACTATGTGCATCATGTGGCCGAGGACGCCGCATGGACGCCCGGCCTACGGAAGATTTTCGAATATCGGGACCTTGGGATCAAGGACGGTACCAACGGCGACTATGTCGCGCATGTTATCCGGCGCAATGACCAGCCGGCGGATGCAGGCATTCAATCATGGCATATCCATGAATGCGATTTTCAGATGGTTTATGTGTTAAATGGCTGGGCAACGTTTGAATATGAAGGCCAAGGCGAGCGTACCATTCGCAAGGGCGATACCGTGTTGCAAACGCCGATGATCAAACACCGCGAAATCGCCTGTTCGGACGATTTCGAGGTTCTCGAAATCGTCTCGCCAGCGGATTTCAAAACACGGCTTGTCGATCCACCTGAGGACCAATGAGGCGACTGGACAAATAGGTTCAACCAGCCTTGACCGGATTTGACAGCACCCCAATGCCTTCAATTTCGACCTCGACGATATCACCATCCTTCATCCATAACGGCGGCTTGCGGGCATGCCCGACCCCGGACGGTGTTCCCATCATGACAACATCGCCTGGCGCCAAGGTCATTGCCTTGGTGATATAGACCAGCGATTCAACCACCGGATAAATCATCATGCTGGTGTTACTGGATTGGACCGTTTGCCCATTTAGCCGGCACGCAATAGCGAGACCGGCGGCGGCGGGTGGCAATTCATCTGGCGTTACGATGATCGGGCCAAACGGACCGGTCTGGTCAAAATTCTTGCCCATGGTCCATTGCACGGTGTGGCGCTGAAATTCGCGCACAGATCCGTCGTTGAAGCAGCTATAGCCGGCAATCACGTCAAGCGCGTTATCCTCGGTCAGATCCTTACATTCTTTACCGATAATCACCGCCAGTTCAGCTTCATAATCCAGCGTCACCGAATGCGGCGTCGCCTTGATCGGTTTGTTAGCGGCGACCAGTGATGTTGGTGTCCGCACGAAAATGGCCGGAAACGGCTGCTTGTCAAATGGTCCTTCGGCGACATGGTCCATATAATTCAGCCCCAAACACAGAATTTTGCCCGGCGTCGCAATCGGCAGGGCAATATCAAGATCGTCAAGCTGGTAATGAACCGTATCGCCAGCAGTCGCGGCAAGACGCTTGATATCGTCAAGCTGTTGTTGCTTGATGGCGTCTCCTAGATCGCGAGGGGCGGCCGGGTCCAACGCTGACAGATCAGTGACGCCGCGGTCGGTGACAAGTCCAATATGCGGCCCATCGGCCCGTTCAAACGCTACCAAACGCATGGTCTTACTCCTTCATCGTGATCATCTTGGATTTTTTCAAAAAGTCTTTATTACCGGAGGAACGTGATGGCTATTTTAGCCAGCATACCGGCTTGCCCTCAGGCCTAGCTTCCAATCTTCATCGGCGCCGTCATCCCCCGTAGGCAGGCAATCACGCTAAGGGCGGTAATCTTGCCGGTGCCCGGATTTTCCGGCGATTGCACATTCTCGATATTGAGCGTGAATCGCGCGCTGTCGGCATCAACCTCAATCGCATGGGTGTTGCGCTGCAAATGCGGATCGGCCCACACCTCAAGCCGGGTTGCATCGGCACCGACACCGGCAAGCCCTAGAGCGGCGGCCACATTCACATTCGCCGGAAACGCCATGGCGCCCTCACGGGCCGAGCCTTCAAACACTTTGACCGCGCCATTCAGCCCGTCAAGATTGATATCATTATCGATGATATGCGGCGCGTCTTTCAACGCATTTGGCGGCTTACGGGTGATCATCCGCACTTCGTTGATCTGCCCTTCGGCCGCCGCGCGGACCGCATCAAGCCCCAATAACGCGCCGGTTGCCAGAATCACCCGGCCGCCATTAGCGCGCGCCAAATCTTCAATGTCAGGGTTGGCCAAAATGCCGGCACCGCTGACCGTAACCAAAATCCGGCCACGGCCAAGCGCGGTTTCGGCAATGTCGCGGAACACAGCTTTTGGCGCACAATCGACAACAATATCACAGCAATCAGCTACCGCCGCGATCGACATTATCTCGACAGGCTGGGCCAATTCGGCCATCGCGGCGGCGGCTTTGTCACGGCGACCTGTGGCGACTGCGGCTAACCGCATGCCGTCAATGCCGGCATCGAGGGCCCGCGCCACCACACGCCCGATTGTACCATATCCGATAATTCCGACTGCCAACATTTGCCTTGATCACTCCCAGTATAAAACATCCCGCATTGGCGGCGAAACGCCACCATCAATTACCCTTGAATTTTTGCTAAACCACATTGACTCGGACGTCAAAGCCCTTGCAATCTATTTTTCTAAAAACGAGTGAATTAAACCGTGGCCACCAGTTGATCCGTGGCCGCCTCACCAAACAGACGGGAGTGACTGTAACTATGCGAAAAACAAAAACCTCGATTCTTGGCGCTGTCGCCGCCAGTGTGATGATGCTGTCAGCAGGTGCGCAGGCCGGATCGCATTCGGTGCCAAAACTGCCATGTGATACCGCCCAATTGATCGTGCCATGGAAAGCCGGTGGCGGCACACAAGTTCTCTATGCGCTTGTCGAAAAGACGATTGCCGAGCTGGACACACCCTATAAGTTGAAAGTGGTAACGGTGCCAGGCCAAGGCGGCAACAAGGGGGCCAAACAAGCCGCCAAAGCCAACCCAGACGGTTGCACATTGTTTGCGATTCACCAGTCGGCGATCACCAGCTTCTTGAACGGGCGGATCGATTTTCATTATAACGGGTTTGAGCCTGTCGCCAATGTCACCATCACGCCGGACATTATCGGTGCGTCAGCCAATGCGCCCTTCAATACAATCAATGAAATGGTCGCCCATGCCAAAGCCAACCCGGGTCAGGTGACAGCCGGTGCCACCTTTGGGTCAACATCACATTTCATCTGGTTGCTGCTGGAAAAGACCGCCGGCATCAAATTGAAGCTGGTCCCCTATGACGGTACCGCCGAGCGGATGAATGCGTTGTTGTCTGGCGCCATCACCCTTGGCGCGGTGAATGTGGCATCTGGTAAAAAACATCTGCAAGCCGGCACCATCAAGGCACTGGCGATTGCGTCAGATGCGCGTGACAAGCAAATCCCTGACGTGCCAACCTTGAAAGAAGCCGGTTATGATATGACCTTTGCGCTCGAACGCGGTATCGTCGCGCCAAAGGGCACACCAAAGGAAATCATCGATATGTGGGCCGGCATTATCAAGCAGGCGGTTGATGATCCGGGCCTGCAAAAGGCGATGGACGCCAAGGGCACTGGCCTGCGCTTCCAAGGGCCTGCCGAATTCAAAGCCTATAGCGAAAAGCTTTATAATGACTATGAAGCTGTCGCGATTGAGATTGGCATGTACAAGAAATAATCCGGTGTTTTGGGGTGGCCGCCGGCTTACCCCGAACGCCTGAACAAGGCTGGCAGTGACCATCACTGCCAGCCATTTCCCCCTTCACCCCCTCACATCACGGGCCTAGAGATGTCATTCAACCGAGATACCATTGCCGCCCTTTGCCTGATGCTGGCCAGCGGTGGCCTGATGCTGGCAAGCCTTGAGATTCGTGAACCCGATTACGGGGTGTTGTCGCCGGCGACATGGCCGCGTTTGATTATTGTGATCCTTGGACTTTTAAGCCTTATTTATTTTATTCAGTCGCTGCGGCTTCCCGCTAGCAAGACGCCAGATGCAGACAGACAAACCCTGCCCGCTTTTTTCAGCTATTGGCGTAACGTCTTTTACGTTTTTATCATTTTTGGTCTTTATCTTTTGGTGCTGCCATATCTTGGCATGCTGATTGGCAATATGCTGTTCAGCTTGGTTCTGCTGACCGCGCTTGGCGGCTGGCGGCCAATCATTCTGCATGCTTGTGTGGCGCTGATGGCGTCAGGTGGCATGTGGCTGTTGTTCACCTATGTGCTTGACGTGTTTTTGCCGCGCGGCTCTTTGACGGGGTTATAGTGATATCATGGAGATTTTCGCCGAAGCATTGCTGAACATCTTTGATCCGGCCACGCTGATTTTCATGATCACCGGGGTCGGCGCCGGATTATTGGCCGGGTCCATTCCGGGCTTTACCATTGCCATGGCCATTGTATTGACATTGCCATTCACATTTACCATGCCGCCGGCCCAGGGTCTGGCGACGATGATTGCGGTGCTTGTGGGCGGTCTTTCCGGGGGGTTGATGTCGGGAATTTTGACCGGCATTCCCGGCACCCCGTCGTCGGTTGCAACGACCTTTGACGGTTTTCCTATGGCGCGGCGCGGCGAACCGGGCCTTGCCCTTGGCATCGGTGTTTGGTCGTCATTTTGTGGCGGTATCATATCGGCGATCTTATTGGTGTTATTTGCCCCGCAGCTGGCGACAGTCGGGCTGGAATTTCAGCCATGGGACTTTTTTATGCTGGTGATGTTTGCCTTGACTGTCACCGCGTCTCTGGCCGGGGAGAATTTGGTCAAAGGGCTGATTGCCGGTGCGGCTGGGTTGCTGATCCGGACGGTGGGCGAGGATGACGCGGTTGGCGTTGGCCGGTTTGATTTTGGGTCAGACTATCTTTTGACCGGCTTTGATTTCATTGCGGTGCTGATCGGCCTGTTTGCCTTTTCACAATTGCTGTCAGATTTGCGCGATCCGGTGGCCGCGCGTAAAGCGCTGAGCGATCAAAAGCGGATCAAGGTCAAAATCGAACATCGCCGCGCGATTACGATTTTGCTCAAGAACTGGGTGGTGGTGATCCGGTCGGCGCTGATTGGTATGTTCACCGGCATTTTACCGGGGGCGGGCGGGTCGATTGCCAATATTCTGGCCTATGATCAAGCCAAAAAAGCAGCCAAGGATGACAGCGAATTCGGGAAAGGCGACCCGCGCGGCATCATCGCCCCCGAGGCCTCGAACAATGCGGTAGAAGGCGGTGCGCTGACCCCGCTGATGGCGCTTGGTATCCCCGGGGATATCACGGCGGCTATCATGCTGGGGGCGTTGCTGATGCATGATATTGTGCCAGGCCCGACCTTTATCAATGACGAGCCGGTGTTGGCGACATCAATCTATATCGCCTTTTTTACCGCCAGCTTTATCATGATCGGCATGCAGTCGGTGGTGCTGCGTGCCTTTGTTCTGGTAACCCGGATCAAGACCTATGTGCTGGCAACCGTCATTTTGACATTCGCCACGATCGGCGTGTTTGCGTTGCATAATTCAGCCGAAGATATCTGGACTTTGTTCTTTTTCGGCATTCTTGGATTTGCCATGCGGCAATTTGGCTTTCCGCTGGCCCCCATGATTTTGGGCGTGGTGCTAGGAGATATCGCCGAACTCAATCTGGCGCGGGCGCTGGCCATCGATCCAGACCCGATCCTGTTTTTTGTCCGGCCTTGGTCGCTGTTTTTTGCGATTATTGCTGTGTTTTCGATGGTCTTTCCCATCTATCAAAAACAGCGCGACAGTGGCAGCTGGCTCGCCCGGTTCTATTCGCCGTTGATGCTTGTTGCGGTATCACTGCCCCTATTTATGATGGGCGGGGTCTTCCGGACCAGCCTTGCCGCCATCGCACTGGGGCTTGGCGGCTTTGTTCTGGCACGGCGGGCCAACCGGCGGGCCGCCTGACCGCGCCTAGCCGTCTGACTGCAAGAACACATGCCCCGCCGCAAGTTTGCGCGCGGTCCGTACCAAGCCGGCAGATTTCAGGCTAAAGCCGCCATCGCTGCTGTCATAATCCACCACCACATCGATACTGCCCGATGCATGTTCAATCGTTACCGTTGCCGGCGATGTGGTCGGGCGGTCCAACAGCCCATCGGCGATGCTGCCCGGCGTCATCGCACAAGAGGCCAAACATTGGGCGCCGGTGACAGCCATTGTCGGATGCGTCTGCCACGGCATAAAATAGCGGGCGGCAATTGTGCCGCCAGCTTGTGCCGGTGCCAAAATGGCGAATTTCGGCGTCACTGACTGACTGACATCACCCATACCCATCGCCACACCCGCTTCTTTGCGAATGGCCTCGAACCGGTCAAAAAAGGCACGGTTAGATTCAAGCTCGGCAACGGTTTCATAGCCGGTCAACCCGAACGCATCAGCCCGTGCAATGACGATCGGCATCGCCACATCCATACAGGTCACATCAATACCGTCGAATCGGTCGCGCAAATTGCCGGTTGGCAGAAACTTGCCAGTGACCGCACCAACCACATCCATGAATTGCAGATCAATGCGCGCTGCAGTCCCCGGCACCCCGTCAATCGCGGTATCGCCATCATAGCGTACCTTGCCACCCGGTGTCTGTACCCGGGCAACGACCAATGCGCCGGTGTTGACCAGCCGGATCCGCACACTGGTTACCGGGTCGGTTGCCGGCATCAACCCCATTTCAATGGCGGCCGGTCCGACACCGGACAGGATATTGCCGCAAGTCGGTTTGAAGTCGACCATCTTTTCAGTGACTCCCACTTGGGCAAAGAAATAATCGATATCCGCATCCGAATCTTTTGACCGTGACAGCATCGCGACCTTGTTGGTGACGGCATTGCTGCCGCCAATCCCGTCAATATTGAGCGGGTGCCCCGCCCCGACGATACGCAACAACAGATCGGCAATCTGGTCGCGGTCTTGTGGCAAATCGCCTGCATTGAAATACGGACCACGCGATGTGCCACCACGCATGAAGAAATAGGGAATCGCTTGTTCAGTCATCGGTTTACCTCGTCAAAAAACTGCAAAATGGTTAGGTGAATTTGCGGCAAAGGTCAATTGACGCTGTGCGATAAAACTCTACGATAATGGGCCCAACAAGCAATGGATATAAATTATGAGCAGCGCCATTTGGGCTTTGGCCTATGATATCAGGACTGACGATGAAGCGGTGTATCTTGACTGGTTCCATAGCGTCCATATCGCCGAAAAACTGGCGCGTGACGGCTATCAATGGGCCGCGCATTATCGGGGCCAACCGCATCATGCTGATGGTGATGAAAACACCGGCTATGTGGCGCTGTTTGGCGGCGTGTCCAGCGCCGTCTTTTTGAATCCAAGCCCGGCCCAGCTAAAGCTGAAACAGGATGCGACAACACGGCATATGATGGGCCTGCGCCGCCCGTGCCGCATGGCCATCCTAGCCGAGGAATGGGCCGCGCCAACCGGCACCGCACCGCAACCCGACCACCCGATGCTATCGATCACATTGCTTGCGGCTGGCGAGGCTGGCGAGACCCTTGGCGCCTGGGCTGTGCAGCAGTTACTGCCGGCGGTGGCTGGGCTTGGCCACATGCGCAAATTGATCAGTGTGACCGGGGCCCCGCATCACTATCTGATTCACCATAGCGCTGGCGATAATGTCAGCCCTGTTGCCGATGAAACTGATCGGATGCTGGCCGCCAATCCGGCGATCACACGGGTTGACCATTGGCGCGGCACCCGCATCGCCTAAC
>CAZYKI010000054.1:0-3517 GCA_964648035.1 uncultured Candidatus Puniceispirillum sp. | reverse complement strand
TCAAGTGCATCAATATATTGTTGCAACACCGCGGCCAAATCTTGATCACCCCGTGCCGTTGCCCGGGTTTCGGCTGCCAAGGGTGTGTTTGCCGCGATTTGCATGATCGCGCTGGCCCCCTTATGAAAGGCTGGCGTCATACCGTATGAATCATAGGTACGGGCAATTTCTTCCATTTCAAAAATCCATCGTTTGGCGTCAAGCGGGATTCGCGGCACCATCGTTTCAATCGATGTCAATGTGGCTGGTCTGCTTTCGGCGAATTCAGCAAACAACGCTTCGCGGAGGCCGGTCAATTCCGCCATAACCGCCACCGCCGCATATAATGAAAAGGCGCCTTTGGTGCTGCTGGCATAGATCATTTTCATGGCCGAGGCGCGGCCGATTTCGGGGCCAAGATCACGCACCACCATGCCGCGCCCATCAAGCTGTTTGATCAGACCGGTATCCGGCCCGCTGACATAAAGGCGTGTGCGCCCATTTTCGGTAACTGGATTAAGACCAATAATGCCGGCATCGATGAAATTAGCTGTGGTGCCGTCAAATACAGCGGCAATGGACTGAACGGTGGCCGGTGCGACCGCATTACAATCGGCATAATCGGGGAAATGGCCGGTGTCCTGCATCACCGCGGCAATTTGCTGTGCCTGATCACGCGCATATTCCGGCGGCAAGATTGACAGGATCAAATCGGCCTCGCTGACCACATCGGCCAGTGACGGCAGGGTTTCGATCCCCGCCTTTGCGGCTAGTGACGCGGTATTGGCGCTTCGTCCGGCGATGCATGTTACAACGCGCAAGCCATGCTGGCGAAAGGCCATTGCACAGCCATGACCCATATCCCCCGGCATCAAAATTCCTATAGTTGCCAACTGACCGGGTGATGCGGCGCGATGCTGTGTCATAGCTTTTCCTTGTCTTGCCTGTTGGGTTTGCTGTCGGTTGTGCGTCTGTCAAAACAGCCCGTTGGCATCAAGACTAAGCCGCCAGATTTGAAATGACCATGCCAAACCAGCGTCTATATGGTAATCTGTCGGCCGTCCATCTTGCCTTTTTTCGATCATATGGGACCATTGACCGGTTTTTATGATCAAGGAATTCTGTTCAATGTTTGAAAATTTTACCCATACACAGATCCAGACAAGTGACCCGGAAGTGGTGATCAATTTGCGTTATGGCGGCAATGGCCCGCCAATTTTGCTGTTGCATGGCAACCCGTTAACCCATGTTCACTGGCATCTTGTCGCACCGCGCCTCGCCGCGCATTTTACCGTCGTTGCCTGTGATTTACGCGGTTATGGTGACAGTAGTAAGCCGCGTGGCACCGATGATCATGCCAATTACTCTTTCCGCCGGATGGCGCTTGATCAGGTCGAGGTGATGGCCAGTTTGGGGTTTGATCAATTTGCCGTCGCCGGCCATGATCGGGGCGCCCGCACCGCGTTTCGGATGGCGCTTGACCACCCTGACAAGGTAACCAAATTGGCCTGTTTCGATATTTTACCGACCCATTATGTCTTGACCCATACCAGCTGGCGGTCGGCGCTGAATTCCTATCACTGGTTTTTCATGGCCCAGCCTTTCGACATTCCTGAACGGCTGATCGCCGGTCGTGAGGATTATTATATCCTTAAAAAACTGACTAAAATGGGGATTGGTAAAGGCGGGTTTTCACCGGAAACGTTGGCCGAATATGCCCGCTGCTGTACCGCCGAGAATATTCATGCTGTGTGCGAGGATTACCGCGCTGGCGTCAGTATCGATATGGATATGGACAGCGCCGATGTTGCCGCCGGCCGCAAGATCACCTGCCCGACCGCCATTTACTGGGGTGGCCACAGCCATACCGAAAAATTCTTTGATCCGCATGACGCCTGGCCACGCTATTGCGCCGACATAAGACGGATGCGGAAACTTGATTGTGGGCATTACCCGGCCGAACAGGTGCCGGATGATGTATATGAAGAATTGCATCACTTTTTTGGCGATAAGACGGACCGCGTCTGATGGAATTACCCAAGACACCAACCATGTCATTGGCTGGCAAGCGTGCGGTGGTGACCGGCGCGTCATCAGGCATTGGGCTGGCGGCGGCGGTAGCGCTTGGTGAAGCTGGCGCCGATGTGATGCTGGTTGCCCGGCGGGCCGCCCCCTTGCAAGATCTGGCAAGCGCCATGCAACAGGCGGGCATGACCGCAACCGCATTGCCCTTGGACATTACCGATATTCCGGTGATGCAAGATCACATAGCGACGGCAGGCCCGTTCGATATATTGGTCAATTCAGCCGGCATGGCCCGGCATGGCCCGGCTCTTGACACCACGCCAGACGATTTCGATGCGGTTACCGGTGTGAATCTGAAAAGCGCCTATTTTCTGGCACAGGCTGTCGCCACGGGATTGATCGCCGCCGGCAAGCCCGGATCATTGATCACGATATCGTCCCAAATGGCGCTTGTTGGCGGGGTTGACCGTGCAGTCTATGCCGCGACCAAACATGCGGTAGAGGGATTCACCAAATCTATGGCCATCGAATGGGGGCCGCAAAATATTCGGGTTAACACCATCTGCCCGACCTTTATTCTGACGCCATTGACCGCGCCAACCTTTAACCGGCCGGAACGCCGGCGCTGGATTGAAGAAAAAATCAAGCTTGGTCGGGTTGGCCGGGTTGAAGATATCATGGGCGCAGTGCGGTTTTTGGCATCTGACGCCGCCGCGCTGATCACCGGCAGCGCGCTGGTTGTTGACGGTGGGTGGACCGCCGATTGAGGATCACCACGGACCACATGATCATAAAGACAAAGAAACGATCCGCGCTGATTTTGACGCTGATTCTGGCCCTGACATCGCCCGCGACGGCGATTGAACTTGACCCGACTGAGGTAACGATCGGTGCGTTTGGCGCCTTTGTCGCGGCAACGGGCATCATCACCACAGCCGAAAAGAGCGGCGGTATGGTCTATGAGGCCGGCTGGGTCCACAAGACCGGGTGGCACTGGCGCCAGCCCTATGGCCAAGCCGCGCATCCCGATGAGCCGGCGGTCCATATCACCTTTGACGAAGCTGCCGCCTATTGTGCGTGGCGCGGGCAACGATTGCCAACACGCGATGAATGGATCAATGCGGCCTATACCGAACAGCGCCCCTCCCCGCCGGCGCCCTTTGTAACCGGCACCACCTATCGCTATCCGACCGGCAACACCCCAGACGGCGCCAATTGCCGCAACGATTGCGGCACCGCGGTCACCCCTCCCGCCACCAAGCCCGACTATAGCCCGCTTTTATGGCGCGGCAGCGGCCATGCGCGGGCAGGCAGCACCAAACAAGGGGTGAACGGCCTTTATGATATGGGTGCCAATGTCTGGGAATGGGCCCATCTTGGCACCGGCACCCAGCAAGCCACGATGGGGGGGTCTTGGTGGTACGGCGCGGCGCAAATGACCGCCGATTATCGGGCCACCAAGCCGCGTGATATGGCGGTTGTCTATATTGGCTTTCGCTGTGCCGGCCGCCCC
>CAZYKI010000053.1:0-12434 GCA_964648035.1 uncultured Candidatus Puniceispirillum sp. | reverse complement strand
ACCTGATCATCTGATCACCCAATCTCTTTTGCAAAATATACGCGCCTATAGCCATTTTCGGTGCGCCGGCCGGTTTCCTGAAACCCAAGAGACTGGTACCAGCCTATCGGTTTGGTCATGACGACATTGGTATAAAGCTGGTAGGCGCCCACACCGGCCTGCCGTAAATATTGTTCACACCGCCGGACAAGCGCCAGCCCGACGCCCTGCCCCTGCCACGCCGGATCGACGGCAATATTATCAAGCTGCCAGCCATCATCGCGCGCACACAGCACCGCATAGCCCATGACCACCGCATCAGCGGCAACGAAAACCACATCTTTATCTATATGTCTGGAAAAATCGGCCAGCATCGGTGCTGGTTTACGGTCCATTTGCGGCACATAAATCCGGTAGGCCGCATCGGCAATCGCCTGCACCCTGCTAAGATCATCATGACACGCCGTGCGGATCAGCATAGCCCGATCATAACAGAGGCAAGGTTGACCGCAAAATAGTTGCCGCGGATATCCGCGCATAAAAAAGGCGATGACATGTGCCATCGCCTTTGATTTTGCAGAGCGGTCTTGACCCTAAACGGGTGAAACGCGATTACCGTGAGTAATATTCGACCACCAGATTGGGTTCCATTTGCACTGGATAAGGGACCTCATCCAATGTTGGCACCCGCACAAAGGTTGCGGTGAATTTGCTATGGTCGGCATCAACATATTCCGGCACATCACGTTCAACCGAGGCTACCGCATCGAGAACAGCCGGAATATTGCGGGCTTTTTCCTTTAATGTGATCACATCGCCCGGCTTCAGCATCACCGATGCAATGTTACAACGCTTGCCATTCAGCAGCACATGACCATGGTTGATGGTCTGGCGCGCGGCAAAGACGGTCGGCACGAATTTGGCACGATACAGCACCGCATCAAGGCGGCATTCCAAGATCCCGATCAGGTTTTGACCGGTGTCCCCGCGCCGCCGAACGGCCTCGGCATAATATTTCTTAAACTGCTTTTCACCAATATTGCCGTAATAGCCTTTCAGCTTTTGCTTGGCCATCAGCTGCACACCGAAATCGGTTGGCTTTTTGCGGCGCTGACCATGCTGGCCGGGGCCATATTCACGGGCATTGACAGGTGATTTTGGACGGCCCCACAGGTTTACCCCAAGACGGCGGTCAATTTTATGTTTTGCGGCGTGCCGCTTGTGATCAGATTTGGCCATGTCGGCTCCTTTTACTTGTTGCCCCGGTAGGGCCACAGGTGCCATTTGGCTGGCCAGTGGCCGGCATCACACCCCGATGGTGCAATCCGCGTTCCCAGGAATTTGCCGCAACTTATTGATCTGATCTGCTTTTGTCAATCATTTTGACCATCAGTCTGGGCCCCGGGCTGGCGCCCACGGGTCAAGGCCTGAACCACGCCATGAAGGGTACTGATTTCCTGCCCCGTTGGCGCGGCGCGGGTAAAAAGGGCACGCAAATTACGCCGGACAGTTTTGGCCATTTCCGGCGCGGTGAAAAACCCACCTGTATCAAGCGCGCTTTCAAGCCGGCTTAAAAACACATCACGGTCGCGAATGGGCGCCGGCACATGCCCGGCATCAATTGGCGGCGGCCGATCATTCAGGCGGGCCGCCTCGCGCCATTCCCACGCCATCAGCAAGACCGCCTGCGCCAAATTCAACGAGGGGTAATCAGGATTCAGCGCCGCAGTGACAAGCCTATCGGCAAGCACAACCTCGTCATTATCAAGGCCTGAAGCCTCTGGCCCGAACATAATCGCGCAGCGCCGTTGGGACGATGGATCAGCCACAGCCGCATGGGCCACCATCATCGCCGCGGCAGCCCGCGGATCAGCCGACATAATCCGTAAATCGCGCCGCCGCGCCGACAACGCAAACAGCATGGTCACATCATGCGCCGCCTCAGCAACCGTTTCAAAGACCGCGGCATTGGCGATAATCGCAGCCCCCCCGGCTGCCATCGGCAGGGCGGCGGGGTTCGGCCAGCCATCCCGCGGGCTGACAAGCCGCAGGTCAAAAAGGCCGCAATTCATCATCGCGCGGGCCGCCGCGCCGATATTCTCGCCCATCTGTGGCCGGACGAGTATGACAATGGGGGCACCCAGCCGGTTAACGCCACCAGCATCGGTTTGGATGTCGGTCACTTGCCGCTGGCCGGACCTAACAGCCCGTCATGCTGTAATTTCCAGATCATGCCGTCTCCCAGCGCCGCAACCGACGCGTCGATGATATTCGTCGACAGGCCAACAGTACGCCACACCGTGCCGTCAGGGACCCGAAATTCAATCAACACCCGTGTGATCGCGCCTGTACCCGACCCTTGTGCTGCATCCAAAATCCGGACCTTATAGTCAACCAGTTCGACCTCGGCGAGACTGGGATAGGCGGCTGTCAGCGCCTTGCGCATGGCGGTATCGACCGCATTGACCGGGCCGTTACCAATGGCTACCTCGTGAAAGGAGTCGGCGCCCACATGGATGGTTGCCGTGGCCTCGGATTCGACCACAAGATCGCCGCGCGCATTGAACCGCCGCTCATCCATCACCCGGAACCGGCCGATCCGAAAATAATCGGGCAAGCAGCCCAAAGTGCGCCGTGCCAGCAATTCAAAACTGGCCTCGGCCGAATCAAAGGCCCAGCCCTCATATTCCTTTTCCTTGACCAGACTGATCAACGAATCGATTCGCGGGTCTTTGGGATCAATTTCAATATTACATTGCGCAAACCGCGCCATCATATTTGACCGCCCCGCCTGATCAGACACCAGATAATGCCGTTCATTGCCAACTTTTTCTGGTGGCACATGTTCATAGGTCCGGGGGTCCTTTTGCGCCGCTGACGCATGCAGCCCGCCCTTATGCGCAAACGCCGCCTCACCAACATAAGGCGCATGCGGATTTGGCGACCGGTTCAAACGGTCATCAAGAAACCGCGACAGCCCCATCAATTTCGGCAGATTGGCTTCACTGATGCTTGTTTCATAATCGGTTTTCAGCACCAATGTCGGAATCAATGTGATCAAATCGGCGTTGCCGCATCTTTCACCAAGACCATTGATTGTGCCTTGAACCTGACGCGCACCTGCCGCAATCGCGGCCAATGAATTGGCGACCGCAACACCCGCGTCATTGTGACAATGAATTCCAATCGGCACATCGGGGTGGGCCTTTTTGACGGCACTGACGATATCAAACACCTCGTCCGGCAAGGTGCCACCATTGGTGTCACACAAGACCACCCATGCCGCACCGCCGTCGCGTGCTGCCCGAACACAAGCCAGCGCATAATCCGGGTTGGCCTTGTAGCCATCAAAAAAATGTTCGCAATCAAACATCGGCTCGCGGCCCTTTTTGGCGGCGGCTTCGAGTGACTGCCGGATCATGTCCAGATTTTCATCAAGCGTGGTCCCAAGCGCTGTTTCAACATGGAAATCCCATGTTTTCCCGACCAAACAGGCCGCATCGACTGTGGCATCGATCACCGCACTCAAGCCGGGATCATTGGCGGTACTGCGCCCGCCACGCCGGGTCATGCCAAACGCCACCAGCTTGGCCTTTTTCAGGCGTGGGGGCGCACCAAAGAACGCATCATCTGTTGGGTTGGCACCGGGCCAGCCGGCCTCGACATAATCGATGCCGATAGCATCAAGCGCCTCGGCAATCGCAATCTTGTCGGCTTGCGAGAAATCTACGCCACGGGTCTGCCCACCGTCACGCAATGTCGTATCAAACAGCCAAATTTTTTCGCCAGCCATCAAAACCCCCTTCACAGACTATAGCGGATCTTGCCGCGTCATCGCCCTGCCTGCGGCAATGATCTAACAAACTTGCCACGCAATTACTAGGTGCGTCGCCATACTGTACCGGCGGCGCCATCCTCAAGGCTAATGCCGGCGGCGGCCAGTTCATCACGAATCCGGTCAGCGGCGGCAAAGTCGCGTGATTGGCGGGCCTCGGCCCGCGCCATGATCAACGCGTCAATCGCCGCATCGTCCAAGCCGTTCTGGGAATCACCATCTGCCGTTTTGGCCCATTGTTCGGGGTCTTGCTGTAACAGCCCCACGACCGCTGCACTGGCTTTCAGCGCGGAGGCTGCTGCACGATCACCTTTATTGGCAATTTTTGCCAATTCATGAAGCCGGGCGATGGCTGCCGGCGTGTTCAAATCATCAAGCAAGCAGGCAAGAAAGCCGGAATCGACAGACCCATTGCTGCTGTCAGCTTGGGCCGCCGCCCGATACAACCGATCAAGACCAGCCCGCGAGTCGCGCATCACACTATCCGACAGGTCCAACGGCGCCCGATAATGCGCGCTTAACAACGCGGCGCGCAGGGTTTCACCACGATATTGATCGGCGGCCTGTTCAACAGTGATGATATTGCCAAGTGATTTTGACATTTTTTCATCATCCATCGTCACAAAGCCGTTATGAAGCCAATATTTGGCCATGATGTCGGTTTGATGGGCGCAACAGCTTTGGGCAATTTCGTTTTCATGGTGCGGAAAAATCAGGTCAAGTCCGCCCGCATGGATATCAAAACTGCTGCCAAGATAGGCCTTGGCCATCGCTGAACATTCGATATGCCACCCAGGACGTCCCCGCCCCCATGGGCTGTCCCATCCCGGTTGGGTGGCATCGCTGGGCTTCCACAAGACGAAATCGGCCGCCTCACGCTTGTAGGGCGCCACTTCTACCCGCGCACCGGCAATCATATCATCCATCGACCGCCGTGACAGCGCCCCGTAGCGCGGCATCGTCGACACCTGAAAAAGCACATGCCCTTCGGCTTCATACGCGTGGCCCGCCTCGATCAAAGTCGTAATCATCGCCTGCATCGCCGCAATATGATGCGTTGCGCGCGGCTCTATATCCGGGCTGGCCGCCCCAAGCCGATCGGTATCAGTGTGAAAGCTCTGGATGGTCTCAGCGCATAGCTGGTCGATCGATATGCCACGCTCGGCGGCACGCTGGTTGATTTTATCGTCCACGTCAGTGATGTTGCGAACATAAGTCACCTGCGGAAAGAGACGGCGCAAAAGCCGCACCAATACATCAAACACCACAATCGGCCGCGCGTTACCAACATGGATCCGCCCGTAAACGGTCGGCCCGCAAGCATAGACCCGGATATGCGCCGGATCCAGCGGGACAAAGGCTTCCTTTTGCCTTGTTAGGGTGTTGTAAAGCCGTAATCCTGTCATGCTGTCCTGCCTTGAAGACGGGCCAGCACCCGGTCACGTCCCATGACCGCCAGCAAGGGGGCAATTTCAGGGCCAGCATCCCGCCCGGTTAGCGCAAGCCGCAATGGCATGAACAAATTTTTACCTTTGGCACCGGTTTGGGCTGCAATCGCCGCCGTCCAGTCTTTCCATATGCCAGCATCAAGCGGGCCGTCGGGTAGGCTGGCAGCGGCGGCATCGGTCACCGCGGCGGCGGTGATCACCGGTTCAATATCGGTCACACAGATATCCCACCACAATTTCGCATCCTCGATCACCACACTATTGCCGCGGACCGTGTCCCAGAACAGGGCATCCCCGCCAACCCCGGCGGCGGCAAGCCGTCCCTGCACCGCATCAAACGGCAAATCTTTGATGATCATCGCGTTCAAGCGGGCCAGTTCTGCCGGATCAAATTTCGCGGTGGCGCGGCCAAACCGGCTGATATCGAAACCGGCAACAACGGCATCAAGGTCGGCGCATGGCTCGACCGGATCAGCGGTACCAATCCGCGCCAAAAGACTGGCAATCGCGGCGGGCTCGATCCCCTGTTGCCGCAATTCGCCAATCGACAGGCTGCCAAGCCGTTTTGACAAGCCCTCGCCATCGGCACCGGCCAACAGGGCCAAATGCCCCATTGTTGGCGCAACGCCGCCAAGCGCCTCAAACAGCTGAATCTGTGCTGCCGAATTGGTCACATGATCTTCACCGCGCAAAATATGGGTAATGCCGTGATCAATATCATCAACCACCGATGCCATTGTGTAAATAACCCGCCCATCCTCGCGCATCAGCACCGGGTCAGACAGGCTGGACATGTGATAGCTGACATCACCACGGACCATATCATGCCAGGCCACATCTTCATGTTTTAGCAAAAACCGCCAATGCGGCTGACGGCCAGCCGCCTCAAAGGCCGCTTTGTCATCTTTGGTTAGCTGCAATGCGGCCCGGTCATAGACCGGCGGGCGCCCTGATGATAATTGCGCCTTGCGCTTTAGCGACAATTCTTCTTGCGTTTCATAACAGGCATAGGCCCGCCCGTCGGCAACCAGTTGGGCCAACGCCTCGTCATAGCGCGCCAGCCGCGATGACTGCCGATCCTCGGCGTCCCATCGCATTCCCATCCAGTCAAGGTCAGCCCGAATATCGGCTTCAAACGCGGCCGTCGACCGTTCGGTGTCGGTGTCATCAATCCGCAGCATAAATGCCCCGCCGGTTTTCCGCGCAAACAGATAATTCACCAAGGCCGTCCGCAAATTGCCAACATGAAGACGGCCGGTTGGGCTGGGCGCAAAGCGAACTTTGATATTGCTCATAAAACACTCCTAAAGCGCCGGCTGATCTGCCGCGCCATGCCGCGGGCGACAGTCAGCCCTATTGCTGCTAGCTTTTTATCGGGTTGAAGCCCGAGGTCAAGGGAAGACGACGATCACGCCCAAAGGCCACCGGCGTCATTTTTGGCCCCGGGGCCGCCTGAAACCGTTTATATTCAGCCCGGAACAATAGCTGACTGGCACGAACCACCTCTTCCCGGTCATAACCGCGCCCCACAATCGTCTCGATATCGGCCATGTCCTCACACAGCCCCGCCATAATCGCATCAAGCCGTTCATAAGGTGGCAGCGAGTCGGTATCTTTCTGATCAGGCCGCAATTCTGCGGACGGCGGTTTGTCGATGATAGGTTGCGGGATCACCACACCCGACGGGCCGGCCGCCCCACGCGGCAAATGGCGATTGCGCCACGCACACAAGCGAAACACATCGACCTTCCACACATCTTTAAGCGGGGCATAACCGCCGCACATATCGCCATAAAGGGTCGAATAACCGGCGGCATATTCAGATTTGTTACCCGTTGCCAGCACCATCGACCCATGCTTGTTCGAAATGCCCATCAGGATCAAACCGCGCAAACGCGATTGGATATTTTCTTCGGCCACACCAGGCGCGGTACCGGCAAATTGGCCCGCAAGCATATCGGCCATCGCCTCAACCGCCGGCACGATCGATACCGTATCCAGCCGGATGCCGCATAGTTCTGCCAATGCCGCCGCATCATCAAGGCTGGCCTGGCTGGTATAGGCAGACGGCATCATCACCGCATGCACCGCGTCAGCCCCCAACGCATCAACCGCTAATGCGGCCACCAGCGCCGAATCAATCCCGCCGGACAGGCCCAAAACCACCCCCGGAAATCCGTTTTTCCGTACATAGTCGCGCAACCCAAGACACAAACCGCGATAAAGCGCCTCCAAACCGTCATCTGGCGGCGTCACCTGCCCTGCCAGTTGCAGCATGCCGGCCTGCGCTGTTGCTGTGACAATCGTCACCGATTCAGAAAAGCTGGGCAAATGCGCGGCCAATTTGCCGCCGGTATTGATCGCAAAGGAATTGCCATCATAAACCAGTTCATCCTGCCCGCCGACCATATTGACATAAATCAGCGGCAAGCCGCTTTCGACGGTTCGGGCAACGGCATTCGACAGACGCCGTTCCAGCTTGCTGCTGTCAAACGGCGACGCATTGAGCGACACGATAAGATCAGCCCCCGATTCCTCAAGACATTCGATGACGTCGCCGTCCCAAATATCCTCGCAAATCGGAAAGCCGATTTTTAGCCCCCGCAACATCACCGGCCCTGGCATCGCCCCGGCGGTAAAGTTCCGTTTGTCGTCAAATACCCCGTAATTTGGCAAATTGACCTTGTCGCACCGGGCCAGCTGACGCCCATTTTCCAGCACAAACACCGCGTTATAAATATGACCCGCATCGGCAAACGGTGCCCCAACGACAATTGCCGGCCCGCCATCGGCCGTCAAAGCGGTCAATCGGTCCAATCCGGCAGCGACGGCCGCCATAAAATCGGCCCGCAGGACAAGATCGTCACACGGATATCCCGACAGATACATTTCCGGCGTCACGATCATATCTGCGCCCTGCCCGGCCGCGGTTTCGCGCGCCTTGGCGAGCCGATCAATATTGGCCTCGACATTGCCAAGATGGGAATTCAACTGGGCCAGCGCGATGCGTACCGGTTGTGTCATGTGACCTGCCATTTATTTGCGACTGTTCTTCTAAAACTGTTCTTTGCGGATAAGAAATTCGCGCCCAACCTTGACCCGCGGCTTGCCATCATAGGCGATAATATCCGCGGTCGCGTAGGTTTGCGACCAAATTTGCGGCAGGAACGAACCGGTACCAATCACATCAACCGGCGCGTTGGCAAGCCCGAACACCCGGCATTTATCGGGACCAAACCCGCTGGAGGCGACAATTTTCACCTTGTCAAACCCGTGCTTGTCGAGCTGTTCACGCATATGCCATACCGCCGCCGCACTAACCCCTGTGCCAAGCAGGTACCGTAATTCATCATCGGTACGATAGCCCCGCAACGCCTGCGGCACATTGCGTTCAAGCACCGCGTAGGAGGCTTGCGTGTCCAGCCCTTCGACATAGCGCCCGCCATGCGTATCAAGCCGCACCGACAATTGACCGGACGCCGCTAATTCAGGAAAGCGGTTTGCCACCGCCAGCGCGTCGGTAATTTCCTGACCAAAATAATCAACCAGCACCGTCAGCGGCGAGTCCGGCACCGTTTGATGGAACATTTCGGCGGCACGCACTGTTGATCCGGCATAGCCAATCAAGGCATGGGGCATGGTGCCAAGGCCCTTGTCTTGGCCAAAAAAATGCGCTGTTGCATCGGTAGCACAGCCGATGAACCCGACCGCATTCGCCTTGGCCCGCGCCTTGGCCGCCCCAACCGATGCGCCATAGGCCATCAATTCGGCCATTTCGCTGCCAGCACAATGGCGCGCATCCATCGCCAAAAACCCGACCTTGGGCAATTCCATGCACATATTATACGCATTATAGGCTGCCACACAGGCAGGCCCGATCCGTTGTAAAAAAATGGTCTCTAGGTCAACCAGAACAGAGAACGGACCGGTGATATAACACATTGGCTCGCCAGCCCCGATCCATGCCCCTTCGACATACAGCGCGGTGACGGTGATTTCAGCACCGCGCGCCGCTGCCATCGCTTTGATCCAGTCAATCGCCAACCGGCCGGCAAATGTGACTGGGCGGCGCATGAAGACAGCATAAGTTACCGCGCAATCACCGTTAGCCAACACGATATTGCGCGTGTGTTTGAAATAGGTATCGGTAAGACCCGGCTGTGTTTCCGGTGTCGGTCCGCTGCTCGCAAATGTTGCCATCAGCCACCCTTTTTGACAATTACACGCCCGCCTGCCACCAAGCTGGCCATCGGTTTCGTGTCACCCGGTTTTGGCCATATAGGACGGCGAGCCGCGCCGCCGTTTCATCAGATCGGCCAGCAAGAACGCCAATTCCAGCGACTGCGCCGCGTTCAAGCGTGGGTCACAATGCGTGTGATAGCGGTCGCCAAGCCGGTCTTCGGTCACTTCGACAACACCGCCAACACATTCGGTGACATTCTGGCCGGTCATCTCGAAATGGACCCCGCCAGGATAGGTGCCAACCTCGTCATGCGCGTCAAAAAAGCCGGTTACCTCGCCCATGATATCATCGACACGGCGTGTTTTATAACCCGAGCTGGCCTTGATTGTGTTGCCATGCATCGGGTCACAGCACCACACCACATTAGCACCATGCGATTTCACAGCCCGTAACAATGGCGGCAGGGCAGCGCGCACTTTGTCGGCGCCCATCCGCACAATCAGCGTCAACCGACCGGCCTGATTGTCCGGATTCAAGGCATCAATCAGCCGCAACAATTCGTCAGGCTCGAGGCTTGGTCCGCATTTCAGTCCGATCGGATTGGCAATGCCGCGCATATATTCGACATGCGCCCCGTCAGGCTGGCGGGTCCGATCACCAATCCAGACCATATGCGCCGATGTTGCATACCAGCCCTGTTCTTCGGTGATGGTGTCGCGCCGGGTCATCGCTTCTTCAAAGCCCAGCAACAAGGCTTCATGGCTTGTGTAAAGTTCAGTTTCGGCAAGCGGTCGGGCCGTTTGCGATGTTACCCCACAGGCTTTCATGAAATTCAGGCTTTCATCGATCCGCTCGGCGATCGCTTCAAACCGCTGGGTTTGCTCGGTGCCTTGCAGAAAATCAGCGGTCCAGCTATGCACTTTGTTCAGATCAGCAAGGCCGCCTTGGGCAAAGGCGCGCAACAGATTGAGCGTTGCCGCCGATTGCTCATAAGCCCGGAGCAGGCGCCGCGGATCGGGCGCGCGATCACTTTCCGAAAAATCGGGACCATTGATCATATCACCTCGATAACTTGGCAATTCAACACCATCGATAGTTTCGGTTGGCGCGGAACGCGGCTTGGCAAACTGGCCAGCCATACGACCGATTTTGACAATCGGCATTGATGCACCATAGGTCAGCACAACGGCCATCTGCAGCATGACCTTGAAACTGTCGCGAATATTATTGGCCGAAAATTCGGCAAAGCTCTCGGCGCAATCACCACCTTGCAGCAAAAACGCTTCGCCACGCGACACCGCCGCCAACCGTTCACGCAACCGTTGCGCCTCGCCGGCAAACACCAAGGGCGGCCGCCCGGCAATAATCTTTTCTACCGCTTGCAGGCGCTCAGAATCAGGATATTCAGGCACCTGCTGAATGGGAAATGAACGCCAACTGTTTGGTTGCCATGTCATGAGACGCTGTCCTTTTTAGGGGCCGCTTGCCGGACCCGGTCTTTAGATGATGTCAGAAATGTTCAATCCGAATAGCGCAATAATGCGTATTAGCATCGGATTTTTCAAGTTTTTTCGGGCTTCCCTACGGCGTTTGCTGCAGGTCTGTCGGTTTAGCGCGGTGTCCGCATTGTGACAAATTCTTCTGCCGCTGTCGGATGGATTCCGATGGTGGCATCAAAATCAGCCTTGGTAGCCCCCATTTTGATAGCGATGGCGACACCTTGCATGATCTCGCCACTGTCAGGCCCCATCATGTGAACCCCCAAAACATGGTCAGTTTTGGCATCGACAACCAATTTCATATAGGTCTTCTCATCCCGCCCGGAGATGGTGTTTTTCATTGCCCGAAACTGGCTTTCGAAAACCGTGACCTGATGACCAGCAGCGATGGCGTCGGCCTCGGTCATCCCCACCGACGCGATGGGCGGTTGACTGAACACCGCCGAGGCCACATTGGCATGGTCGGCTGTCCGCTTGCGACCACCATAAAGACTGTCGGCAAAGGCATGGCCTTCGGCAATCGCCACCGGGGTCAAATTGAGCCTGTCGGTCGCATCGCCAATCGCATAAATATTGTCAACCGAGGTTTGCGACCATTCATTGACGATAATCGCGCCGCGGTCACCATAGGCAACCCCAACCGCATCAAGCCCCAAACCGGCCGTGTTGGGATGCCGGCCGGTGGCGGCCATTATTGTATCGGCAGTGAGTGTGGCGCCGGTGCTGAGCGTTGCCGTCTTAGTGCCCGCATTATCGGCAACCGAATCAATGGTCGCCCCCGGATGCAGGATGATACCACGCGCGCTCAACGCGGTGGCAATATGCTGACGCACATCGGCATCAAAGCCGCGCAATGGCAGATCACTCCGGTAAACAAGGTGGGTTTTTGACCCGAACCCGTTGAAAATGCCGGCAAATTCCAAGGCGATATAGCCGCTGCCATAAATCACAATCTCGGCTGGTCGGGCTGGCAGGTCAAGCGCCTCGTTCGAGCTGATCGCATGGGCCGCCATACCCGGCACATCAAGCATCTGCGGCCGGCCGCCAACCGCGATTAAAATTGTTTCAGCGCTGTATGTTTTGTCGCCTACCTGAACACTGTGCGGACTGGTTATTTTGCCCCATCCTTCAATCAGTGTGGCGCCGGCATTCTTTAACAAATTGCGGTAAATCGCCTCAAGACGAGCCAGTTCGGCGTCCTTGGCCGCAATCAGCGCCGGCCAATCATGGCTAACATGATCAACCCGCCATCCAAAGCCGGGCGCATCAGCAAGGTCAGCCGAAAAAGCAGCACCATACATCAATAGTTTTTTGGGCACACAGCCGCGAATAACGCAGGTACCCCCCGGCCGGTCGCCTTCAATCACCGCGACTTTGGCACCGTAACCGGCCGCAATGCGTCCGGCACGCACACCGCCCGAACCAGCACCAATCACAATTAGATCGTAATCATAGGATCCAGAAGCCATCGCCATTTTTCCACCTGCCCG
>CAZYKI010000052.1:8501-12454 GCA_964648035.1 uncultured Candidatus Puniceispirillum sp. | reverse complement strand
CGGTGCCGAGCGCGGCATCAAGTCGTCTGGTGGCTGACCTGTCGAACAAGAGCATCGCCATAACCACCGGGTTCCACGGGACCGAATTATTGCTTTTTGGTGCTGTCGATGGCCGGGCCGGCGATGATATTATCGTTATCGTCACCGGCCCCCCCACCGATATTGCACAGCGCCGCAAAGACAATCGCGCCGGAATCTGGGTCAATGTTGAAACCAACATCTGGAAACAGGCCCCAAGCTTTTACAATATTCTGGCGACCCGTCCTCTCGATAAAATCGCCTCAATCGAGATGAGGAAACAGCTTGGCATCGGGCCGGCCCATCTTGGGCTGACCCTGTTACCGGAAGGCGGCACAGGCCCAGCGATCGACGGGAACCGATTTATCGAGGCGTTGGCTGGCAACATGGGCAGCATCCATCTATGGCCGGCGCAAACCGGCACCGTTAGCCTGGCGCAGGACGCGTTGTTTCGGGCGACGCTTGATTTGCCGGCGAATATTGTCACCGGCGACTATGACATTCGGGTCCTTCACTTTCGGGATGGCATGGCGATCAGCGAGGACCGCACCCGCCTCACCATCGAAAAAGGCGGCCTTACCGCGGATATTTATAATCTGGCGCATGACTATTCGGCACTTTATGGTATCTTTGCGATAGCTTTTGCTGTTGCCGCGGGCTGGCTTGCCGCGGCCGCATTCCGCCGCAACTGATCTTCATACCCCCCTAGCCGGAGATGTCTTCACTATGGCCAAGACAAAAGCAAAGAAGAAAGTCCCTGTCTTTCTTGTTGTCGTTGATGACAGCGAAGAAATGCATCAGGCATTGCAATTTGCCTGCCGTCGGGCCGAAAGTGTTGGTGGCCGTGTCGCATTGATGTATTGCATCGCGCCGGCTGAATTTGAATATTGGGCCGGCGTTGGTCAATTGATGCGCGAGGAAGCCCGCGAGGAGGCTGAGGCAAAAATGCGGATTCATGCCGATTACGCCCAACAGCTGATCAACAGCACGCCGGTGCTTTATGTCCGTGAAGGGGATATAAGGGAAGAACTGCTTGGCTTGATTGATGAAGAACCCGATATCAGCCTGTTGGTTCTGGGAGCCGACACAAAATCAGAATCCCCCGGTCCGATCATCAGTTTTTTGATGGGTCGTGGGGCATCACGTTGCCGGGTGCCGATTACCGTGGTACCAGGGAATTTGACCGACGCGCAATTGGACACATTATTTTAGGTAGCGTTTGCTTTATCAAAAGGTATGGCTATGAATTCTTTGTTGAAACATGTTTTGGGAATAGGGTTATTGATGATGAGTGAGACATCCGCCGCCAGCGCTGCCAGCAGCATTCTGTTTGAAACCTCGCAAGGGCAGGTTGAAGTAAAATTATTGCCTGACATTGCCCCCAACCATGTGGCGCGAATCTCGCAGCTTGTGTCTGAAGGCTTTTACGACGGTATTGTGTTTCACCGGGTCATTCCCGGTTTTATGGCACAGTCTGGCGATCCAACCGGCACCGGTATGGGCGGGTCCGGCGTTAAACTGGATGCCGAATTCAGCGATTATGAATATCGCTATGGTACGGTTGGTATGGCACGGTCGATGAGTCCGAACAGCGCCGACAGTCAGTTCTTCATCTGTTTTGACGGCTGCAGTCACCTGACCGGCCAATATACGGTGTGGGGGCAGGTCGAAAATGGCATGGATGCGGTCGAAAAACTGGCTGCTGGCGAACCGCCGGCCACGCCTGACCAGATCATTTCAGCCAAACTGATCGACTGATCTTGATCGCACCAGCAGAACTGTCAGACATGGGGTGACGGTACCCGTCCAACACGCGGGCGGGTGCTGAAATAAACCGCAATCCCGGCCCAGATAAAGCCAAACGCCCACAGGTCGCGCAGCAAAAATAATTCACCGAACAGCAGAACCCCCAACAGCAATTGCATAGTGGGGTTGCTGTAAAAAATCAGGCTTGCCATGGTCATGCTAAGATCACGATTGCCGGCGTGAAACAGGATCAGCGGCACAACGGTGATGACGCCGGCGGTGATCGCCAAGAAAACATTGCCAGCCCCACCGCCAAAAAACAGCGGTATATCCTTGGCAAGCATCCAGCCAAAAAATCCGATCACCAACGGTGCCAGCATGATGGTCTCGACAAACAACCCTTGTGTCGGGTCCAGCCCCATGCGTTTGCGAAGCACCGCATAGACCGAAAAGCTGCCCGCCAACATCAACGATATCCATGGCACACCGTGGATCATCGCCGCTTTTGTCAACACCCCGACAAACACCAACCCAATCGCCGTCCACGCCCAGCGGTCAAGCCGTTCGCCAAGCAAAATCATCCCCAATAGCACGGTACATAACGGGTAAATGAAATAGCCAAGGGCCGCGGCCACCACCTGCTCGGATTGTACCGCATAGACATAAATGCCCCAATTCAATGTCAAAAATATCGTCGTAACCAAAAATTGTCCGGCAATGCGTGGTGTTGTCAGCATCGTGCGAACCGCACCCAAGTGGCGACGGGCCGCACAAATACCCCATAACAGCACGACCGACCAGAAGGCCCGTTGGGCGACTATTTCATAGGGGTCGGCCGCATCGACAAATTTGATATAAAGCGGCACAAGGCCCCATAAAATGCCGGCGCTCAGCGCAAAAATAATGCCACGGACCGGCATGCTTGCCCCCTGTTAACGATAGCTGCTCTGCCAGTGCCATTGCTGGCAAATACCAAGATCGTCTGACGTGCAAAAAGCCAAATTATCAGAAACAAGTCCGTCACATCAGGCCAATAATGCCCTATTTTTGGCCGTAAAACCCAAAAGCATCATTTATAATTTGACTTTATATATTGCTGTTCCCATATGTAACAAGCCGAAGGGCTTTATGAGACTGGAATCCAACCGTAGGTTCAAGGCTGCATAGAAGTCATACTCACAGATAATGCGCCGCGATCCCCGGCAGATCAAGGCTGAAGTTGGAGACTAGATTAAATGGCACAGGGTACCGTAAAATGGTTCAACACCCAAAAAGGCTACGGGTTCATCAACCCGGATGAAGCAGGCAACGATGTATTCGTACATATTACTGCTGTCCAAAATTCAGGGCTGAATGGCCTTAATGAAGGGCAAAAAGTAACATATGAACTGGAAGAACAGCGCAACGGGAAAATGGCGGCGGTCAGCCTCGCCATCGTTGACTAATATACCCTATGTCATGCTGACAGCCCGCCAGCCGTATGGCACCGGGCAAGATGCTGGCCCATTTCATTGAAAGATGCCAAGGCCGTCCAGCATGGGCGGCCTTTTTCACTTTAGGGTACGAACTCACTTTATGGCACGAACTCACTTTCGGGGATGCTGGCTGGCTAGTGGGACACTGGTTCGACAGGTGGTCCGCCGTGTGGATCATGGATTCGATAACGCACCAGCAAATAATGCAAAACCCCACTCCAGATCGGTGACAGGAACAGGCTGGCGGCAATCACCGCAAACAGGAAATCTACCTCACCGCCAACAAAAATACCCGATGCCACACCACTGGCCACAAGAATAAAGCTGAATTCGCCAATCTGCGGTGTAATCAAAGACGACACCAGCGCCCGGCCAACCGGCACGCCGCATCCATATAGCAGGCCCCAGCCAAGCAATGTCTTGCCTAACAATACAGCCACCGTCACGCCGGCCACCATTGCCGGATGCGCCATCACATAGCCAAGATCAGCCAGCAAACCGACAGATACAAAGAACACCACCAACAGCAGCGATTGCAAGGGCTGCGTGGCCTCAAGAACCGGCTTTCGTAAAGTGGTATGGCTAAGGGCAAGCCCGGCACAAAACGCACCAAATACCGGCGACATGCCGGCATAGCCGCCAAGGCTTGCCGCAAGACAGCAAACACCGACACCAAACAGCACCGCCAGTTCATTATTATCCTCTAGCAGCCAG
>CAZYKI010000052.1:0-8401 GCA_964648035.1 uncultured Candidatus Puniceispirillum sp. | reverse complement strand
GCCAGCCCGATACAGCATACTGTCTGGCCCACGCTGGCTATCATCGACGGGCGCACCACCATCAAGAACGCCCGCACCGACAATTGCATGCCGATAATGTAAAGCAGCATGATCACGCCAAGCTCGGCCAATGTCGATAAATTGTCGGAATAATCGACCAGTTCCAGCCCCGACGGGCCAAGCGCCAGCCCGGCCCCAATATAGCCAACAAGCGGCGGTTGCCGCAGCAAACGCAAAATCAGCCCAGCGGCGACCGCACTCAACAACAATAATGTTGTGACCAGCAATTCATCTTCATGCCCGTGCATAGACCTAAGGTTAGGGGCATTCATATTTCAGTGAAATGTGGTGCAAAGGATAAATCACCGCGCATTTGGCCTACAAGGCTGGTCCGATCGATCTGTTCAGGATCCAATTGACGTACCGGCATCATCATAAAGGGGCGACAGGATCACCCCCGCCAGCTAGCGGCTGTCTAACAAAAGGGCAAATCTACAATAGTCGCGTGCCGCACCCCGTCATTGGTGATCACGTCAACCCCGGTACCAGCCTCTATGGCTGCAACCAAAACCATAGCCACCGCGATATTACTGCCAATACGCGGCGAATAGGCGGCAGCGCTGACAAAGCCTGCATCAGCGCCATTAAACAACACATCATAGCGATTTTCACTTGGCCGTTCAAACGCCGGACCGTCAATTTTCAACCCGACAAAGCGGCGCCTGACACCAGCCTCTTTTAACGCTATCAGCGCTTTTTTGCCGATGAACTCGACAGGTTGGGTTAGATCAATAAAGCGGCCAAGCCCCATTTCAAACGGCGTTGTGAAGACGTCAGTATCGGCACCATAGGAGATCAGGCCGCTTTCCACCCGTTCGATATAATTGGGGCTGCCGGGGCCAATGCCAAACGGTGCCCCCGCCGCCGCGACGATATTCCACAGATCCGTTCCCCGGCGGCCATCGCGAAGGTACAGCTCAAATCCGCCTTGCTTGGACCAGCCTGACCGCGCCACCACCAGCGGTATCCCGTCAATTTCGGTTAGCCGAAATCCGAAATAGCGCAAATCACGCACCCAATCGCCAAATAGCGCGGCCACCACCTCAACGGCTTTTGGCCCCTGCACCGCCAATGGCGATACATCGGGCTCGAACACGGTCACATCAAGCCCCAGCGTTCCAGCCACCGCGCTGGCCCAAAGGCCGATATCACTATCGGCGATTGATAGCCAAATCTCATCATCATCAATTTGCAGCAAAACCGGATCATTGATCAAATAACCTTGATAGTTACAGATCGGCACATATTTGCCCTGCCCGATCTGCAATCCATCCAGATTACGCGGGGTCAATATGCGGGCCAGCGCCAACGCGTCCGGCCCCTTTAGCGCCACCTGCCGTTCGACCGCGACATCCCACATCGCCACGCCATTGACAAGCCGTTCATATTCCGCCACCGGATCGCCATAACTGGTGGGCATATACATATGATTGTAAACGCTCGCCGCGGCGAGACCGGCCTTGCAACACGCATCAAAAAACGGGCTTTTACGCACCCGCGCACCAAGCGAAAGCTGAAGTGACATATACCGCTCCCTCACCTGAAACAACCCATTCGTTGGGGCGGAGTGTCGCACAAGTTAACCAGTAAAATATTCCAGTTGCGGCATTTTATTTCCGCATTTTTACCGAAATGTGGATGAACGGTAAAAATCGTCCAGCGCATAGATCAACCGGTCCACCGCATCCGACCCGACATCAAGATGCGTGACCAGCCGCACAACCGTCTGACCGCCACCCAACAAAATGCCCTGTGCCGCCAAATGCTGGCGTAACGGATCGGCTGATCCGGCCGGCAGCTGCATGAACACCATATTTGTCTCGACGCGTTTCGGTTCGACGGTGATCGCTGGAATTTTGGACAGCTTGGCCGCCAAATGCTGGGCCATCTCATGATCATCGGCTAGCCGGTCAATATGATGATCCAGCGCAAAAAGACCGGCCGCGGCAAGTATCCCGGCCTGGCGCATGCCGCCACCAAGCATTTTGCGCACCCGCCGCGCCTGCCGGATAAAGGGCGCTGGCCCGACAAGGACCGACCCGGCCGGCGCCCCAAGCCCTTTTGACAGACACAGCGACACGCTATCGACCGGTGCCACCAATGCAGCTGGCGGCACCGCCAACCGCACCGCCGCATTCATCAAGCGGGCGCCATCAAGATGCACCACCAGCCCCTTGGCACGACCCGCTGTGGCCAGCTGGTTGATAGCGGCGCCATCATGCACATACCCATTAACGGTGTTTTCAAGACAAAGCAGCTGCGTGATAGGGCAATGCACATCATCCGGCTTGACCGCATTTATGACCTGGTCTGGGTCCAACGCACCGCGGTCATCGGTTGGCACTGCCTCGATCATCACACCACCAAGAACTGACGCGCCGCCAGCCTCATGCCGGTAAATATGATATTTGTCACCGACCAGCAATTCATGCCCGCGCTGGCAATGGGTCAGCACCGCTACCAGATTTGACTGGGTCCCGCTGGCGACAAACAATCCAGCTTCCTTGCCAAGCATTGCCGCCACCCGTGATTCGAGGGCATTGACCGTCGGATCGTCACCATAGACATCATCGCCAACCGCCGCCGCCGCCATCGCCGCCCGCATCGCTGGGGTTGGCCGTGTAACCGTATCACTGCGAAAATCGGCGGCTATCGGCCCGGATGCCCTTGTTGTGCCATCACCAGACGTTTTGTTATCACCAGGCAGGGCATCGATGCCGACGCGGTTATAGCTCATCACTTGTCTCCTGCCACAAACGCTTTTAGATCAAAAACCGGATCGCCAAGCTTGTCCAGATCTGGTGAAAGACCGCGATCTAGGCACGTCTTACCAAGCATATAGCTGGCAGGATCACGCACCGCCTCAACCGCTATCAGGCGCTTGTCATCAAAACTCCAGACCGAGAACCCCCCATCCCGCTTGCCAGGGCGGACAATATAGTGGCTTGATGCCGACGGCGGCGGTACAAGCCCTGCCGATTGCAGGCGCACATCAAATTGTTCCGACCAAAACCACGGGGCGGTAACCGGCGGTGGATCGATCCCGCAAATCGTTGCGGCGACAATGGCCGCCCCACATTGGGCGTTATCCACTGATTCAATCCGCACCGCGCGGTCATCGCGGCGCGCCGCATCACCGATCGCATAAATATGCGGCACCGATGTCCGCATCCGCGCATCGACCACGATACCGTTATCGACATCAAGTCCGGCTGCCACGGCAAGCCCGGTATCCGGCTCAACCCCGATTCCAACCAACAGTAAGTCGCCAGCAATCACCGTTCCGTTGCCAAAATCAACCCCGGTAAAACCGCCTGCTTTTGACATGATCTTGACCTGTTGCTGGCCGGTATGAATATGAACACCATAGCTTTGCTGCAAGCTGGCGAAAAAATCAGACATCTGCGGGCTGGCGACACGGGCAAGCAAGCGCGGCGCCATTTCAATGACATGAACCGTGATCCCGGCCTTGGCCATGCTGGCAGCCGCCTCCAATCCGATATACCCGCCCCCGATAACGATTGCCGTTCTGCTGGTCGCCATCGCCGCCCGCAATTGCCGGGCATGCGTCGGGTCGCGCAAAACAAAAACCCGATCAAGACCTTGCGCCGCCGCAAGCTGGCGCGGCACCGCGCCGGTCGCAAGTATCAGATTGTCATAGCCCCATTCGCGCCGGTCATCGAGCCGGACGGTCTGACCGGCTGCATCGATTTGGGTTACCGCATGGCCATCGATCAAGGTAACATCCTGTGCTGCAAACCACTCATCGCGCCGTAGCCGGAATTTTGCGTCATCTTGCTCGGTATTTTGCAAAAACGCTTTGGATAAGGGCGGTCGCTCAAGCGGTTGGCCAGCCAAGCGGTCAAGGATGACGATACCGCCAACATAGCCAGCGCCGCGCAATTGTTCGGCCGCCGCCACGCCGGCATGACTGGCACCAATGATCACCGTCTGCGGCCGGGCTGTACCCTGTTCATTCATCGCGCCAGTTCCTTTGTCTTGGTCTATTGTTACAATGCTTTGACAGATCGCCGGCGCATCAGATCCGGTAATTCGTCAATGCGGGCAATCACCTCATCGGCGCCAATATCCTGATGTGGCCGCAAATCAAACCCGTCAGCGACCGCGATAAATCCGCCCGCATGCGCTGCCTTAGCGGCACCATAATCGGCCAAAGTATCGCCCACCATCACCGCATCGGCCGGTGTTACCCCGGCAATGTGGCAACATTGTAAAAACCCAGCACCAGCCGGTTTTGCGCCAAACCCACTATCTGCCCCAATCACCGCGCAAAACAGCCCATGCACATCCAGATCATCAAGGCTGGCACGCGCGCTGGATTCATTATCATTGGTCAACACCGCCAGCGCATAACCAGCGTCATAAAGGGTGCGCAGCGGCGTGACAACATCACCCTTGGACACCGTGTTTTGCCGCCCATGCCGCGCGACAAGGGCCTGCACATCATGCCGATATTGCTGATCTTGATCCAACCGGATCATATGGTCCGGCAACATCGCCTGCCAGCAATCGCGCATCTCGGCAAAACTGCCGGCCGCGAAAATACCGCGTGAATCAATCGTTCCGGTGGCCTCGTCAACGCCAATCGCCGTCAGCAATTCGGTGCCGCTGATATCGCCGGCCCAATCAGCCGGGATACGGCTTGCGGTGTAATGCGCCACCGCACATGCCACCGGCAACCATGTTGCCTCCAGATCAAGGATTACCCCATCCTTGTCAAACACTATCAGTTTTGTCATGCCCGACCCGTCTTGCCGGCTGGCCTGCCGGTCTTGGTTATCAAAAGCCCCCTGCCTTATGTAGCAAAATCACACCGCAGAACAAAGCCAAAGCCATCCTATCAGACGATCCTGCTAGCCATCGCCCGGCTGTTGCCCAACGACAAACCCGCGGCCGCCAAGCCGCCCATAGACCGCAACAATATGGCCGCTAGCGCACAGGCTATCGGCAAGGCGCTGGCCATGCGTCAATGCGGCGCCGACCTCGTCATCCGACAGGTGCCCCACATCAACTGTCACCAGCCTGTCGCCAAGGTCACTGTCCGGGTCGATCTCGGATGCCGGTGCCCGCTTTACCTGATCCGATTCAACCGTGACCGCATTCGCAATCAGCGTTGCCGCCACATCGGCGGTTGCCGCATTGGCCGCCAGCACCGTCACCGAATCGGCAATGCCGCATGACAGGCTGCGGCCACGCCAGCCGCTGGTTGCGACCCCGCCAACACCACTCGCCCTGGTAAGACGAATCTGGCCATGGACCGGCAGCGCAACTGGCTGCCCGACGTGACCAGATTGCATGAAATCGCTAAAACGCACGTCCCGATCATCGGCAACCCCAATCTCAAAGCACGCATCCGGACCAAGAGTGAGTGCAATATCGCCCCCATTATTGACATAGGCGCGCGGCAATCCGGGACCGGCCGCCGCACTCATCGCGGCAAGCACATGGTCGGCGACCGCACCGGCCACCGCTGCCATCGCGGTGACAAAGGGGGCCGGTGCCGGGCCAGACAGAAACCGGTTCACCGCGGCCTGCATACGGGCGGCCACCGGCCCTTTTAATACAGGCATATCCTGGCGAGCGGGCTGGCGCAAATGCGGTAGTTCGGCCACCAGTTGCGGCAATAATTCGGCAAAACAGTTGGCCGCTGCGGCAAAGGCGGCACCAACCTTGTCAGCCGCGCCGTCAGCGCCGATAATCAGATCGATGGGGCCATGCTGCAAATGCAGGCGCTGGCCAGCTATCCATGCTGCCGTCGCACCCGACGCCATAGTCACAGCCTCACCGGGGCGAGCCGGCAGATTAGGCGACATGATAGGAACCGGCATGGTGCCGGTAGCTTTCAATATCGGCCGGTGCGGCGACACGCGTCAGCCCTCAAATGGCCACGGATTTTGCGGCTTTTGCCCGACCCGCCTTTTGCCGGCCAGCTTGTGATCATTTTGGCGCCCGACCTGACCAGCCAACACATCTTCAATCGTCTGCACATGGCTCATATGACCGCCAAGTGCCAGATAGTCGCTTTGCCGCATGGTGAATTCGATTGGCGCCACCAGCGCCGGCGTTGGCACATAGCCAAACGCATTGTCCGGCATTGTCGTTACATCCACCATCAAGGTGATGCCACCACCGGGCCAAATATAGACCGGCGCGCCGCCGCAGGTCACTTTTGTCAGCGCGTCTTTGACCGACCGCGTCAAAAGAACCGGGTTTTCGGTCACCCCGGCGCGCAGTGATCCGCCGGCCCCGCCCATAAAGGCCACCGAGGTCAGTGCAGGTTCGCAATTTTCGTCAATGCGCCGAATTGACGCTTGCAGCCGGTCCGGCATCGGCCGTTCGATCGGTGTCAGGGCATCATCCAATTCGTAATAGGCAAATTGCTCACCGGTCGTCGACACCATCAACAGCGTTTGGCCTGGCGTGGCGATTTTCGGGTCAAACGGGCCTAAAATAGCCAACGGATCCGTCAAATTTGTGCCGCCCCATCCGGTGCCGGGTTCGGCCACCTGAAAATACCGCCCCGGCGTTGACCGCCGGCCAATGATCTTGATACCGCTTGCCGGCCAGTCAAGCACCTTGCCGGCCTGATGCTCGGACATCACGCCGGTAATGTGATCATCGACCACCACCACCTCGTCAACAAGTCCCTGCCATTGCGCCGCGAACATACCGATTGTTGCCGACCCACAGCCAACCCGCATTCGTTCCTCGCGCGTGCCGTTGATGATCGGCGGCTGACCCGCCTGTAGGGTCAGGCTGGACCCGTCATCGATCTGCATCTCTACCGGCGCCCCATTACACAAAGCCAGCAATGTTGCACAGGTGACCCGGCCTTCTTTCTTACCGCCGCCGGTCAGATGATTAACCCCGCCAAGCGACAGCATTTGCGACCCATATTCGCCGGTTGTGACATGGCCGACAGGCTCGCCATCAACCCGCACCACAGCCCGTTCCGGCCCGATATGCCGATCAGTGTCAATTTTTACCTTGGCACCGCAATAGCTAAAAATGCCCTCAGACACCACGGTGACCATATCGACACCATCGACCACACTCGACACGATAAACGGCGCTGGTTTGTAATCAGGATAGGTGGTACCAGCACCAACCGCGGTCACAAAGGCATCCTGCGGCGCAATCAGATCACCGTTCCACGGTTCATCCGGGTCAAGAAACGGCACCAAGTTGCCTCCGGCATCGACCCGGCGTTGCATCACGACCAGCGGGTCCAGCCGGACCAGCTGGCCCTGCTCATTCGCATAACGATCACAGGCGCCCGACTTGCCATCGGCGATATAGCACATCACCGGACAGGCATCGCACCGGATTTTCTGTTCAACGCGCTGATCACGGCGGCTGGTTTCAGTCATGCGGGCCTCGTCTGTTTTACCGCAGCAATCGCCGCCGCGACCTTGTCTGGGGTTGCTGGCAGATGCTGGATAGAGGCCCCCGTTGCGTGCCGGATAGCGTTCAAAATAGCCGGTGCTGTCGGAATCAATACATGTTCGCCAAGCCCTTTGGCCCCATAGGGGCCTTCTGCATCGGCGACCTCGATGATCACATGCTCAAATACCGGCACATCGCCGATTGTCGGGATCAGATAATCATGCAGGTTTTCGGTGCGTCCGGGCTGATAATCTTCCATCAGCGCCATCCCAATCCCCTGCGCGACACCGCCTTCAATCTGGCCTTCGACAAGCAGCGGGTTGATCGCCCGCCCGACATCATGCGCGGTTGTCACCCGGTCTAACCGGACCACGCCGGTACCGGTATCAACCGACAATTCCATGATCTGCGCGCCATAGCCATAGACCGCATAGGGAATGCCTTGGCCCTTGTCATCAAGCGCACTCGTAGGCGGGTCATAGGTTTCCTCGGCCATAAAGACATAGCCGTGATCATTAACCGCGAGTTGGGCCAGATCGATGCGCGTACCGGCTTGCGATGGTGCGGTCAGCACAAGGCTGTTCCCGTCAAACGCAAGGCTCGCATCGGCATCGACATTGGCATGACGCAACACCGCCTGACGCAACGCCGCCCCCGCCAACAGCGCCGCCTTGCCCGACACAAAGGTTTGGCGTGACGCCGAGGTTTTACCGCAATCCGGCGTCAGATCCGTATCGCCATCGACAATCTCGACAAGATGCACCGGCACCCCGAACGCATCGGCAGCGATCTGGGTGATCACCGTATTAGCGCCTTGCCCGATATCCATTGCGCCTTGATGCAGGACCAACCGGCCGTCAGCGGTAATGCCCATCCGCATCGTTGACGGGTTGGGAAGCGAGGTGTTCCCACAGCCATACCAGCAGGTCCCAAT